>NZ_JBIMKZ010000004.1:0-20403 GCF_051860865.1 Polymorphobacter sp. | reverse complement strand
CCCCGCCCAGACCGGGCCGGAGGATGCCGCCACCCCAGACGGCGATGGCGACACCCCTTATCTGGAAAGCGCTGCGGCGGTTTCAAGAGGGCGGAAGCCTGCGATGACGCTGGCCTTCACGCCGCGCCAGCCGAGCCAGCGTGAGCAGCGGCGACAGCGCGCGGTGGTACTGGCCGATCAGGCGCGGCTGTGGTTTGAAGGGCCCGGCCGGGAATGGCGCGCCGGATTGTCGCCGGCAGCACAGGTGGCGGTGGCGACTGAAAGCCTTGCGACCACGGCGCGGCTGATGGCGCTGGTGGCCTGGTGTGACGGTGCCGGCGATGTGGCCTTTCCGCAGGACGGCTGCGCTCCCTTGCCCACCGAGCATCCGCTGCAGGGAACGCGCGGCGGACTGATCGCCGACGCCTCTCGGGCCCTGCTCGGCGAGGTAATGCGCTAGAAGGTTCGCACCAGCTTACGGACGACGCCGAGCCAGCCGGCATCGACGACCAACTGGCGGGTGCCCGGCGCCAACGGCAGCACCTGAACCTTGCCGGCCTCGGTGGCGACCAGGCGGCCGAAGCCGAAGCGGCCGACCGGGCGGGGCACCAGCACATCCCGGTTGACGGCCCGGGCGAAATCGTCCGGCGCCAGCCGCTCCAGCCAGAGCTCGTCGCCGGCGCGGTAATCGCCCTGGGTGACATCGACCATCATGCCGATCAAATTGCCACCGGCGCGGGGCGGGCTCAGCGTGATCGGCGCGCGCGGCGCGGTGGCACCGTCCGCGCCGAGCACGGCGGCGACATCGAGGTCCTGGCGGTCCGGCAGCGTGACCAGCTCCGAGGTCTCGACGCCAAGCGCTGCGGCGATGCGGTTGAGCCAACCGACTGAAACAGTGCGCGTTCCGGTCTCGAGGCGGCCGATCGTCTGGGCCGTCGTCGGCGGCGAACAGCGTTCGGCAACATCATGAAGTGTCAGCCCCTTGGCCTTTCTGACCGCACGAATCCGGGTAAGCATCTGACAGCGCTCCTAACCTTTTCGGTTATTTCTTTCCTACAATGGTGCCCGTATGGCAATAGTGATTCGTCACTTCAAGAGGGCAAAACAAACCATGAAGGCGAGAATACAGGCGCGCACGAGCGATGATGTCATGCCCGAGGCACGCAACCGGTTGCTCGCAAGCCGGCTGCTGACGCCGTCCGAGGCCATCGACCGGCGGCGTGTGACCGTCAATCTGGCGGAGTCGCCGCTGGCCTGGCTGGTGCGGCGCGACATGGTGTCCCGTGCCCAGTTCGAGGCCGGCGAGCGGCTGCGCCATGACTTCATGCTGGCTGGCCAGGCGCCGCGCATCACCATGCGCTGGGACCCGGCGCCGGTCAGCCGCTCCGGGCCGGGCGGAATGGACCCGACGACGGCGCAGATCTCGGCGCGCCAGCGCTTCGATGCAGCGGTGACAGCGGCGGGGCCGGGGCTGGCGGATGTGCTGTGGCGGGTAATCTGCCTCGGCGACGGGCTGGAGACGGCGGAACGCGCACTGGGCTGGCCAAGCCGCGCCGGAAAGCTGGTGCTCAAGCTGGCGCTCGATCGGCTGGTGACGCATTATGGCATAAGGTGAAGTGAGGAGGCGTCATGCGTACGGTGTTTCTGGTTCAGGGTTTGCTGGCATTGGGGTTGTTGGCCGGCTGCGGGCGAAGCGAGGCCGTGTCGCTGGGCCGGACCGGCGGTGCGCCGCCGCGGCTGATTCTGACCAGCAGTGTCGTCGCGATCAACGGCGCGGTGCTCGGCGAGGCGACGCTGTATGAGGAAGTACAGGGCGACCGGCTGGTAATGAAGGTGACAGGCCTGCCCGAAGGCCGTCACGAAATCCATGTTCATGATGTTGCCGAATGCAGTGGCGTCGCTTTTGCCGATGCCGGGCCGGAGCGCGCTGACAAGCTGCCGATGCTCGAGGTGGCCGCCGATGGCGCCGGATCACTCTATGCCGACCTGCCGCTGCCGAGGCTGCGCGATCCGCAGGCGCCACGTCTCGACAATGACGGGATGGCGATGACGATCGTGGTGGATGGCCAGCCGCTCGGCTGCGTGCCGTTCACGATGACGGCGAAGACCCCTGGGGCGATCGACGGGGATTGAACCCGCAACCTCCGGTACCACAAACCGGCGCTCTAACCAATTGAGCTACGACCGCCACGGGAGCGAGCGACATAAGCCAGCCGGCGACGGCGTGCAAGCATCGGCATACGGGATGGGCAAGCGGGGCCTCAATAATCGCGTTTCCAGCGCAGGTTGCCGCCGGTGCCGCCGAGTGTGGCGACCTGGCTGAGGATCGACAGCGAGCGGGTGATCGAGACTTCGATGTTGGTGGCGGTATAGCCCTGGGCATCGGTAGCCAACTCCACATAGACATTGCGTCCGATATACTGGCCGGCAGCCACCGCCGTGCCGCGGCCGGTGGCGATATCCGCCGGCAGAATCCGCAGCCGGTCGATGCCCAGCCCCTTGCGGACTGAATTGATCGGGTTGAAGCCACCGTTGCCGCGCAGACCGGCGAGCGCGCCGGCCAGCTGCACGGCCTCCGGCGCCGACAGGTTGGTCACCGAATCGCCGAACAGCAACCGGCTCAGCACCTCGTCCTCGGGCAGGGAGGGGACCGAGCTGAAGCGGATATTGGGCTTCAGCGCCGTGCCGTTGATGGTCAGCTGCGCGGTGAAGCCGCTGTTGGTGCTTTCGGCCGCCACATCGACCAGCGGATCGGGCGGATAGCCGCCCTGGAAGCGGATATCGCCCTTGGTCAGCGCGAAGCGACGGCCGGCGAAATCATAGTCGCCGCGCACCAGTTCGACGCGGCCGTTAAGCTCGGGCGTGGTGGCGCCGCCGAGAATCTTCAGATTGGCGCGCCATTCCGATTCGATGCCCATGCCGGAAACGAACAGCCGGCGGTCGCCTGCCACTTCGAGGTTGAGGAGCCAGCGCGTCGGGGCGGCATAGATGAACTGCGGGCGGCCGAGCACGCGTACATTCTTCTCGGTAACATTGAGCACGGGGACATCGGCGACCCCGGCGCGGCCAATGCGGAAGGTGGCGCGGTCGATGGTCAGCTTGCCGGAGATGACACCGCCATATTCATCGGTCGCGATCCGGATGGTGCCGGTGCCGGCGCCGACGAGATCATCGCGGTTGAGCAACTGGGCGTTTTTCAGCTGAAGCCTGATGTCCATCGGGAAGCTGCGATCGGCGGACAGGTCGATCCCGCCGCTGCCGGATACGCTGCCGTCCTTGCCGACGCGGCCGGAGAAGCGGGTCAGCTCGAGCCGCGAGCCGACAAAGCGGGCATCGAGCGCGATATCCTCGATTACCGCGCCGAGCACGGTGGCCTCCATCCGCGCCCGCGCGGCGCGCAACGTGCCGGCCAGTTGCGGGTCGCCGAGGGCGCCGCTGATGTCGACCGCGGCATTGACCGGCCCGCGCACGTCGATGGCGGCGTTGCCGGCCAGCCCCCAGAGCGCCTGGGCCGGGCCGTTGAAGCGCGCCAGGCCGCGCACCCGCGCCGCCTGCAGGCGGGCCATCAGCGGCTCGTCGCCGGGGGCGACGGGATCGATCTGGATCTGGGCGCGGCCCTCGGTGCGGCCGCCGCGCTGAATGGTGGCGCGGGCCACCGTGCCGCGCGCGCCGAGATCGGCCGTGATGCCGACATTGATCGGCAGCGAGGCCGAGGCGATGCCGGTGCGCGACAGATTATAGATGGTGAGGTTGGCGCGGCCGCGCGGCGTGCCTTGCGGCGGCAGCGTCAGGTCGATGCGGCCCGACAGGGTGCCGCTGACGTCGAAGCGCGGATAGGCGGCGGCAATCAGGCCCAGCGACAACGCCTCGACCCGCGCCGACAGCTGGGTGGTGTCCCCGATCCGGCCCGCCAGTTCGGCCTTGCCGGCGCCGGCAACGAGGCTGACCGGGGCCAGCACCCAATCATTGCCGTCGCGGGTGATGATGGCCGGGCTGCCGAGCGTGAACTGCTGGCGATCGACCTGGCCCTTGCCGCGCACCTCGATGCGCTCGGGGGCAAGGCTGATCTGGCTTTCGATCGAGAAAGGGATGCCTGTGGTGCCGCTTGCGCTGATGCTGGCGTTGCCGCTCCCTCGGGCATAGCGGAGCGTGGCCTTGCCGGTGTCGACGCGCAGCGTGTCGCGCTCGAAGCCGGTAAAGCTCAGCGAGCCATTGACGTCCGGTCCCTCGGGGCGGAGCACGGCCGACAGCCGCAGCGAGCCGGCTTCGATCAGCACCGGGGTGGTGGTGGGCAGCGTCGACTCGCGCGCCGTGGCCGAGACGTCGAGTCGCTGGAGGCCGTCTTCATTGGCAAGGACCAGCGCGCCTTCGAGGCCGGGCCCGCGCAGTGCCAGCTCGCCGGCGAACGGGCCGGCCGCGGTCGCGGTGGCGACACCGCTGGCGGTGAGGCCGAGGATCGTCGCCGAATCGATGCGGACACCGAGCGGGCCGGCAGCGGTCAGCGCCGCGCCGCGCGCCGTCACCGGGCCATAAAGGCTGGTGCCGGACAGGTCGAAGCCCCAGCCGGCCTCGGCGGGGACGATATGGGCGTCGACCGCCGCCAGGCCAATGCCGAGCCCAGGGCGGGCGAGCATCACCCTGATGTCCGGGGCGTCGATGGCGCCGGCGAGGATGACCCGTACCGGACCGACGGCGCGGGCCTCGCCGCTGGCATCGAGGGCGATGATACCGGCGGGCGAGCGGCGGCCGCTGCCGCGCAACGTCAGGTCCGGCGCGGTCAGCACGAGGTCCGTCAGGGTAAAGGCGAGATCAGGCAGGACCAGCAGCCGCGCCGAGACGCGGGGCAGGCCGCCGAACAGGCTGGTCAGCCCGTCATTGTCGAGCCGGGTCATCCGCGCCTCGGTGCGACCGCTGATCTGCGCCCCGGCGCCGGAGGGCTGGACCAGCAGATCGGCGCTGATGTTGGCCTGGCCGAGGCTGGCAATGGCATAGCGCGGGGCGCTGACCTTCAGCGTCAGCCGATAATCGGCATCGGCCAGCGGCCATCGCAGCCCGGCGGTGCCGTTGAGGCCGCTGGTACGGAATTTGAGCGCGTCGGCGGTGACCAGTCCCGGCTGCCAGCGCAGCGTGCCTTCGAGCTGAACCTTGCGAAGCAGGGGGGCGACCATCTCGCCGACGCCGACGACCCGGTCGGCGCTGAGCCGGAAGGGCAGGGCGAGGCCATTTTCATCCGCCCTGCCGAGGCGGACGATCCCGGCGCCGCGCATGTCCCGCAGCTCGGTATTGCCCCAGCCGGCGCTGCTGCCGGTCAGCGTCCAGTCGACCAGCGGCGCACCGAGCGTGCCAGCCAGGCGCGCGTCCAGCCGGATGGCCTCGCCGCTGATCTTCGGGTTGAGCGCCGTCGGCATCAACAGGCTGGCCGACAGGCTGCCGGTTTCGATAGTCTCGGTCGCTGCCGAGACGCGGCCGCGCGCGGCAAAGCGCAGGGCATCGCTGGCGGCGCTGAGCGTGACGTCGCGGCTCGGGCCGCCGAGGCTGGCGCTGGCGTCGATCGTCAGCACCGGGCCGGCAAGGCGGGCGGCGACACCGGTCAGCAGTGGCGCCGGTTCGGCGGTGCCGTTGATGCGGAACAGCCCCTTGGCGTTGCTGATCGCCAGCGCCGCCAGCGGCGCGGCGCCGAGCCGGGCATCGAGCCGGCCGGTCCAGCGCTGCCAGCTGCCGGTGCCGCGGATCCGCGCGGTAACGGGCGCCTTGCTGCCGATCAGCCGGGAAACGATACCGCCAACCGGGGTGTCGAGGTCGGCGGCGAGGTCGAGCCGGTCGCGGTCCGGCTCGGCATCCAGCCTGAGGTCGAGCCGGTCGCCGCCGCCAAGGCTGTTGGCGATGAACACCAGCCGGACCCGGCCGGCGCGGATATCGGCGTCGCCGGCCAGCGACAGGCGTTCGCGCCGGCCGGTGACGGCCGGCTCGTGGACCAGCCGGTCAGTCGCCAGCTTGCCGATAAGGATGTCGAAATCGGGGAGCAGCCTGTCATCCTGGCGCGGCTTGAGCGCCGGCAGCCGGATCAGCCGGACATCGCCGGCGGCCAGTTCGCGGATCACCAGCTGCCGATTGAGGAAGAAGCGCCACGGCCGCCAGTCGAGCCGGAGCCGCGGCGCTTCGAGGAAACGGCCCTGCGGGTCCTTCAGCGCCAGGCCATGGATGGTGGCCTGGCTCCACAGCGAGCCGTCGATCCGTTCGGCCTCGACCTCGAGCCCCGACTGGAAATCGAGCCGCAGCAGCTGCGCCAGCACGAAGCCCCGGCCGCTGTCGGTGCTCAGCCAGGCCATCACCGCCCCGATAAGGCCGACGGCCACGACCACCACCAGCGCCAGCCGGCGGCCCCAACGGGAAAGGGCGGGCGCCGCCATCAGAAGGACTGGCCGATCGAGACATAGAAGGCGACCCGGGGATCGCGCGCCTCGCGGGTGATCGGGGTGGCGACGTCGATGCGCACCGGGCCGAACGCCGTATAATAGCGCAGCCCGACGCCGGCGCCGATGCGCAGGCTGTTGAAGCTCGGCAGCGTGCCCTGATACACTTGGCCGGCATCGACAAAGGGCACGATGCCGATATCGTTGCCCAGCGCACGGAAGCGGAAGCGCGCCTCGATGCTGGCTTCGGTGATGCTGTTGCCGCCGGTGGGGGCACCGGTCTCGTCGACCGGGCCGACGCCCTGGAAGTTGAAGCCGCGCACCGAGCCGCCGCCGCCGGCATAGAAGCGCCGGCTCGGCGCGACGCGGCCGCGGTTGGCGCCGATGATCGTGCCCATGTGCAGCCGCGCCGCCAGCACCGTCCGCTCGCCGACCGGCTGGTAATAGGTGCCGTCGAGCTGCGCGCGGACATAGTTGAAGTTGCGGCCCTGGCGCAGCGTGAACTCCGGGCTGATGCGCGTGGTGATGCGGAAGCCCCGGCTCGGATCGCGCAGATTGTCCGAGCCGTCGAGCGTGATCGAGCCGGGAATGGCGAAGATCAGGAAGGTGGCGTTCGGGTCCTCGGTCGCACTTCGCAGCGAGCGGTCGAGCTGGCGGGTGAGCAGCACCTCGGTGCCGAGCGAGAAGGTGATCGGCTTTTGCCAGATCAGGTTCGATTCGCGGGTGATCGAGGCGCCGATGGTGGCGGTGCGGGCGCGGTAGGCGAATTGCTGCTCGGTCGAGACCGAGGCTCCGAGGAACAAGGTCTGGTCGCGGTAGCGGAAATTGCGGCGGCGGATCTCGGCGGCTACCAGCTGCTCGCGCTGGGCGGCGACGACGCGGCCAGTGAGGGCGCCTTCGGGCGGGAAGAAGTTGCGGTGCGTCCAGCCGCCTTCGACGCGGACCCCCTGGCCGGTGTTGTAGCCGCCCAACGCCGAGACGGTGCGCAACGGTGCGCCTTCAACTCGGGCGACCATGGCGATGGTCTGTGTACCGTCCGCTGCCGGCTCCCCCTCACGCTCCGGGGTCACTGAGACCCCGCCGAACAGCCCGGTCTGGACCAGCGCCTGGCGCAAATCCTCGCGCAGCGCGCCGTCATAGGTGTCGCCCGGCTTGTAGCGGGTCAGCACCCGCATGTGGCGCGGGGTGAAGCCCTGGGTCTCGCCCTCGATGCGGGTCTCGCCGAAAATGCCGCGCGGGCCCGCATCGACGCCCTGGACGAGCGTCGCCGAGCGGGTGGCGTGATCGATAACGATCTGCGGCGCGCTGATCTGCGGGAAGGGGTAGCCGGCATCGGCAAGCTTTTCGCCCAGCCCCTCCTCGAGCGCGATGACCTGAGCGGCGATAACCGGATCGCCGGGCTCGATGCCGAGCAACAGCCGCGCCAGCTCGGCGGTCTCCGGCGAGGCACCCGCCTGCGGCTTCACTTCGATGTCCGAGAACCGATAGAGCGGCCCGGGCGTTACGGCAATGGCGACCGCGGTCGGGTCCGCCGGGCGGACCGGGGGCGTGACCTCGATCTCCGTATCGCTGCCATAGTGGCCGATCGAGCGCAGCAGGATGTCGATGAGGTCGCGGTCCTCGACCGTGCGTCGGTTGATCTGGGCGAGGTTGGCGGGTTCGTTGCGGCGGGTCCACAGCGCCGACAGGCCACGGAACTCGTCATCGAGCCGCAGCGGCCCCAGCCCCTCGATGCTCACCGTGTAACGGACGTCCCCGGCATCGGCGACGGCATCGGCGCCATTCTCGCTGGCGATCTCCGGCCAGGCCAGGGGCTGGCCATCGCTGTCCAGCAGCGCCGGAAAATCCTCGGCATCGGGGATCCCGCGTTCGAGCGCCGGCATCGGCGCATCGGGCTGTGGCGGTGCCCCCTGGGCGGCCGCGATGCCGGAACAGCCGATGATCGCCGCGCTGCCCGACAGGATCAGCGCCGATCGCTGCAATGAAAACACGGGCCGGACCACGATTTTCCCTAGACCCAATCGCCACAGGCGCAAAGCGTCGAGCGTGGCGCGGCTGCGGCAGGACGCCCAATGCCTGCGATGGTGCTTTGCGCCGGACCGTGGCAGGAGGGGGTTATGTCCGATTCCGACCCTGTTCAGCCCCCCGATGGATCATCGCCCTCCAGCTCGACCCGCCGAGGCGGCGGATGCCTGATTGCCGCCGGACTGCTGCTGGGCCCGGTGGTCGGGGTGATGGTCGGCGAGGTTTCGGCCGGGCTGATCGTCGGCGGGGTGATCGGGATCATCGCGGCGGTCGTGCTGCTGCTGCTCGATCGGCGCCGATAACGACGGTCAGTTCAGGCGCCGTCCGACCCAGACGACGCGGCCGACGACGATGACCCCGGCGGGGTCGCAATCGTCCCAGCTCGGATAGGCGTCATTGTCCGAACGGATCGTCAGCCGACGCGTGGCCGGGTTGACCGAGAGCCGCTTCACCAGCAGCGCGTCGTCGGTCCGCAGCACATAGATGCCATCGCGCAGTCGCTCGCGGTCATCGGTATCAACGAGAATCTGGTCGCCGTCGGCCAGAGTGGGCAACATCGAATCGCCCTCGACGCCGATCACGGTGAGCGCCTCAGGCCTGCCGCTGGCGATGGTCCGCACCCAATTGGCCTTGAAGGCGAGCACGGCCAGCGGTGTTTCGTCGCCAGGCTCGAGGCCATGGCCGGCAGACGCACCGATCGCCAGCTGGGGAATCAGCACATAATCCTCGGCACGCTGGACCAGGCCGGGCCGCGCCATGACCGCGCGGGCACCATCCTCATCAGGCGCGCCGAGCAGCCGCTCGGCGATGCCGAAATGGCGCGCAAGAACCCGGCGATCGGTCTCGGACAGCCGCCGGGGAACGCCGCGTTTGACGAACTGCTGGATATAGGTGGGGTTACGGCCGAGCAGGCGCGACAGCGAGGCATAATCCCCACCAGTCGCGCTGATCAGCTCGTCCAACCGCTTGCGGATGGCGACGCTGTCCATAGTTGGCGGCACCTCCTCTCCCGGCCCGCTTGGTTCCAACTCTATCATAGTTTTTTTCCTAGACTAGTAGGAAATGGCCGCCGATAAATAGTCAAACAAGCCGAATCGGCAGAAGTTGCATAGGTTCTTACGACGATGGGAGCAGGGGCAATGCATTTACTGACTTTGGTGGAGCGGCACCTGCGGCGGACATCCGTCGCCCCGTCCCGATTTGGCCGCGAGGTGGCCGGCGATCCACGGTTCGTCTTCGATCTGCGCCGGGGTCGCGAGCCGCGCCCGGCGACAACCGCCCGTGTCGAGGCGTTCATTGCCCAGGCCGAGGCGGCGTCGACGTGGGGCGCGCGGGGAGAAAAAACCGTCATGGGGAGCACACGATAATGCGGAATAGACAAGATCACGTTGAGACCGCGCTGCTGCGCGGCATTTCCAGCGCAGCCAAACTCGACGTCGGCGATAGGGAAAAACCCATATTGGCCGTCGAGGAAATCCGGACCGTGGATTGGGCCAGCGTCACCTTCATCGGCGCCCGGGTGACGCTGATGCTGCGGCTGATTGGGACGGCGCATGCGGTGGCCGAAGCGTTCGACGCGCTGGCCGCGCGGTTGCCAGACTGGGAATTTCGTATCGCTGGGCAAATCGTGGCCGATATCGAGCTTAGCCCCGACTCGCAGGACGCGGACGGGCCCAATGGCGATGCGGCTGGTAACGGCCATGTGCCGATCACCGGTCCCTTCACCGTCTCTCGTCCCTTCACTGTTAATATTCTGACAATTATTGATTAAGCGAAGATTGTCAATTTCGTTGATTGATGATGTCATATTGAGCGCTACTCAAAAAATTGCTTGCAGGCCGTCAGTCGTGCGCTCACCATGAGACACGCGCCGGCATTCCCGGTGCTGCGGGCATTCGGGGCACGACATGCAGGCGACGAGAACAGGCTGGAACCTACCGAAAGGGCAAAGTCGCCCTGCTGTGCTGCAGAGGCTGGCCGCTGTTCTGCTTGCCGCGCTGCTTCAGGCCTGCACTGCCAGCGCGCCTGCGCGGACCGCCGGAGAGGCGGCGCCGGTGCCGGTCGCTGTGGCGCCAGCGGTGCCGGCCGGCGGCGCGGCCACGCTGGAGATCAGCGGCACTGTCCGGCTGAAGCGCGAGACGATGCTGGGCTTCAGCACGCCCGGCCGGGTCGCGGCCATTCTCGTCAGGGAAGGGGACAGCGTGCGGGCCGGCCAGCTGCTGGCGCGGCTCGACCTGACCTCTCTCGATGCCGCCTCGGCCTCCAGCCAGGCCGAGTATGTGCGCGCCGAGGCCGATTATCGCCGGCTGCTCGGATTGTTCGAAAAGGGCTGGGTGACGGCGCCGCGGGTCGAGACCGCCCGTGCGACGATGGCGGCGGCGCAGGCGCGGCGCCGACAGGCCGGTTTCGACGAAACACTGGGCAGCGTTCGCGCGCCGTCGGCGGGTGTCGTTCTCCAGCGGCCGGCAGAGCCGGGGCAGATCGTCGCCGCCGGCCAGACGATCCTGACGCTTGGCGAGGCGGCGTCCGGCCATGTGTTGCGGCTGCCGATGGCGGACGGCGATGTTGCGCGCATCCGGCTCGGCCAACCGGCGCAAGTTTTGCGGCCGGCGCTCGGGCCGGCGCCGCTGCCGGCGACGGTCAGCGAGATCGGCGCGCGCGGTGATGAGGCGACCGGCACCTTTCGGGTCGAGCTGAGCCTGCCCCCCCGCCCAGGCCTGCGATCGGGGCTGATCGGCTCGGCGCGGCTGGCGTTGGCCGGCACAGGGCCTTCGGCGCTCGGCGTGCCCGCGTCGGCGGTCTTCAGCGCGCGGGCCGACGAGGGCTTTGTCTACGTCCATGATGCAGCGGCGGGCCGCGTGCGGTTGCGGCGGGTGAGCATCGGCCCGGTCGGCGATACGCAGATTCTGGTTCTATCAGGGCTGAAAGCGGGCGAGCAGGTGGTCAGCTCGGGGCCCGACCGGCTGCGCGACGGGATGCGCGTGCAGGTCCGCCGCGGCTGACATGGGCATCATCGATTTCGCCATTCGTCGCTGGCAGGTGACGCTGGTCGGCTTTGCCCTGCTGGTGGCGATCGGCGTGTCTTCCTTTTTCAGCATTCCCCGCTCGGTCGACCCGCATTTCCCGTCGCCGTTCATCATCGTCGTCGCCACGGTGCCCGGCGCCGAGCCGGCGGACATGGAGACAACGATCGCCAAGCCGATCGAGGATGTGCTCCAGGGCGTTGACGGTATCGTCAAGGTCCAGTCGCGGAGCACCGACAGTTCGTCGGTGATCACCGCCGAATTCAGTTGGGACGATGATCCCGAGAAGAAATATGACGAGGTTGTGCGCGAGGTGAACGCCATCCGCGCCACCCTGCCATCGGCGCTGCAGCGGCTCGAATTCCGCCGCAGCCGGACCACCGAGGCCGCGGTGCTGCAGTTCGCGCTGGTCTCCGACACCGCCTCGTACCGGCGGCTGGAGAAATATGGCAAGGACCTGCGCGAGCGGATGAACCGGGTGCCCGGTGTGCGCGAGACGCGGGTTTGGGGCATTCCCCGGCCGGAGGTCAGCGTCGATGTCGATCTCGGCCGCATGGCGCAGCTCGGGCTGCCGATCACCGCCGTCACCGATGCGCTCCGTCAGGGATCGACCGACCTGCCGCCGGGCGCCGTGCACAGCGGCGATTTGCGGCTGAACGTCCAGGCCGGCGGCGCCTTCCGGTCGCTGGACGAGATCGTCGACGAGCCGGTGCGGGCGCAGAACGGCAGCCTGGTCCGTGTCCGGGACATTGCCGATGTCCATTGGGGCTATGAGGAGCAGCCCCATATCGCCCGCTTCAACGGCAAGCGGGCGGTGTGGGTCACGCTGACCCAGAAGGACAATCTGAACGTCCTCGACATCCGCAACGACGCGCTGGCGGCGGCGGATGAATATCGCCGGCTGTTGCCGCCCGATGTCCGGCTCGAGCTGGGCTTCGACCAGTCGCTCGATATCGGCCGCAAGCTGGCGACCCTGGGGCGCGATTTCGGCATCGCGCTGGCGCTGGTGCTGATCACGCTGCTGCCGCTCGGGCTGCGGGCCAGCTTGGTGGTGATGGTGTCGGTGCCGCTCAGCCTGGCGATCGGTGTGGCGGTTCTGTATTTCACCGGCTTCACCCTCAACCAGCTGGCGATATCGGGGTTCATCATCGCGCTGGGGCTGCTCGTCGACGATTCGATCGTCGTCACCGAGAATATCGCGCGGCACCTGCGCGAGGGCGAGGACCGGATGTCGGCGGCGCTGTCCGGTACGCGCGAGATCGCGGTCGCAGTGCTCGGCTGCACCTTCGTGCTGATGTTCGCCTTCCTGCCGCTGGCCTTTCTACCAGAGGGGGCGGGCAAGTTCACCCGGTCCTTGCCGGTGGCGGTGCTGGGCACGGTGGCGGCATCGCTGCTGGTATCGCTGACCATCGTGCCGTTCCTGGCCAGCCGCATCCTGCCGCGCGAGGAGAGCGCGCGGGGCAACCGCTTCCTGCAATTCGTCCAGAACGGTATCCAGCGTCTGTATGCGCCGCTGCTCCATGCCTCGCTGGAGCGGCCGTGGCGGGCGATGGCCGTGGCCAGCGCGATTGTCGCCTCGGGCTTCGCGCTGGTGCCGCTCATCGGATCGAGTCTGTTTCCGCCTGCCGATGCGCCCTATTTCCTGGTGACGGTGACCGCCCCCGAGGGCGCGGCGATCAGCCGGACGGCGCGGGCGGTCGGTTTTGTCGAGGCGGCACTGAAGGACGAACCCGGGGTCCAGTCGCTGATGTCCAATATCGGGCGCGGCAACCCGCAGATCTTCTACAATCAGCGCAGCTTCGACCAGCGCACCAATCTGGGCGAGGTCTTCGTGGTGCTCGATGACTGGGACAAGACCGAGGGGCCGGCGCTTGTCGAGCGGCTGCGCCGGCGGCTCGACCAGGGGCCGGACGCCCAATATGTCGTCAAGATCTTCCAGAATGGCCCGCCGATCGATGCGCCGATCCTGATCCGCGTCTTCGGCCCCGATCTCGACGTGCTGAAGCGGCTGGCGGCCGAGGCCGAGGCCCGCATCCGTCGGGTGGCCGGCACCCGCGATGTCAGCAACCCGGTGGCGACCGACCAGCCGCGCCTCGATCTCGGGCTCGATGCGGGAAAGGCGGCGCTGGTAGGCGTCGTCCCCGGCGCGCCGCGCCGGATCCTGCGGCTGTCGCTGGCCGGCGAGACGGCGGGGCGCTACCGCGACAATGAAGGCGACAGCTATGATGTCGTGGTGAGGCTGCCGCTCGATGGCCGCCAGCCGGTGTCGGTGCTCGATCAGGTCCAGGTGCCGGCAGCGCGCGGCGCGGTGCCGCTGCGCGAGATTGCAACGCCGCGGCTCGATTCGGCGCCGCCGCGGATCAGCCGCGAGAGCCAGCAGCGGGTGGTCTATATCCAGTCCGAAGTGGCGCCAGGGTTCCTCACCGCCCAGGTCAGTGACGGAGTGGAAAGGGCGCTGGCCGGCATGGCGCTGCCTGAAGGCTATCGCTTCGGCACGGGGGGCGAGGCGGAGGCGCGGTCGCGCAGCTTCTCCGGGTTGGGGCCGGTGATCGCGCTGGCGGTGTTCGGTATCCTCGGCGTTCTGGTCATCGAGTTCGGGCGGTTCCGCGAGGTGGCGGTGGTGGCGGGCGTGATCCCGCTCGGGCTGTTCGGCGGGCTGGTGGCGCTGTTCCTGACCGGCAATTCGATCAGCTATACGGCGGTGATCGGCTTCGTTGCCCTGATCGGCATCGAGATCAAGAACTCGATCCTGCTGGTCGATTTCACCACCCAGCTGCGCCGCGAGGGGCTGGCACTGCGCCCGGCCATCGAGCGCGCCGGAGAGGTGCGGTTCCTCCCCGTGCTGCTGACCTCGGTCACGGCCATCGGCGGGCTGCTGCCGCTGGCACTGTCCGGCTCCGGGCTCTACGGCCCGCTGGCCTGGGTGATCATCGGCGGGCTGGTGTCATCGACCCTGCTCAGCCGGATCGTGACACCGGTGATGTACCTGCTGATCGTCCGCAACCATGAGCCGCACGGCTAAGCGGCTCAGGCGACGCCGTGCGCGTGATCATGGTCCAGATATTTGGCAACCTGCTCGGCGTAGCGCTTGGACACCGGCAGGAACTTGCCGCTGTCCAGGTCGACCGCATAGATCTCGCCGTCGGCAATGTCATAAACCCAGCCGTGGAGCTGCAGTTCGCCCTTGGCCATGGCGACCGCGACGGTCGGATGGGTCTTGAGGTGGTTGATCTGGAGCATCACATTCTGCTCGAGCAGCATCAGCATCCGGTCATGGTCGTTGAGGTCGGCGCCGATGGCATTGGTGATGTCGACGGCGGCGCGCGAATAGCCGAGCCAGTCCCGAACGTGAGGTAGGCTGTCCAGCTTGTCGAGGGCCATGGCGCCCTTCATGGCGCCGCAGTCGGTGTGGCCGCAGATGACGATGTGCGGAACCTTCAGGGCGCCAACGGCAAATTCGATGGCGGCGGTGGTGGCGCCGGTCCTGGTATCATGCGGCGGGACGATGTTGCCGGCGTTGCGAACAACAAAGAGGTCGCCCGGCTCGCTCTGGGTCAGCATGCCAAGTTCAATGCGCGAGTCCGAGCAGGTGATGAACAATGCTTCGGGGGACTGGCCCTTGCTCAGTTGCTCGAACAAATCCTGCTTGTGCGGATAGACGTCGCGCTGAAACTTCACGACGCCGGCGGCAAACTTGGGCACGGTATTTCCCCTCGATCTCATGACTGGAATGGCTACGGAGCGGTTGTTGTTGCCGACTGACTTCTAACCGAAGATGAACGGGAGATAACAAAGTGAGGCTCAGGATGGCTTCGGCCTCACCTTGTGCGGCGTTGCGTGCCGCCTCTGTGGCGGCTATCCCCGGTCCATGAAACGCACGACCGGACAGGACCCCGCCCATACTGCCCGCTGGCGCCCGGCCACGCGGCTCGTGCGCGGCGGCACCGCGCGCAGCGAGTTTGGCGAGACCTCCGAGGCGATCTTCCTGACCAGCGGCTATTGCTATGATAATGCGGAAGAAGCAGCGGCGCGCTTCCGCGGCGAGCGGCCGGGGATGACCTACAGCCGGCTGCAGAATCCGACCGTGGAGATGCTCGAACAGCGTCTGGCGCTGATCGAAGGCGCCGAGGCGGCGCGGGCGACGGCCAGCGGCATGGCGGCGATGACGGCGGCGCTGCTCTGCCAGCTGTCGGCCGGGGACCATCTGGTGGCGGGCCGGGCGCTGTTCGGTAGCTGCCGGGTGCTTGTCGACACGATCCTGCCGCGTTTCGGCATTGAAACGACCACTGTCGATTCGCGCGATACCCAGGCCTGGGCGAAGGCGCGGCGGCCCAATACCAAGGCGTTCTTCCTCGAAACGCCGTCCAACCCGGGGCTGGATATCTCGGACATCAGGGCGATCGCCGATATCGGCCATGATGCCGGGGCGTGCGTGGTGGTCGACAATGCCTTTGCCTCGCCGATCGTCCAGCGGCCGATGGAGCTGGGCGCCGATGTCGTCGCCTATTCGGCCACCAAGCTGATGGACGGGCAGGGGCGCGTGCTGGCCGGCGCCGTGCTGGGCAGCATGGCGTGGATGAACGACGTTTACCTGCCCTATGCGCGCCATACCGGCCCCAACCTGTCGCCGTTCAACGCCTGGCTGATCCTGAAGAGCCTGGAGACGCTCGATCTTCGGGTGCGGCGGGCGTGCGAGAATGCGCTGGCAGTGGCGCGGTTTCTGGAGACGCGGGTACCGCGCCTGCTCTATCCGGGGCTGGCGTCGCACCCCCAGCATACGCTGGCGATGACCCAGATGACGCTGGGCGGCACCATCATCGCGCTGTTCCTCGACGACCAGGCGCAGGCGCATGGCCTGCTCGATGCGCTGGAGTTGATCGACATCTCCAACAACCTCGGCGATTCGCGCACCCTGATGACCCATCCGGCGACGACCACCCACGCCAGTGTCAGCCCCGAGACGCGGGCGGAGATGGGCATCACCGACGGGATGCTGCGGCTGTCGGTGGGGATCGAGGACGTGCAGGACCTGATCGACGACCTCGACCGCGCGCTGACCAGCGTGGGACTCTGAGCCGATGTCGCTCAGCGGCTTCTTCGGCTTTTCGCAGACGACCGACGGCATCACCGTGCGGGTGGCACCGCGTTTCCTTGCCGAACAGTCCGATCCCGGCGGCGGGCGCTGGGTGTGGAGCTATCATGTGCGGATCGAGAATGGCTCGGCGGCCGAGGTGCAACTGCTGCGCCGGCACTGGGTGATCACCGACGGCGATGGCCGGATCAGCGAAGTGGACGGCGAGGGCGTCGTCGGCGAGCAGCCGATGATCGCGCCGGGCGGCAGCTTCGACTATATCTCTGGCTGCCCGCTGCCGACCCCGCATGGCACGATGGCCGGCGAGTATCTGATGGAGGCGGCCGGGCGCTGCTTCGCCGTGACGATCCCGGAATTTGCCCTCAGCCAGCCGGCCGCCGGGGCGCGCTGAGCGACGATGAAGCGTACCCACCTTCCGCTCAATGCGCTGCGGGTTCTCGATGCGGCGGCGCGGCATCTGAGCTTCACCCGCGCCGCCGACGAGCTGGCGGTGACGCCGGCGGCCGTCGGTCAGCAGATCCGGGCGCTGGAGGAGACGCTGGGCGTGATCCTGTTCCGCCGGCTGGCGCGCGGGCTGGAGCTGACGCCCGAGGCCGAGCGGGCGCTGCCGCTGCTGCGCGAGGGGTTCCGGCAATTCGAGGAATCGGTCCGCATCCTCCAGGAAGGCCAGGCCTCCAACGTGCTGACCATCGCCGCGCCGCGTGACCTGACGGCGAAATGGCTGTCGGCACGGCTGGCAGCCTATGCGGCGCGGGTGCCGGGCAAGCGCTTCGTGCTCAATGCCTGCGAGGGCGTGCCCGATTTTTCCGAGGCCAATCTCGATCTGGCGCTGTATTTCGGCGACGAACCCGATGCCGAGGGTATCCACGGCCGCGCCATGGGGGCCGAGACGCTGGTGCTGGTGGCGACCGCCGGGCCGGCGGCGGACCTGCCACGGCTGGCCCATCCGCTCGACCGCGATGCGCCGGGACCGTTGCTGAGCGATGTCGGGCTGGCGCTCGATGCGGCGCTGGCCGGGCTCGGCCCGGTGCTGGTGCCGAGCCTGCTGGCGGCACCGGCACTGGCGACGGGTGCGCTGGTCGCCCTGGCGGACCCGGTGGCGGTGGCGCAATGCTGGTGGCTGGTGGCGCCGACGCCGCAGTGGCGGCAGCCCAAGGTCAGGTCGCTCGTCGAGTTTCTGCTCGGCTGATAATGCTGCTTAGTGACGCAGATTCTGATAATTGCGCATTCATCTGGCTGCTAGTAAATGCATCGTTCCACGCCAACAGCAGGTAGCCTCATGACCAAGACATTTATGTTTGCCGCCGCAGCCTTGTTCATTGCGGCTCCCGCCGCAGCGCAGATGCCGAAGGGCGATGCCGCCGCCGGGGAAAAGACCTTTGCCCAGTGCAAGGCCTGCCATGTCACCACCAAGGGCGTCAACCGCGTCGGCCCGTCGCTGCACGCCGTTGTCGGCCGCAAGTCCGGTTCGGTTCCCGGCTTCAAATATTCCAAGGCCAATGCGTCGAGCGGCGTGACCTGGGATGAGGCCACCCTGTTCAAGTATCTCGAAGCGCCGATGAAGTTCATGCCCGGCACCAAGATGGCCTTTGGCGGCCTGAAAAAGCCGCAGGACCGTGCGAACGTCATCGCCTATCTGAAGACCCAGAAGTAAGCGCTGCGCCCCTGGCGATAGCGCAGCTATCGCCATAGAGGCGCAAGCTCGGCCAGCGAGGCGGACAGCTTCGCTGGCCGATCGCGTCTGACGCCAGCCCCGGCTTTGCCGGGGCTTTTTCATGTCCTTTTTCTTCCTACCTCTTGAAGGGCCGTCATGCTATCGGCCCCCCATGCTGACCATCAACAACATCACCGTCCGCCTCGGCGGTCGCACCATCCTCGATGGCGCTTCGGCGACGCTGCCGCCGCGCGGCCGGATCGGCTTCATCGGCCGCAACGGCGCCGGCAAGTCGACGCTGATGAAGGTCATCGCCGGCCAGCTGGAGCCGGACAGCGGCAGCATCGACATGCCGAAGTCGGCCCGCATGGGCTATGTCGCCCAGGAAGCGCCGGCCGGCAGCACGACGCCGTTCGAGACCGTGGTCGCCGCCGACATCGAACGCGCGGCGCTGCTGGCCGAAGAGGAGCGCGGGCCGACGATCGAGCGGCTGGCGGAGATCCATGAGCGGCTGATCGCCATCGATGCCTATACGGCGCCGGCGCGCGCCTCGCGCATCCTCGTCGGCCTCGGTTTCGACGAGGCGGCGCAGCATCGCCCGCTCGACAGCTATTCGGGCGGCTGGCGGATGCGCGTCGCGCTGGCGGCGCTGCTGTTCAGCCAGCCCGACCTGCTGCTGCTCGACGAGCCCTCGAACCACCTCGATCTCGAAGCAACGATGTGGCTGGAGAATTTCCTCAAATCCTACCGGGCGACCATCGTGGTGATCAGCCATGAGCGCGACCTGCTCAACAATGTCGTCGACAATATCCTCCACCTCGAGGGCGGCAAGATCACCCTCTATCCGGGCGGCTATGACGATTTCGAGCGGCAGCGGGCCGAGCGGCTGGCGCAGCTGGCCTCGGCGCGCGAGGCACAGGCCGCCCAGCGCGCCAAGCTGCAGGACTATATCGCCCGCAACAGCGCCCGGGCCAGCACCGCCAAGCAGGCCCAGTCCCGCCAGAAGGCGCTGGCGAAGATGCAGCCGATCGCCGAGGCCGTCACCGACCCGAGCCTGGTCTTCAACTTTCCGTCGCCGCCGCCGCTGAAGCCGCCGCTGGTGCAGCTGGAGGCCGCCTCGGTCGGTTACGACGGCAAGGCGATCCTCGATCATCTCGACCTGCGGCTCGATCCCGATGACCGGCTGGCGCTGCTCGGGCGCAACGGCAACGGCAAGACCACGCTGGCGCGACTGCTCTCCGGCCAGCTGCCGGCGATGACCGGCCACAAGCATGCGCCCGGCAAGCTGCGCGTCGGCTATTTCACCCAATATCAGGTCGAGGAACTCGACAGTTCCGACACGCCGCTCGAACATATGAGCCGGCTGATGAAGGGCGCCAACCCAAGCCAGGTACGCGCGCAGCTCGGCCGCTTCGGCTTTTCCGGCGCCATGGCCGAGCAGAAGGTCGGCAAGATGTCCGGTGGCGAAAAAGCCCGGCTGGCGCTGGCGCTGATCACCCGCGACGCGCCGCACCTGCTGATCCTCGACGAGCCGACCAACCACCTCGATGTCGATACCCGCGAGGCGCTGGTCCAGGCGCTGAACGACTATAACGGCGCCGTCGTCGTGGTCAGCCACGACCGCCACATGATCGAGGCCAGCGCCGACCGGCTGGTACTGGTCGATTCCGGCCGGGCGCTCGAATTCGCCGGCAGCCTCGATGACTATACCGACACCATCCTCGGCAAGGCCGCCGGCGGCGACGGCAAATCGAAGGGCAACAAGAAGGACGACCGGAAGGCCGCCGCCGCCGCCCGCGAGGCCGGCGCGGCACTGCGCAAGGCCGCCAAGGCGGCCGAGGCCGAAGTGGCGAAGCTGACGACCCGACGCGGCGAAATCGACCGCGCCTTGTTCGACCCCAAGACCTGCGTCGTCGCCGACATGGGGCGCACCGCCTCCGACCTGATGCAGGAACGCGGCCGCGTCGAACGCGCCCTCGAAGCCGCCGAACTGGCCTGGCTGGAGGCGAATGAGGCGCTGGAGGCGGTGAACGCCTAAGCGGTGCCGACGTTCATGAGCGAGCGGCCCCCGGTAGCAGGAGAAGCGGGCCTCCGGCGGTATTAAAAATGCCTCCGGCGGTAGGAAGTGCCTCCGGCGGCTGGGGCCGCAGGCCCCAGACCCCAATCATTGGATTGGTCCCGCAGAGCCTGCTGCTGTCGCTTTGCGAAGGCCGGATT
>NZ_JBIMKZ010000003.1:18380-78002 GCF_051860865.1 Polymorphobacter sp. | reverse complement strand
CGTCTACCAGTTTCACCACGCCCGCGCCGGAAATGCCCTAGCCTGAACCCGCCCCGCCTTGCAACCATGCTGGACAAGCACGACCAGCGCGCTCACTAGGCAGCAATGCGCCCACCCCGAAGACCGACGGACAGAACTCCGGATAACAGCCGTGCACCGGCGCGGGGGGACCGTGCGCCGGCGGGCGATCGCAACCGGCCGGCTCGCCCTGCCCGCCCTCGCGCCGACATCGGCGCGGTGCCGACCCCCAATGGCAAGCGCGCCGCGCCCAAGGCGCCGCCGCCCGGCGCCACCAACCGGGCCGCCCGTCGTTTTGCCGCGCGCGCCGAGGCTGAACAGGGCAATGCTCCGCGCGCCGAACGTGCCCGGCCCCGTGCCGCCAAGGCCGCCGAGCGTGATGCGCCGCCGGCGCGCGCCGCCCGACCCGCACGCCCCGAACGCGGCCCTCGCAAGGAGTCGGACCGAGACGCGGCACCTCGTGCCACGACGCGTCCGGCGGCGCGCCCCGCCCGGGCCGGCATGCCCGGCCGCCCCGGGCTGCCGGTGCAGGCCCGGGCCGACGCCCCTGCCCCGACCGGCCGACGCAATAACCCGGCCGGCCGGCCCGAGCGTCGCCCCGAAAGGCAGCCTGAACGCGTGCCGGCGGCGGTTGCCGCTGAAACTCATGAACCGCAGCGCATTGCCCGGCTGCTGGCACGCGCCGGCGTCGCCTCGCGACGGGACATCGAGCGGATGATCAGCGAGGGGCGGATTGCGCTCAACGGCGAGGTCATCACCACCCCGGCGACGATCGTCAAAAGCCTGGCCGGCATTACCGTCAACGGCCTGACGATCACCGCGATGGAGCCGACCCGGCTGTTCCGCTTCCACAAGCCCGGCGGCGTGCTCACAACCTCTCGCGACCCTGGCGGCCGCCCGACGATCTTCGATATATTGCCGCCCGGCCTGCCGCGCACCGTGCCGGTCGGCCGGCTCGACATGAACACCGAAGGGCTGTTGCTGCTGACCACCGACGGCGCCCTGAAGCGCGCGCTCGAACTGCCCAGCTCCAGCGTGCCGCGTTCATACCGTGTGCGAGCATACGGCGAGATCCATCAGAGAGTGCTGGAAGATTTGATCGACGGCATCACTGTCGAGGGCGTTCAATATGGCCCGATCGATGCCGGTATCGAGCGGCGCACCGGCCGTAACCTGTGGATCGGCATGACGCTAACCGAAGGCAAGAACCGCGAGATCCGCCGGGTGCTCGAACATCTCGGCCTGCAGGTCTCCCGGCTGATCCGCACCCGCTATGGCCCCATTCATCTCGAGGACCTGCCGCCGCGCGGTGTCGACGAAGTACCGCCCCAGCTTGTCGCGCAGCTGCTCAACGTGCTGAAGCGCGGTCCCGACGCCAGCTGATGCGGGTAATCGCTGGCAAATGGCGGGGGCGACCGATCCAGGCGCCCGCAGGCGCGCAGACACGCCCGACGGCCGACCGGGTACGCGAAGCGCTGTTCTCGATGCTGACCAGCCGGCTCGGCAGCTTCGAGGGGTTGCGGGTGGTTGATGGCTTTGCCGGCACGGGGGCGCTGGGGATCGAAGCCCTGTCACGGGGCGCCGGGCATTGCAGCTTTGTCGAGAATGATATCACCGCCTCAACTATACTCGACAATAATCTGAAATCATTACAGGCGAAAGAGTTGGCGACGCTCGTTCCCATTCGCATGGAGACACTCGGTCCCGCCCGTGCCCCGGTCGATTTGGTGCTGCTGGATCCGCCTTATGAGCAGGGGCTGGCCCCGCCGGCGCTGGCCCGGCTGCATGAGATGGGATGGCTGGTACCGGCGACGCTGATCAGTGTCGAGACCGGGCGCAAGGAAGCACTCGATCTGCCGGGCTTCGAAATCCTGGTGTCGCGTGGCCATGGAAAGGCCTGCATCCATTTGGTTCAACTCGCCGGCTAAAGCTCAGTTGCGGTCGCGGCCCCGGGGATAGGTGCCGAGCAGCCTCACCCATTTCGTGTGGAAGGCCAGTTCCTCGAGCGCCAGCGCCACCGGCGGCTCATAGGGTGCGCCTTCGATGTCGACATAGAATTCGACGGCCGAGAAACGACCATCCCGCAGATAGCTTTCGAGCTTGGTGATGTTGACACCATTTGTAGCAAAGCCGCCCAAGGCCTTGAAAAGCGATGCGGGAACGTTGCGTGTTTCGAAGATGAAGCTGGTCATCGCCGGCGTGCCTGCCGACATCGGCACCGTCTCGCGCGACAGGATGACGAAGCGCGTGGTGTTGTGATCGGCATCCTCGATGCCTTCGGCGAAGACCTCCAGCCCGTAAAGCTCGGCGGCCAGCCGAGAGGCCACGGCGCCTTCGACATTATCGCCGGCGTCGGCCACGGCGGCGGCGGCCCCGGCGGTGTCGAAATGGGCGACGGGCTCCAGCCCCCAGCCGCGCAGCCGGCCCCGGCACTGGCCCAGCGCCTGGGGATGGCTGAGCACGGCGCGCAGCGCGTCCCTGGGCCCGAGACCGAGCAGGCAGTGACGAACGCGGACGAAATGCTCGCCGACAATGTGCAGCCCCGACTCGGGCAGCAGGAAATGCACGTCCGCGACACGCCCATGCAGCGAATTCTCGATCGGAATCATCGCGAGCCCCGCGCGGCCGGACTGCACGGTTTCGATGGCATCCTCGAACGTCACGCACGGCAGGGCCGGCCGATCCGGATATTTTTCACGCACCGCCTGGTGTGAATAGGCCCCCGGCGCACCCTGAAACGCCACCGCGGCCAGGGGATTGGCGGCAGCCGCTCGTTCCATCGCCTCGACAAGCGTCGCGGCCCTTGGGGAATAGCTGGACATGGATGCCGCCCTAGCCCCGACATGGACTTGCCGCAACGCAAAAGCTTGCCGCCAGCCCCGGCACTGCTATAGAGCGCCCGAGTTTTCGGGCGTGGCGCCATGCCCTTCCAGGCCTCCAGGCCATGCCGATCGAGGAGCAGATAAGTGGACAGCTTTGAATTCAACAAGATCGCCGGCGCCGTGCTGGCGGGCTTGGTGGCCCTTCTCGGCATTTCCATTCTCACGGACATGGCCTTCACCCCGCACAAGCCCGACAAGCCGGCTTACATCATCGAAGGCGTTGTCGAAGAGGTGGTCGACGCCGGCCCGGTCGATAGCGAAAAGCCGATTGCCTTCTATCTGGCCTCGGCAACGGCGGAAAAGGGCGAGGCCGTCTTCAAGAAGTGCGCAGCCTGTCACAATGCGGCTTCGGGCGGCGCCAATGGCATCGGGCCGAATCTCTATGGCGTTGTCGGTGCCCCGCACGCCAGCCATGCCGGCTTCTCCTATTCAGACGCCCTGCTGGCGATGAAGGGGCAGCCCTGGACCTGGGAAGAACTGAGCAAGTGGCTGAAGAGCCCCAAGGCATATGCGCCCGGCAACAAGATGAGCTTCGCCGGCCTGTCCAAGCCTGATGAGCGCGCCGCCGTGATGGTCTGGCTCAACCAGCAGAGCGCCAGCCCGCTGCCGATCCCCGCCGCTCCGGCCGAAGAGCCGGCCGCCGAGGCCCCGACAGACGAGGCCGCGACCGATGACGCTGCCCCGGCCGAGGAAGCCGCCCCGGCCGAAGCGGCAGCAGAACCCGTCGCCTAATCGTCTAGCGGGCCGCTCGAATACCAGGCCTTGACCATCTCCCAGCCTTCCTCGGCTGTTTCCACGAACCGGAACAGCTCGAGGTCGCGGGGTGAGATCACCCCTTCCTCTGCCAGCGCCTCGAAATTGACGACACGCGTCCAGAACTCCCGCCCGTAGAGAAGGATCGGCAGCGGCGCGACCTTGCCGGTCTGCACCAGAGTCAGCAGCTCGAAGAATTCGTCGAAGGTGCCAAAGCCCCCCGGAAACACCGCCACCGCCTTGGCGCGCAGCAGGAAGTGCATCTTGCGCAGGGCGAAATAGTGGAACTGGAACGACAGGCCGGGGGTCACATAGGCATTGGGCACCTGTTCGTGCGGCAACACGATGTTGAGCCCCAGCGACGGCGCGCCTTCGTCCCAGGCGCCGCGATTGGCGGCTTCCATCATCGACGGTCCGCCGCCCGAGCAGACGGTGAGGCATGGCTCGCCCTGGCCCCGGTCGGCGCATGACGACAGCCGCGCCAGTTCGCGCGCCACCGTGTAATAGCCGCTCTTCGCCACGAGACGCTCGGCGACCAGTTTTTCGCGCGGGGTGCGCGCGGCGGCCAGAACGCCATCCGCCTGCTCGGGCGAGGGAATTCGCGCCGAGCCGTAAAAGACGAACGTCGACGTGATGCCCGCTTCGGCGAGCAGCAGTTCGGGCTTCAGGAGCTCCAGCTGGAAGCGTACCGGGCGCAGTTCCTCGCGCAGCAGGAAGTCATCATCCTGGAAAGCGAGGCGATAGGCCGGGTGCTCGGTCTGCGGCACCGCAGTGGGCTGGTTGGCGCGCGGCGCCTCCTCCCGAGCACTCGGAAACAGGCTGTCGGCAAGGTCGGGCGCGGCCGGTGTGATCATGGGTTTCACTCTGAAACAGGGGTGGTTGGCCGGTGTTAAGCATCGCCATGGGACAAGTCACCCCTCGCCGCCGCTGGAACCAGCATGACATCCCCGGGTTGAATGATGGTGGTTCCCGCTCAAACGAAAGGAAATTTCCATGGCCGACAAGACGCCAAACCCCGAACAGGACCCGACGCAGGCTGATCTCGCCCGCAAGGCGCAGGTGCTCAAGGACGCTGCCGAGCCCGCTCAGCGCCCCGAGCCCGAACAGACGGCCAATGAGGGCATGCAGCCGCAGGGCCGCCCCGGGCAGCCCCCATCAGGTGCCTTCGATGCCGAAGGCCAGCGACCAGCGCTCGAGCGATCGCGCAAGGTTCGCTGATACCATCAAAAGGGAGATTTTCGTGCAGATACAGATCAACTCAGACAACAATATCAAGGCTGGCGAAGCGCTCGCTGCCGATCTCGAAGCGCTTCTCCGTGCCAAGCTCGATCGGTTTGCGCCCCGACTCACGCGCATCGAGGTTCATCTGAAGGATATTAACGGCCCCGCCAGCACGGTTCCGGACAAGCATTGCACGCTGGAAGCGCGACCCAACGGGCTCGATCCGCTTAGCGTCGACAGCACCGCATCGAGTGTCGACCAGGCGGTAAACAGCGCCGCCGGCAAGCTGATTACCGCACTCGACCGCACCTTTGGCAAACTGACCAACCGCAAGGGCCATTAGCGATCGGTCTTGACCCGCAGCCGCTTGTCTATATGAGCGGCGGCGGGCCACGCCGCCCCAACGCGGCGCGAGCTCTCTGAGAGGAGAGAATATGACTGATAAACCTACCGCGCTGCCGGCGCGTCCGCACTTTTCTTCCGGTCCCTGCGCCAAGAGGCCAGGCTGGGCTCCTGAAAATCTCGCCATCGAATCGCTTGGGCGCTCGCATCGCTCGAAGCTGGGCAAGGCGCGCCTTCAGCTGGCCATCGACCTGACCCGCGAGGTCCTCAACGTCCCCTCGACCCATCGGATCGGCATTGTGCCGGCGTCCGACACCGGCGCTTATGAGATGGCGATGTGGACGATGCTCGGCCAGCGGCCAGTGACGATGATCGCCTGGGAGAGTTTTGGCGAAGGCTGGGTGACCGACGCGGTCAAGCAACTCAAGCTCGATCCGACCGTGATCACCGCGCCCTATGGCGAGCTGCCGGACCTGACACGCGTCGATCAGTCGAACGATCTCTGCTTCACATGGAACGGCACCACCTCGGGCGTTCGCGTGCCGAACGGCAACTGGATCCGCGATGACCGCGAGGGCCTGACCTTCATCGACGCGACCAGCGCCGTGTTCGCCCAGGAAATTCCCTGGGAAAAGACCGACGTCCTCACCTACAGCTGGCAGAAGGTGCTGGGCGGCGAAGGTGGCCATGGCATTCTGATCCTCGGACCGCGCGCCGTCGAGCGACTTGAAAGCTATACCCCCGACCGACCGCTGCCGAAGATCTTCCGGCTGACCTCCAAGGGCAAGCTGATCGAGGGCATCTTCTCCGGGGAGACGATCAACACGCCGTCGATGCTGGCGGTCGAGGACTATATCGACGCGCTCGAATGGTCGAAGCACATCGGTGGCCTGCCCGAGCTGATGGCGCGCGCCGATGCCAACGCCACGGCGCTCAACCGCTGGGTCGATGAGCGGCCGTGGATCGAGAATCTGGCCAAGGAGCCGGCGACACGGTCCAACACCAGCGTCTGCCTGAGCCTGCCGGGCACCACACCCGACCAGGTAAAGGCGATGGTCTCGCTGCTCGAGAAGGAGCGTGCGGCCTATGACATCGGCGCTTACCGCGATGCGCCGCCGGGGCTGCGGATCTGGTGCGGCGCCACCGTCGACACCGCTGACATCGAAGCGCTGACCCACTGGCTTGACTGGGCCTACGCCACCGTCACCGCCTGACCCGCGCTTTCTTCCCAGTTTCGAAGGACAAGACCATGCCCAAGGTACTCATTTCCGATTCCATGTCGCCCAAGGCGGCCGAAATCTTCCGCGCCCGCGGCGTCGAAGTCGATGAAATCACCGGCCTCTCGAAGGAGGAGCTGGCCAAGATCATCGGTCAATATGATGGCCTCGCGATCCGCTCCTCGACCAAGGCGACGGCCGCGCTGATCGCGGAAGCCACCAACCTCAAGGTCATCGGGCGCGCCGGCATCGGCGTCGACAATGTCGATATCCCGGCGGCCTCGGCCAAGGGCATCGTGGTGATGAACACGCCGTTCGGCAACTCGATCACCACCGCCGAGCATGCCATTGCGCTGATGTTCGCGCTGGCCCGCCAGCTGCCCGAGGCCGACGCCAGCACCCAGGCCGGCAAGTGGGAGAAGAACCGCTTTATGGGGGTCGAGTTGACCTCCAAGGTGCTCGGCCTGATCGGCGCCGGCAATATCGGCTCGATCGTTGCCGACCGGGCGCTGGGGCTGAAGATGAAGGTCGTCGCCTTCGATCCCTTCCTGACTCCGGAGCGTGCCGAGCATCTCGGCGTCGAGAAAGTCGAGCTCGACGAGCTGCTGGCCCGCGCAGACTTCATCACGCTGCACACGCCGCTGACCGACAGCACGCGCAACATCCTGTCGGCGGCCAATCTGATGAAGACCAAGAAGGGCGTGCGGATCATCAACTGCGCGCGTGGCGGGCTGATCGACGAAGTGGCGCTGAAGGCCGGGCTCGATTCCGGCCATATCGGCGGCGCGGCGCTCGACGTTTTTGCCGAGGAGCCGGCCAAGGCTTCGCCGCTGTTCGGCACGCCGAACTTCATCTCGACGCCGCACCTTGGCGCCAGTACCGACGAGGCGCAGGTCAATGTCGCCATCCAGGTCGCCGAACAGATGTCCGACTTCCTGCTGACCGGCGGCGTCACCAATGCGCTCAACGTGCCGTCGCTGTCGGCCGAGGAAGCCCCGCGCATCCGGCCGTACATGGCGCTGGCCGAGCGGCTGGGCGCGCTGATCGGGCAGCTGGCATCGCAGACCATCACCGCCGTCAAGGTGGAAGTGGAAGGGGCTGCCGCCGAGTTGAACATCAAGCCGATCACGGCGGCCGTGCTGACCGGGCTGATGCGGCCGCACTCGGACACGGTCAACATGGTCAACGCGCCGTTCCTGGCGCGCGAGCGCAACGTCGACATCGCCGAGGTCCGCCATGAGCGGGAGACCGACTATCACACGCTGCTGCGGGTGACGGTCACCACCGAGGAAGGCGACCGTTCGGTGGCCGGCACGCTGTTCGGCAATTCAAAGCCGCGCCTGACCGAGCTGTTCGGCATCAAGGTCGAGGCCGATCTGCAGGGGCGGATGCTCTACATCGTCAACGAGGACAAGCCGGGCTTCATCGGCCGGCTCGGTAGCACGCTCGGCGAAGCGCAGGTCAACATCGGCACCTTCCATCTCGGCCGGCGTGATTCGGGCAGCGAGGCCGTGCTGCTGCTCTCGGTGGACGAGGTGATCCCCGATCCGCTGCTGGCGGCGATCTGCCGACTGCCCGGCGTCAAGGTCGCCAAGGCGCTGACCTTCGCCTGATCGATCGGGACGCGCCGCGGGTCAGCCGAGATAGTCCGGCTGGTTCTGCGGCGCGGCTGCCATAAAGGCCGGATGGATGGCGGCATGCTCCCGCGCCGCGCGCAGGCGTGGATAAGGCGCGAGGTCGCAGTTCATCCGGTCCGCATTGGCCATCTGCGGCACCAAGCAGACATCGGCAAGCGTCGGCGCGGCGCCGAAGCACCATCCCCCTTCCGCGCCATACCAATCCAGAAGCTGCTCGGCACCAGCCAGGCCCTCGGCGATCCAGTGGGCATACCATTCGTCCCGCGCCGCTTCCGGAACGCCGAGGCGGGAGAGATATTTGAGCACCCGCAGATTGTTGACCGGGTGGATATCGCAGGCGATCAGCGTCGCGAACTCCAGCACGCGGGCGCGCAGTGGCTGCGCGTCCGAAATGAGGCGGGGCGAGGGAAAGCGGCTGTCCAACCAGTCGATGATCGCCAGTGACTGGCCGAGCCGCATCACCGTGCCCTCCTCCGCCACTTCGAGCATCGGCAGCGCCGGCGTGGCGTTGAGCGCGAGAAACTCGGCTTCTCGGTGCTCGGCGGCGCGCAGATTCACCGCCACATACTCGTAAGTCACGTCCTTCAGCGCCAGCGCAATGCGGGCCCGATAGGAGGTCGAGCTCTGGAAAAAGCCGTGCAGGCGGATCGTCATGCTATTCCTTCCGTCATATCACCGTGCCCGCCAGCCGCCCGATCAGCGCCGTCGCTGCCATCGCCAGGGCGCCCCAGAACACGACGCGGACCACGGCGCGGCCAAGCGGTGCGCCGCCGGTTCGCGCGCCGGCCGCCCCCAGCAACGCCAGCCCGACGAGGGCCGAAGCCACCACGGCAATCAGCCGCTGCGCCGGCGACGCCACCAGCACGACAATGATCGGCAACACAGCGCCGGCCGCGAACATCAGCGCCGAGGCCAGCGCCGCCTCCAGCGGTCTTGCCGCCGTCTGCTCGGTCAGCCCGAGCTCATCGCGGGCATGCGCGGCAAGCGCGTCATGGGCCATCAGTTCCTGCGCCACCTGCGCGGCGGTCTCGGGTGTGAGTCCGCGCGCCCGATAGATGGCCGCCAGTTCGGCCTGCTCCGCATCGGGGAATTCCGCCAGCTCCTTCGCCTCCTTGCGCAACTCGGAGCCTTCGGCATCCGCCTGCGAACTGACCGAGACGAACTCGCCGGCGGCCATCGACATGGCGCCGGCGACCAGCCCGGCCAGCCCGGCCAGCAGGATCGCTTCGCGCGTCGCCCCCGCGGCGCCGATGCCGATCACCAGGCTGGCGGTAGACACCAGCCCGTCGTTCGCACCCAATACGGCAGCGCGCAGCCAGCCGATTCGTGAAACACCATGGCGTTCGGGATGGGCTGCCGGGCGGGGCATCGGGACGTCATTCTCCTGATCAGGTGCAGCCGAGACTGGGCCGACGCCAACGACGACACAAGCCCGGAGTTGCGCACGCCGTCGGCCCCTTTCCAACCGGGGCGAGCGCTGCTAGGGGCCGCTCCAGTGCCTGTCCAGACCGCCCTTCGCCATATCGGCATCAGCCTCGGCCTCGCTGCCGCGCTGCTGGCGCTGTGGATGCGGCTGCTGATGCCGACCGGCTGGATGCCGGTGGCCACCGCCGACGGCGTCACCTACATCATGTGCGGCACCAGCATGGGGGTCATCGACCCGTCGACGCCCGACATGCCGCATCCCGACCCCGATCCGTCCGATCATTGCGGCTTTGCCAGCGTGACGCCCGGCCTGTCGGCACCGCCGCTGCTGCTGCCGATGCCTGTGCTGCTGCCGGCGGTGGCGCTAACCGCCCTGCCCTCGCTCCGGCGCCCCGGCCAGATGCTGGCCTGGCTGCGCCCGCCCCTTCGCGGACCACCGGCGCGCTGATCAATCCAGAACCGGCAGTATGGCTGCGCCGTTGCGCGCCCCTGCCTGATTGATCCCGGCGCGCGTGCCTTGCAGGCCGCCCGCCTGTCCAAGGTATAGTCGATGTTCTCCCCTATGGTTTCGCGCGTGGCCGTCGCCACGCTGCTTCTGAGCACTGCACCCGCCGCGTTCGCCCAAGGTCTGGGCAACCGCACCACCCTCGACGAGATCATCGTCACCGCCAGCGTCGCCACCGAATTGCGCGAGGCGCGTCGCAGCCTCGAGCGCATTCCCGGCAGCATCGGGCTGGTCGAAGCCGAAAGCTTCCTCGATGATTTCGCCCAGAGCATCGGCGATACTCTGGTGTTCACCCCCGGTGTCTTCGCCGACACATCGGCGCAGCGCGAAAACCGCATCTCCATCCGCGGCTCGGGGCTGAACTCCGGCTTCGAGCGCCGCGGCCTGACCCTGCTGCGCGACGGCGTGCCGATCACCCGGGCCAGCGGCAGCACCGAATTCCAGGAGGTCGACCCGGTGTCGATCAGCTTCCTCGAGGTCTACAAGGGCGCCAACGGCCTGGCCTATGGCGCGGCCTCGCTCGGCGGGGCCATCAATATCGTCAGCCCCAGCGGCCGCAGCGCCAGGACGCCGGTGACGCTCCGCCTCGAAGGCGGCAGCTTCGACACGGTGCGCGGCAACGTCCAGATCGCCGGCGCCGATGACAAGCTCGACTATCATGTCAGCGCCACCGGCCTGACCTCGTCCGGCTATCGCGAGCACAGCAACATCCGGAGCCTCTACGGCTTCGCCAATGTCGGGCTGCAGCTGTCCGACACGGTCGAGACCCGGGTGTTCGTCACCGCGCTGACCGACAATTTCGAGCTTGCCGGCTCGCTGTCGCTGGCCGATGCGCTGGCCAATCGCCGCCAGGCCGGCCGGCCGGTCACCGCCGGGCCATTCTTCCCGGGCGGCCCGGTCACCATCCTCGATCCCGGCCCGGTCGCCGATGATTGGGACCGCAACCTTGATGTCGTCCGCCTCGTCAGCCGCACTACGGTCGACCTCGGCGCGCTGAGCCTGCAGGCCGGCGGCTGGTATAGCTGGCGCGGGCTCGACCATGCGATCACCCGCTTCGCCGGGATCATCGACCAGAAGGAAAACGAGTTCGGGCTGTTCGCGCGGCTCGGCAACAATGACGGCCCGGACCGCAAGCCGGTGGAATGGCTGATCGGCGCCCAGGCCAATATCGCCAGCAACGACGCGAAGACCTGGGCCAACAACAGCGGCGAGCGCGGCACGCTGACCGGCCAGTCGGACCAGGACTCGGCCAATCTCACTGCCTATGGCCAGCTCGATGCCGGGCTGGCGACGGACCTGCGGATGGTTGCCGGACTGCAATATGCGACCGTGCGACGCGAGGTGGCGGCGATCCTCAACGCCGTGTCCGGGCGGCGTGTCTACAGCCAGCTCAATCCGCGGCTCGGGCTGCTCTATACGCCGTCGGAGAGCATCCAGCTGTTCGCCAACGTCAACCGCGGCTTCGAGCCACCCAGCCTCGCCGATCTCACCGCCGGCGGTGCCCGGCCGTTCGGTCCCCTCGATGCCCAGCGCGCCTGGACGGTCGAGGCCGGTGGCCGCGGCCAGACCGGAATCATCGCCTTCGACGTCACCGTCTATCGCAGCTGGATCGAGCAGGAGTTCCTCGACTTCGGCGAGCCCGGCGCGCGTGGCTTTGTCTCCTACACGGCCAATGCGGACCGGACAATACACCAGGGGATCGAGGCCGGGCTGGATGTGTTCGTGGACCTGACCGGCGACCTCGGCGCCGTCTGGCGGCAGGTCTATACGCTCAACGACTTCCGCTTCCGGGACGATGCCAGCTATGGCGACAACCGCCTCGCCGGCGTGCCGCGCCACGTCTACACCAGCGAGGTGCGGCTCAACAGCAAGGGTGGCTGGTATCTTGCGGCCAATCTGCGCTGGAGCCCGGAAGGTCCATGGGTGGATTTCGCCAATACCACCAAGGCGCCCGGCTACGCGCTGTGGGGCCTCAACGCCGGGGTGGACCTGTCGCGGAACATTCGCCTGTTCGGCTCGGTCGAGAATCTGTTCAACACCGCGCACATCTCCAATGTCGCCACCAACGCCAACCAGCTGTTGGAACGCGCAGCAGCCTATACACCGGGCCAGGGACGGGCGATCTTCGCCGGTCTTTCGGCCGGCTTCTGAGGCGCGGCACGATGGCCAGTGTCGCCGATACCCGTCCCGCTGCTCCTCCCGCCCGCCCCGTCTGGCGATTGCGGGCGATGAACTGGCATCAGGCGCTGGCCATCGTCGGCGGCGCGGCGCTGCTGCTCTGGGGCATTTCGGGGCTGCTTCATATCACCATGAGCAGCTTCGGCCCGCAATCAGCTGTATTCCTGCCGCCGCAGCGCGGGCTTGACCTGAGCACGGCCCGGCCGCTGCACGACACCCTGGCGGCGGCCGGCATCCGCAACGCCGCCGCCATCAAGATAGTCGTCGGCGAGCAGGAGAACTTGCTCCAGGTTACCGAGACCGCCGATGCGCCGCGCCGCTATTTCCGGCTGGCGGACGGCACCGAGCTGCCGGGCGAGGATGCGCGCCATGCAGCCTTCCTCGCCCGCCACTATGCAGGGCTGCCGGACACGCCGATCCTCGGCGTCGAGCGGATCACCGAATTCTCGGATGCCTATCCGTCGGTGAACCGGCTGCTGCCCGCCTGGCTGGTGCGCTTCGACCGGCCGGACGGGCTGGCCTATTATATCCACACCGAGACCGGCGCCGTGGCCTCGGTCGTCGACAGCCGCAAGGCCTTGATCCAGCAGCTGTTCCAGACGCTGCACAGCTGGAACTGGCTGAAGGGGAAGACCGAATGGCTGCGCGTGCTGATTATCGGCGTGCTGGTCGGGTCACTGTTCTCGCTGGTGGTCAGCGGCATTTCGATGCTGGTTCTGATCCGCCGCCGCGCCTCGGGCCGCCGGCTCTGGCATCGCCGGGCCGGGCTGGTGCTGGCGGTGCCGCTGCTGTTCTTCTCGGCCAGCGGCCTTTATCACCTCGTCCAGAACGGCTGGGCCACGCCGACGCGGACGCTGCGCCTGTCACCGCCGCTGCGGGTGCCGGAAAGCGGTTATCCGCTGACCCGTGCCTGGCGGGCGCTCGCCGAAGGCCGGCAGATCACCGGTGTATCGCTCGTCCAGACACAGGAGGGCCGCACGCTCTATCGCCTGTCGTTGGCGATGAACGCCGCCAGCGCGCCGCGCGATGCTGGCGCCATCCGCAACGCCCGCTTCCAGGGCGCGCCGACCAGCCTGCCGCCGCTCTATCTGGATGCACTGACCGGCCGCGCCTGGGCGCCGGGGGACCGTGAGATGGCGATGCAGCTCGGCGGCCGCTTCACCGGGCTCGATCGCAGCCATGTCCGCGAGGCGCGGCTGATCACCGGTTTCGGTCCCGGCTATGATTTCCGCAACAAGCGGCTGCCGGTCTGGGCGCTCGACTATGGCCCGCCGCTCAACGCCACGCTGTTCGTCGATCCCGCCACCGGCGTTCTCGCCGATCGGACGGCGAATTCCCAGAAGATCGAGAACTGGAGCTTCAGCCTGCTCCACAAGTGGAACATGCTGCGGCCGTTCGGGATGATCGCCCAGAATGCCATTATCGCCACCATGGTGCTGGCCTGCCTGACTTTCATGGCCGGCATAGGGCTGAGTATCCGCTCGCAACGCAAACGGCCGGTGAAGCGCGCGCGGTAACGGCTCAGGGCTGGTCGATGCGCGGCAGCGCGTCCGCCGACCGCTCCTTCAAGCCGCCGCCGAGCGCCACATAGAGGGTGACGCCGTTCTGCAGTGCGACCGAGCGGAGATCGATCAGCTGCTGCTGCGCGGCGAACAGGTTACGCTCGGCATCGAGCACTTCGAGATAGATCGACAGGCCCTGATCGTATCGCTGCCGGGCCGTGCGGGCCAGCCGCTGCTGGGTTGTCACCGTCTCGGTGACGGCGGCAATCTGCTCGGCATAGCGCTGCCGCGCCACCAGCGCGTCGGCGACCTCGCGGAAGCCGGTCTGCACGGCCAGCTGATAGGCGGCGGTCAACTCATCGGCCTGGGCGCGGCTGAGCCGCAGCTGGGCGTTGCGGCGGCCCCAATCGAAGATCGGCAGGCTGATCGCCGGGCCGAACGACCAGGCAGTGGTGTCGGCCTTGAACAGGTCCCCGAGCACGGGCGTGGCATAGCCGAACTGCCCGGTCAGCGAGATCGACGGGAAGAAGGCCGCCCGCGCCGCACCGATATTGGCATTGGCGGCGCGCAAGTTGAACTCGGCCTGGAGGACATCGGGGCGGTTGGCCAGCACCGTCGATGGCAGCCCGGCATCGAGCGTGTCGAACTGACCGGCTTCGTCCAGCGGCCGCCCTGCCGGCAACGGCCCCGCCATCGGCCCGCCGATAAGCACGGTCAGCAGGTTGCGCGCCTGTTCGGTGGCACGCTCCAGATCGGCCAGTTCGGCGCGCGCCTGGGTGGTCAGCAGCACGGTCTGGTCGTAATCGACGGTAGAGGTCACGCCGGCATCGAGCCGCCGCTGGGCGAGGCGCTGCCCCTCTTCACGCCCGGACAGCGTTTCGCGGGCCAATGCGATACGCTCCTCGCCCGAGCGGATGGCGTAATAGGCCGCCGCAACCTGGCTGATCAGCGAAAGGCGGAAGGCGCGGTTTCCCTGCACCGATGCGAGATATTGCGCCCGCGCCTGATCCGACAGATTGCGTACCCGGCCCCATAGGTCGATCTCGAAGCTGGTGACGGCGACATTGGCGGTGAAATTCTGGAACTGGATGGCGGTAGCATCGGACCCCAGCGCATCGCCGAAACCCAGCGAGCCCAAAGGTTGCCGGCTCTTGCTGTAGCCGGTGTTGGCGGTCAGCGCCGGCAGCCGCTGCGCGTCCTGAATGTTGAACTGCGCGCGTGCCTGCGCCACCCGCGCCAGCGACTGGGCAAGATCCCGGTTGTTGGCCAGTGCGGCGGCGATCAACGCCTCCAACCGTTCGTCGCCGAAATAGTCCCGCCAGCCGAGATCGGCGGCAAGCGGCGTGGCTGCCGGTGCCTCAGGCGCCGGGAAACGGGCGGACACCGGCATTACCGGCTGGCGATAGTCAGGCGCCATGTTGCAGCCGGCGAGCAACAGGCCGGTACCGAGCAGCAGGAACTTACGCATGGGCCTGCGCCTTTTCAGCAATTTCGGCTGTCAGCCGCGCGTCCTCGGCCGCATCTTCCGCCTCGGGATCATGGCCCCGGCTCAGCCATTTGCGCGCCGAAACATAGAAGACCGGCGTAAAGAAGATGCCGAGGAGAGTTGCAGTAATCATGCCGCCCATCACGCCGGTACCGACGGCATGCCGGCTCGCCGCGCCGGCGCCGCTGGCGATCACCAATGGCACCATGCCGAGGATGAAGGCCAGACTGGTCATCAGGATCGGTCGCAGCCGCTGGCGCGAGGCCTCGATGGTGGCGTCGCGGGTGCTGACATCGCCCTTCTCGTCGTTGATGGCGAACTCGACGATCAGGATGGCGTTCTTGGCGGCGAGGCCGATGATGGTGATCAGGCCGACATTGAAATAGACATCCGCCGACAGGCCACGAAACATCGTGAACAGCACGGCGCCGAGCACCCCGAACGGCACCACCAGCAGCACTGAAAGCGGGATCGCCCAGCTGTTGTAGAGCGCCGCCAGCAGCAGGAACACGACCACCATCGACAGGCCCAACAACAGCCCGATCTGACCGCCGGCCTGCTTCTCTTCGAAAGCGGTGCCCGTCCATTCATAGGCCAGGCTGCCGCTCAACGTCTCGTCGGCGATCCGCTCCATCGCTTCCAGCGCGGCGCCCGAGGATTCTCCCGCAGCGGCCTGCCCCGAAATGGTCAGCGACGGATAGCCGTTATAGCGTTCCAGCTGGATCGGCGCCGTCCGCCACGAGACCTTGGTGAACGCCGAGAACGGCACCAGCTTGACCGCATCGACCCCTGCGGCCGAGGTCGTCGCAACCGGAACGCGCAGATCCAGCACATCCTGCTGGGTCATCCGCTGCGCCGCCTCGGCCTGCAGATAGACGCGGAGCACGCTGCCTTCCCGGCTGAAGTCGTTGGCATAGGCCGAGCCGAAATTGATCGCCAGCGTGGCGTTGACGTCGGCAATCTGAAGCCCGAGCGCCCGGGCCTGAACCCGGTCGATATCGACATAGAGTTCGGGCGCGTCGCCCTGGCCGTCGGGGCGCACGCCGGCCAGCATGGGGTCCTGCGCCGCTCTGGTGAGAATGGCATCGCGCGCTGCCAGCAGCCCGGCGCGGTTGGTGCCGCTGCGATCCTCGATCTTCATCGAGAAGCCGGTGGCATTGCCAAGCGACTGTATCGGCGGCGGATTGATCGGGAAGATCGTCGCGCCGGCGATATCGCCGACCGCGGCCATGGTGCCGCCGATCAACGCGTCGACGCTATCCCCGGCGCCGGTCCGCTCCTCCCAGGGGTTTAGGTCGATAAAGGACATCGCCGCCCCCTGCCCCTGGCCGAAGAAGTTGAAGCCGATGATGGTCATCACGTTACGGACCTGCGGCTGCACCTTCAGATAGGATTCTGCCCGCGCCACCGCCGTCTCGGTCCGTGCCATGGTTGCCCCCACCGGCGCGTCATAGTTGACAAGGAAATAGCCCTGGTCTTCGGTCGGCAGGAAGCCGCCGGGCAGGCGCAGGAACAGCAGGCCCGTCATCCCGAGCACCACCACGAACACGGCGAGCCAGCGCAGCGGGGCGCTGGTCATCCGCGCGACGCTGCGGCCATATTTGTCGGTGGCGCGGCCGAAGCGGGCATTGAACCCGTCGAAGAAGCGCCGGGGCCAGCCGCGTACGCCGGCTGGCGGCGCCGGCCGCTGGCCGTCGTGGGTGACATGCGGCTTGAGCAGCGTCGCGCACAGCGCCGGTGTCAGCGTCAGCGCCAGCACCGCCGAGAAGAAGATCGACACCGCCAGTGTCACCGAGAACTGGCGGTAGATGCCACCGGTCGATCCCGGGAAGAAGGCCATCGGGATGAACACGGCGATCAGCACCAGCGTGATGCCGATGATGGCGCCGCGGATCTGCCCCATCGCCTTGATCGTGGCGCGGCGCGGGGACAATCCCTCCTCGGCCATCAGCCGCTCGACATTCTCGACGACGACGATCGCGTCATCGACGAGGATTCCGATCGCCACCACCATGCCGAACAGCGACAGCGTGTTGATGGTGAAGCCGAACAGGTAAAGCCCGAGGCAGGCGCCGAGCAGCGCGATCGGCACCACGACCGCCGGGATCAGCGTCGCCCGCCAGTTCTGCAGAAACAGGAACATGACGAGGAACACCAGCACCATCGCCTCGACCAGCGTGCTGATGACGCTGTCGATCGAGGCATTGATGAACGGCGTCGTGTCGAACGGCACCGCCCAGGTCATGCCGGCCGGAAAATTGGGCTCCAGCTCGGCCATCCGCGCCCGCACGGCTTCGGCGGCCTCGACAGCATTCGCGCCATTGGCCAACTGAATGCCCATGCCGGCGATCTCGCGGCCGTTGAGCTGCGCCTTGAAGCCATAGCTGTCGGCGCCCAGCTCCACCCGCGCCACGTCGCGCAGCCGGACCGTGGAGCCGTTGGTATTGGCGCGGATGATGATGTTGCGGAACTGCTCGGGATCGGAAAAGCGGTTCTGGGTGACGATCTTGGCGGTGAACTCGGTTTCCATGGTGATAGGCTGCTCGCCGAGGCCGCCGCCCGCCGTCTGGCTGTTCTGCTCGACGACAGCCGCGAGAACCGCGCTCGGCGACAGGCCGAAGCCTGCCAGCTTGGCGGGATCGAGCCAGATGCGCATCGCATATTGCGAACCGAACAGCTGGATATCGCCCACACCGGTCACCCGCCGGAGTTCGAGGACGACATTATTGGCGGCATAGTTGCCGAGTTGAAGCGGCGTCAGGCTGCCATCCTTCGAGGAGAGCACCACCACCATCAGGAAGCCCGAACTATTGTCGGTGATCTGGATTCCCAGCCGTCGCACATCCTCGGGCAGGCGCGGCTCGGCGCGGTTGAGACGGTCCTGGACCTGGGTTCGGGTAACGTCGAGATCGGTGCCCGATTCGAAGGTCAGCACCACTTCCGCCGTGCCGTTCGAGCGGCTGGTCGACGACATGTAGAGAAAGCCGTCGATACCGTTCATCTCGCGCTCGATGACCGCGGTGACATTCTTGTCGAGCGTCTCGGCATCGGCGCCGGTGTAAGTGTAGGACAGCGTCAGCGAGGGCGGTGCCACCGAGGGATATTGCTCGATCGGCAGCGCCCGCAGCGCGATGATCCCGGCCAGCGCGATGAACGCCGCGATGACCCAGGCGAAGACCGGCTTGTAGACGAAAAAGCGGTCCATGCTCAGCGGCCGCCGGCCGGCACGGGCGCAGCCTTCACCTGCCCGGCAATACGCACCTTCTGGCCCGGGCGTACTTTCTGCCAGCCATCGGTGATGATCCGCTCGCCTGCCTTCAGGCCCGACTGGACGACCCAGCGGCCGCCGACCTGGGCGCCGAGCTGGACCGGCCGCAACGACACCTCATTGTCAGCGTCGACGACCGAGACACTGGCCTGGTTGGCCTGGAACTGGACGGCTCGCTCCGGGATGGCGAAGCCGCCGCGCAATGTGCCGGCCTCGATCCGCCCGCGCACGAACTGCCCCGGGACCAGCACACGGTTGGGATTGGCAAACACGGCGCGAACTGTCTGGCTGCCGGTTTGCGGATCGACCGACTGGTCGGCGAAATCGAGCTGGCCGACCAGGCCATAGTCGGCACCATTCTCGAGGATCAGCCTGACCTTGATGGTGCCGAGCTCGGCAATCTGCAACTGGCCGGCGCGCACCTCAGCCATCATGTCGAGAATGGCGCTGCTTGACTGGGTGAACACGGCGTAGGCCGGGCTGGACTGGTCGACGCGGGTCATCAGCGTCGCCTCGGTGCCGCTCACCAGCGCGCCTTCGGTAACCTCAGCGCGGCTGACACGGCCAGAAATTGGCGCCCGCACGGTGGTAAAGCTCAACTGCAGGTCGGACTGGGCCAGCGCCGCCCGCGCTTCGGTCACCTGCGCTTCGGCCTGACGCAGCGTGGACAGAGCCAGGTCATTCTCCTGGCCACTGACCGCCCGGTCGGCGACCAGCGGCTTGTAGCGCGCCACCACGGAGGCGGCATTTTCGCGGGCGGCAAGCGCGCGCTGTAGCGCGGCCTGCGCCTGCTCGCGCTGGGCGCGATATTCGCGGGGGTCGATGAGGAATAGCGGCGTGCCGGCCTTGACGTCGGTGCCCTCGCGATACAGCCGCTTCTCGACGATGCCATTGGTGCGGGCGCGCACTTCGGCCGTACGGATTGCCTCGATACGGCCCGGCAATTCAATGATGTTGGGCACAGTTTCCGGCTGCAGGACGATCGTCTCGACCATCGTCGGCGGCGGCGCCGCTTGCTGGGGCTGGTCGGACCCACAGGAGGCCAGCGCCAAACCGGCGAAGACGAGCGCCGGATACACGACACGGAAACGATACGACACGAAGACTCTCCTGGGCCGAAAGACTGGCCAGCGAATCCGCCCCTAATCGCGAACTGGATTAAACGCAACTTCAGAGTTGCATTTATTTCCCGAACGATACAAATTGACGTGATGACAACAATCAAGCCCGGTGCCGGAAGGCCCACGGCCGAGCGCGCCGCCGCCATTGACGCGGCGCTCGTCGAGGCGACCCTCGATGCCTTTGCCGCCGACGGCAGCGACTTCAATGTCGACCAGGTCGCCGCGCGTGCCGGAGTCAGCAAGCAGGCGATCTATCGCCGATGGAAAACCAAGGAGGAACTACTCGTCCATGCGATCAGCAGCCTGCTGACCCAACGGATCAACACCGCCACCGAAGACCTGCCCGACAATCCCTTCACCGCTCTGCGCGCCGTAGCCTGGCGGCTGTTCGACCGGGACAATGGCCGCGATCACCGGATCGGCATTTTCATCAAGGCGCAGGCGCTTCGCGACGAAGGACTTCAGCAGCACCTGCACGAATGGGGAGAGCAGTTCGGCGCGCCCTATCGACGCCTTGCGCAGCCGATTGCGGCCAGGGCCGGCGTTCCGGTCGAGATGGTCGAAGTGAATATCGACATCCTGATCGAGATGCTCGACGGCGCAACCTCGCGGCTGGCGATGCTGGGGCTGCAATCCGATGCGGACAAGCGCCGCGTGTTCGATCAGCGCTGGGACGCGTTCGTGCGCATGGCCGAGTCGACTCCCAAACAGGGCTGCGAGACGCGTTAGGCGCCGGGGAAAGGCCTGCGCCATAGAATGATGGGGATGGCGCGCCCGGCAGGACTCGAACCTGCGACCCCGAGCTTAGAAGGCACGTGCTCTATCCGGCTGAGCTACGGGCGCCGAAAATCCGTCTTATCTGAAATTGTCGGCATAGGCTTGGAGCTTGAGCCGGCGCGGCCCAAGCGGCACAATCTCGACTTCGAGCCCCAGCCGCGCCGCATGGGCGAGCGCCGCCTCGCGCGTCGGAAAACGCAGTTGCACCTGGGTATCGGTGGCACCGGAGCCGGCCCAGCCGGTCAGCGGATCGGGCCGCTGCGGCTCACTACGTTCCCATTCCAGAAGCCATTCGCCCATCCGGGCGCGGCCGGACTGCATGGCGCTTTTCGGGCGCTGGTAGAGGCGTGCCAACATGCGCCGTCCTTCGCGCATCCGTGGCGGCGGCGCAAGCCCGTCAATAAGCCCGGGCGATGGCGAATTCGACCGTCTCGCTCAGCGCCTGACGGGCCGGGCCCTTGGGGAAACCGGCCAGCGAGTCGATCGCCCGTGCCCCATAGTGGCGGGCCCGCGCCATGGTGTCGGTTACGGCCTGCCGGCGGTCCAGCAACCGCTCGGCCTCGGCCAGATCGTCATCGGACACTCTCTTGCCGCGCATTGCCTCGCGCCAGAAGGTCCGCTCATCCTCATCGCCGCGCGCATAGGCCAGGATCACCGGCAGGGTCACCTTGCCGTCGCGGAAATCGTCGCCACGGTCCTTGCCCATGGTATCGGCGTCCGACACATAGTCGATCGCGTCGTCCACCAGCTGGAAGGCAATGCCGAGGTTGCGGCCATAGGCTTCCAGCGCCGCTTCGACGGCGGCATCGCGCTCGGCCACCACGGCTGCGATCTGGCAGGCGGCTGAAAACAGCGCCGCGGTCTTGGCGGTGATGATCTCGAGATAGCGGTCCTCGCTGGTCTCGACGTCGCGCTGGGCGGTCAGCTGCGCCACCTCGCCCTCGGCGATGATCGCGGAGGCCGAGCTCAGGATCTTCAGCACCTTCAAAGAGCCATCCTCGACCATCAGCTCGAAGGCCCGGCTGAACAGGAAATCGCCGACCAGCACGCTGGCCGGGTTGCCCCACAGGCGGTTGGCCGTCGCCTTGCCCCGCCGCATGCCGCTGGCATCGACGACATCGTCATGAAGAAGCGTCGCCGTATGGATAAACTCCACGGCCGCTGCCAGCTTGTGGTGACGATTGCCCGAATAATCGAGCAGCGCCGCACAGCCGAGCGTCAACATCGGCCGGAGCCGCTTGCCACCGCCGGCAATCAGATGGCCCGCCAATTCGGGGATCAATGCCACCGGCGACTGCATCCGGTCGATGATGACATGGTTGACCGCCGTCAGCCCCGGCCCGGTCAGGGCCATCAGCCCGGCCATCGTCGGGGATCCACGCGGCCGCAAGGGAAGAACAGAACCGTTCACAACGGCTTCCTTAAGCGATGCTGGCTTGTGTGCAACCCCAAGCCTTGCAACCGCGCGCATCCGCCGCAAAGGTGAATCGACGACGCTGCGGAGACCAACATGTCAGATCAACTGCTGCAATCCTATCGTGACAGCATCGATAACATCGATGCGGCGCTGATCTTCATGCTGGCCGAACGCTTCAAGGTCACCCAGGCCGTCGGCCAGCACAAGGCCCGCAGCGGCATGCCTGCCGCCGATCCTGGCCGGGAAGCCGCTCAGATCGCCCGACTACGCGCGCTTGCAGAGTCAGCGCGGCTCGACCCGGAATTCTCGGAAAAATTCCTGCGCTTCATTATCGACGAGGTCATCCGGCACCACCAGTCGGCCGCCGGGAGCCAGCCTCAGGCCTGATCGGCCGCCGGCAGCACCAGCCGCACCATCAGCCCGCCCAGATCCTCCGATTCTTCCAGCGTCACCTGCCCGCCGTAAATCTCTGCGACATCGCGCACGATCGCCAGCCCCAGCCCGGTGCCCGGCTTGTCGGTATCGAGCCGCTCGCCGCGCGAGAACAGCCGTTCGCGGTCGCCCGGGGCAATGCCGCGCCCGTCATCCTCGATCAACAGCTCGAGCAGCCCGTCCTCGCCGCCCAGTGTCACGAACACCCGCCCGCCGCCATGCAGCGCGGCATTGTCGACGAGGTTGCCGAGCATCTCCTCGAGGTCCTGCTGTTCACCGCGGAACACCTTGCTGCGGTCACCGGTGATGTCGATGGTCACGCCGCGCGCCTTGTGGATCCGCTCGACCGTCCGCGCGATGGCTTGCAAAGACGGCCAAACCAGCGTCCGCGCGCTGCTCGATGAACGCCGGCCCATCGCCCGCGCCCGCGCCAGCTGGTGGTCGACATGGCGGCGCATGATGCTCACCTGCCCTTCCACCGTCCGCGACAACGGGTCATTGCGCCCACGCACCTCGCCGATCAGCACGCTCATCGGTGTCTTCAGTGCATGCGCAAGATTGCCGGCATGGCGCTGCGACGCGGCCGCCTGACGCTCGCCATGATCGAGCAATTCGTTGATCTCGCTGACCAGCGGCGCCACCTCGATCGGGAAATCCTCGTCCACCCGCGTCGATTCCCCCGAGCGGATGGCCACGATTGCCCGGCTCACCCGTCGCAACGGGTAAAGCCCATAGGTCGATTGCAAGGCCGCCAATGCCAGAAGCCCCAGCCCGAGCAGCGCCAGAAACCACACCAGAAACGCCCGCAACTGGCTGACCTGCGCATCCAGGTCGCGCGTCGATTGCGCGACCTGGAAATAGAAGACCGTCGATACCCCCGGCAGCCGCACCTGCCGGCCAACGACCCGCAGCGGCTCACCGGCGAAACGGCGCGAGCCATAGCGGCACGGTTCCCGGCAATCCGCTTCGGGGGCGCCATCGAGCTGGCGATCCCAGAGCGAGCGGGAGCGGAACGGGTCCTGCCCCGGGGCCGTCACCTGCCAGTACAAGCCGGAATAAGGCTCGTAAAAGCGCTGATCGCCGAGGGGTCGCACAAAACGGACCTCGTTCAATTCGTCGAGATCCGCCGCCGCTACCATGGCGTTCAGCGCGAAATCGAGCTGGCCGTCGAAGTTGCGGGTAATCGTCTCGACCAGCACCCGATCAAGCACCACGCCGCCCAGCGCCAGCAGCGGCAGGATCCACGCCGCCGCCAGTGCGATCATCCGCAGCCGCAGCGATCCCGAGAGTGAAAACCGATGCTGCCGTCGACGCGGCGTCACCGCTTCGGGTGCGTCCGGCTCAGCTGTCGTTGAGACTGTAGCCAAGGCCCCGTGTGGTGCTGATCAGCTCCGCCCCCAGTTTCTTGCGAATGCGCGTGATGAAGACCTCGATCGTGTTGGAATCCCGGTCGAAATCCTGGTCGTAAATATGTTCGATCAGCTCGGTGCGGCTCACCACCTTGCCCTTGTGGTGCATCAGATAGGACAGCAGCTTGAATTCCTGCGCCGTCAGCTTCACCGGCTCATCGCCCAGCGTCACTCGGCCCGAGCGGGCGTCAAGCCTGACATTGCCCGCCACCAGCTCCGAACTGGCCTGCCCGGCAGCGCGGCGGATCAGCGCCCGCAGCCGGGCCACCAGCTCTTCGGTCTGGAATGGTTTGGCGAGATAATCATCGGCGCCAGCATCGAGCCCGGCCACCTTGTCGCTCCAGCGGTCCCGCGCCGTCAGCACCAACACCGGCATGGTATGGCCCTCCTGCCGCCAGCGATCGAGGACGGTCAGACCGTCCATTTCCGGCAGGCCCAGATCGAGAACCACAGCATCATAGGCTTCCGTCGAGCCGAGGAAATGTCCGTCCTCGCCGTCGCTGGCCGTGTCCACGGCATAGCCAGCCTGTTCGAGCGCCGATTTCAACTGGCGCTGCAGGTTGGGCTCGTCCTCGATGACCAAAACACGCATGGCAGACTTTCAATAGCTTCGTATAGCACGGCGCCGCTGCCCCGTGCGGGCATCGACATCCACGTTGATAAGCTCACCATCGACCATGAAACGAAAACGATAGGTCAGAGTCGGTTCATCGAACTGGACGCCGATATAATCGCCGCGCACCTGCGAGGTGACACGGGACCTGATCGTCTCGAAATCGATAATCTCACCCGCTTCCACCATGTCACGCACCCTTTTCTCCACGCCTGCATGTGCCGTGCCCGCGAGAAGCAGGAGCGGCGCCAGTGCCAGGAGGAAGGAAGACGACAAGCGTCGCATCGATGAGCCTTTGTTTCAATCCAGTGGGAATGCCCAAGAACCTCTGAATAGTCCATGAATATCAAATATGCAGACGATCCGCTACATTTGACCGCTTGCGCTGCCGCGCGCGCGCGGCCACTTGTCGCCAATGCCCGAACCAATCCTTACCCTTGAGAATGCCGGCCTGCGCCAGGGCGGCAATTGGCTGTTCCGCCACCTCGACCTGACCATCGACGCACGCGACCGGTTGGCCCTGATCGGCCGCAACGGCGTCGGCAAGACCACGCTGCTGAAGCTGATCGAAGGCAGCCTCGAACTCGACGAAGGCCGTCGCGCCGTCTCGCCGGCGTTGCAACTGGTCCGGCTCGAACAGGAGCCGGCAATGACTGGCTACACCACGCTTGGCGATTTCGCCCGCGCCGGTTCAGCCGCCCCCGCCGATCACCAGCTCGATGCGATTGCGTCGCGCCTCGGCGTCAACCTCGAGGCGCTGGCCGCGACCGCCTCGGGCGGTGAGCGACGCCGCGCCGGGCTGGTCCGCGCGCTGGCGTCCGAGCCCGATCTGCTGCTGCTCGACGAGCCGACCAACCATCTCGACATCGGCGCCATCGAATGGCTCGAATCCTGGGTCGAGCGCTATCGCGGCGCGTTTGTCACCATCAGCCACGACCGGGCTTTTCTTACCCGGCTGACCAGGAACTGCCTGTGGCTCGACCGCGGCATGCTCCGACGCGCCGAAGTCGGCTTCGTCGGCTTCGAGGCCTGGTCCGATCGCGTCGCCGCCGAGGAGGCAAAGACCGCCTCGCGTCTCGATGCCCGGCTCAAGCAGGAGGAGCATTGGCTGCTGCGCGGCGTCACCGCGCGCCGCAGTCGCAACGAAGGCCGGCTGGCCAAGCTGATCGAGCTGCGCGCTACCCGCAAGGCCATGACCACCGGCGACGCCGTCGCCCGGCTCGCGACCTCCGCTGACGACACCAAGACCAAGGTGCTGATCGATGCTAGCCATGTCACCAAGCAGTTCGGCGACCGCACCATCCTTGCCGACCTGTCGCTGCGAGTCCGCCACAAGGACCGGATCGGCATCATCGGCCCCAATGGCGCCGGCAAGTCGACGCTGATCAAGCTGCTGCTTGGTCAGATCGAGCCCGATGGCGGCGAGATCAAGCGCGCCAAGGCCCTCAACCCAACGATCATCGACCAGCGCCGGCAGCGCCTCGATGCCGCCGACGGCACGCCCCGCACCGTGCGCGATGTGCTCGCCGATGGTGGCGAATGGCTGGAGGTCAATGGCGTCCGCAAACATGTCGTCGGCTATCTGAAGGACTTCCTGTTCGACCCCGGCGTTCTCGATGCGCCGGTCGACAGCTTCTCCGGCGGCGAGCGCTCGCGGCTGCTGCTGGCGCGCGAGTTCGCCACCCCGTCGAACCTGCTGGTGCTCGACGAGCCGACCAACGACCTCGACATGGAAACCCTCGACCTGCTCGAGGAGGTGCTCGACGATTACGCCGGCACCGTTCTGCTGGTCAGCCACGACCGCGCTTTTCTCGACCGCGTCGTCACCATGGTCGTGGCGCTCGACGGCGAGGGCAATTCGGAGACGATCGTCGGCGGCTGGTCGGACTGGGCGGAAGCGCGCAAGGCCCGCGCCAGCGAGGCTCGCAGCGACCGCAAACCGCAGAACCGGAACCCAAACACCGCTGTCACGCCGAAGCGCGCGCCGGCCAAGCTCAGCTACAATGAGGCGCGTGCGCTGGCCGAACTGCCGGCGACCATGGACACACTGACCGCCGCCATCGCCCGCCATGAGGCAACGCTTGCCGATCCGGCACTGTATACGCGCGATCCCAAGCGGTTTGCCAATGTCATGGCCGAGCTCGAAAAGGTCCGCACCGATCTGGCTAGTGCCGAGGAACGCTGGCTCGAGCTGGCCGAGAAACAGGCCGCACTCGAAAGCTGATCCTCAGGCGACCTCGGGACCGGCCGTTACGTCCGGATCGAGATGCGCCGGCACTTCGACGCGCTCAGGCAGTGCGGTCAGCGTGGCCGGATCATGGGCACGGATGAACGTCTCGAGCACCGGCGCGATCTGGTCGCGCCAGCGACGGCCGTTGAAGATGCCGTAATGACCGGCCCCTTCCGCCATGTGATACATTTTCTTGCTGTCTTTGAGCCGGGTCGCCAGGTCGAGTCCCGCCTTGGTCTGGCCGAGACCCGAAATGTCGTCGCGCTCGCCTTCGATAGCCAACAGTGCCGTCCGCTTGATGAAAGCGGGGTCGACGATCTCGCCGCGATGCCAGAAGCCGCCGGTGGCCAGCAGCTGGCGCTGGAAAACTGCGTCGATGGTTTGCAGATAGAATTCGGCGGTCATGTCACAGACCGAGCGATACTCCTCATAAAAGGCCTTGCTGGCGGCCGCGCCTTCGTCATCGCCCTCGACCAGATGCTTGAACATTTCCCAGTGCGATTTCATGTGGTTGGCAAGGTTCATCGACATGAAGCCGGCCAGCTGCAGGAAGCCCGGATAGACCTTGCGGCCCGCTCCCGGAAACTGCTGCGGCACGGTCATCACCACGTTCTGCTCGAACCAGGCGAACGGCCGCTGGGTCGCCAGATCATCGACGGAGGTCGGCGCCTGGCGCGTATCGATCGGTCCACCCATCATCGACAACGTCAGCGGCGTTGCCGGATGATCATGTTGGTTCATGAGGGCGACGGCGGCAAAGCAGGGCACGGTCGGCTGGCAGACCGCCAGTACATGCGCGCCCGGCCCGACAGCACCGAGAAACTCGATGATGTAATCGACATAATCGTTGAGGTCGAAACGCCCCTCGCTGAGCGGCACCTGACGGGCATCATGCCAATCGGTGATATAGACGTCGTGATCGGGCAGCATCCGCTCGACAGTGCCCCGCAGCAGCGTCGCATAATGGCCGCTCATCGGCGCCACGATCAGCAGCCGCGGGTCCTGGCGCCCCTGCATTGCCGGGTGCGATGGATCACGGACAAAATGCTTGAGCTGGCCGAACGCCTTGCCCAGGACGATCTCCTCGGCGATCGGCACCGGCTGACCGTCGATCAGCGTGACGTCGAGGCCAAACTCCGGCTTGCCACGCGGCGCCGTGGTATGGGCGAACACTTCGAGCGCTCGAGCGATAAGCGGGCTGGTCGCCACATAGGATATCGGGTTGGCCGGACTGAGCAGCCATTCCGAGCCGCTCTGTGCCATCGATCCAACGCCCGCCAACCAGGCACGCTGCCACTCATAGGCCGTATAAAGCATCGACAGTCCTATCAACACCGATCCTCCGATCGGCGACATTCCATCTGCCACAACGGCCGGCTTGTCAAAAGCCAATACAATCGGCGCTGCACCTCCCGCCACATTGAGGCCCGTCCCCCGCCCTGCTATCAGCACCTATGACCAAACCCGATCTCCCCCCGCCCGAACAGCGCAAGCTTTCCCGGCTTCGCCTCGTCTGGGATTTCGTTCGCGCCTATCCCGGCCACCTCACTGGCGCGCTGGTCGCCCTTGTCGTCGCCGCCAGCGCCACGCTAGCCATCCCGCAAGGGCTGAAGATGATCGTCGACAACGGCTTCTCAGCCGGGTCCGACCCTGCTGCCATCACGCCCTATTTCATCGGCATGCTCGGTATCGTCTCGCTGCTCGGCCTGGCCACGGCATTCCGCTTCTATTTTGTCAGCTGGATCGGCGAACGCGTCGTCGCCGACATGCGCCGGGCCGTGCACGGCCATCTGCTCAGCCTCGATCCGGCCTTTTTCGAGGAGAATCGCCCGGCCGAGATTGCCAGCCGTCTGACGTCCGACACTGCGGTGATCGAGCAGGTCGTCGGGACCTCAGCCAGCCTGGCGCTGCGCAACAGCGTCATGGGCCTTGGCGGGTTGGCCTATATGGCCTTCCAGTCGCCAAAGCTGACGCTGCTGATGCTGCTGGTCATTCCAGTGACCATACTGCCAATCGTCTTTGTCGGACGCCGCGTCCGCAGCATGTCGCGCGCCAGCCAGGATCGCATCGCCAGCCTCGGCACGATGATCTCGGAAGTCCTCGGCGCCATCCGCATCGTCCAGGCCTTCACCCAGGAGCGCCGCGAATCTGCCCGCTTCGGCGACGAGGTCGAGGCGACGTTCGATACCGCGCGCCGCCGCATCCGCCTGCGCTCGGGCATGACCGCGCTGGTCATTTTCCTGATCTTTGGCGCCATCACCCTGGTGCTCTGGCAGGGCGCGCTCGACGTCATCTCGGGCCGCCTGTCCGGTGGCACCATCACCGCCTTTGTCTTCGCCGCCATCATTGTTGCCTCGGCGTTCGGCACACTGACCGAAGTCTATGGGGACTTCATGCGCGCCGCCGGCGCCTCGGGCCGAATGGAGGAGCTGCTCGCCGCCCGGCCGCAGATCCGCGCCCCTGCCCGCCCTCGCGCCTTGCCGGAGCCGGCGCGCGGCGCGCTGGCCTTCGATCATGTTGGTTTCCATTATAGCAGTCGCCCGGACAGCCCGGCGCTGGTCGACTTCAGCCTTGATATCGCCGAGGGCGAGACCGTCGCCGTCGTCGGGCCGTCGGGCGCCGGTAAGTCGACGCTGTTCCAGCTTGTGCAGCGTTTCTACGATCCCCAGCAAGGCCAGATCCGGCTCGACGGGGTGCCATTGGTCGAGGCCGATCCGGAGGCGATCCGCCAGCGCATCGCCATTGTGCCTCAGGACACGGTGATCTTCGCCGCCTCGGCGATGGAGAATATCCGCTACGGCCGGCCGAGCGCTTCGGCCGCCGAGGTGTGGGCGGCAGCGGAAGCCGCTCATGCCGACATGTTCCTGAAAGAACTGCCCGAAGGCCTCGATACGTTCCTTGGGGAGGCGGGCGTTCGCCTGTCCGGCGGCCAGCGGCAGCGGATCGCCATCGCCCGCGCCATCCTGCGTGACGCGCCCATCCTGCTTCTCGACGAAGCCACCTCGGCGCTGGACAGCGAGTCCGAGCGGCTGGTCCAACACGCGCTCGAAGAACTGATGAAGGGGCGTACGACGCTGGTCATCGCGCATCGGCTGGCCACCGTACGGACGGCCGACCGGATCATCGTCATGGACCGGGGCGCGATCGTCGCCGAAGGCACGCATGACCGGCTGATGGCCAATGGCGGGCTTTATGCGCGACTGGCGCGGCTGCAGTTCGAAGACCAGAATCAGCCCGGCGAAGCCGCCTGAGGCCCGCTGAAAGAGGAAGAAAAGGACAGAAAAAGGCCGCGAACCGGCTGGTTCGCGGCCTGTTTTGGTCCGGAAACGGACCGGATCAGGTCAGTTAGCGTACGCCTCGTTACCGACGAAGCCCATTTTGGTGACGCCGGCCTGCTGGGCCATGGCCATCACCTGGTCGACGACCTCGTAGCGCGCCAGCGCCTCGGGACGCAGCCGCAGCTCGGGTTCGGTCGGCAGAGCAGACGACTGCTCCATGTAGCTCTTCAGCGTCGCCATATCGACTTCCTGCTTGTTCCAGTAAATGTTGTTGAGGAAGTCGATATCGACCTGGTTGAACACCGGATCGACATTGGTGGGCGCATTGTTCGGCGGCGGCAGATCCAGCTTCACAGCGTGGGTCTGGATCGGGATGGTGATGATGAACATGATAAGCAGAACGAGCATCACGTCGATGAGAGGCGTGGTGTTCATTTCGCCCATCACGTCGTCGCTGTTATCTCCAACCGACATTGACATGATGGTCTCTCCTGATCTGGACCGGCGGGGTCTGGCCCCGCCGGCTGTGCTTTAGCGCGTGACGTTGCCGGGTGTCGGCTCGGAAATGAAGCCGATCTTCAAGAAGCCGGCCCGCTGCATGGTGAAGATAACCCCACCCACGCAGCGATATTCCATGTCCTTGTCGCCACGGATATGGACCTCGGGCAACTCGATCTTTCCGCCAAGCGCTTCCTGGCGGGCAATCTCGTCCTTGAGCGCCCGGACACCACGATCGAGCAGGTCCTGCTTGCTCTCCACCAAAGTCTGATTCCAGTAGGTGTCGCAATTCGCATCAACCGATAGAGCGACGTTTTCCGGTTTCGTGGTAGTCGGCACGTTGGTCACCGTAGGCAGCGACAGGGGAACGACCTGGATCGCCACCGGCACGGTGATCAGGAAGATGATGAGGAGAACCAGCATGACATCGACGAGCGGCGTCGTGTTGATCTCGTTCATCGGGGCGTCTTCGGCATCCTTGTCCGGATCACCAACGCTCATCGACATGGGCTAAACCCCTTTTTTGTTGCGATGCGCTTACTTGACGACCGGCTTCGGCGCGACGGGCGCAACCGTAGCAACGGCCGGGGCAACGCGCGCACCCGAGACCAGGGCACCATGGACGTCCGACATGAAGTTGTTGAGCTTCTCGGTGACATCCTTGTTGCGACGGACCAGCCAGTTGTAGCCAAGCACGGCCGGAACGGCGACGGCGAGACCAAGCGCAGTCATGATCAAGGCTTCACCGACCGGGCCGGCAACCTTGTCGATCGATGCCTGGCCGGCGAGACCGATGCTGATCAGGGCGCGATAAATGCCGACCACGGTACCGAACAGACCGATGAACGGCGAGGTCGAACCGACCGAGGCGAGGAACGACAGGCCGCTCTGCAGCTTGCCGGCGATACCCGCGTTCGAACGGTTGAGGGCCATCGTCACCCACTCATGCTCGTCGATCTTGTCAGTCAGGCGACCTTCATGGTGATCAGCGGCGCGCAGACCGTCTTCGACGATCTGGCGGAACGGGGAGTTCTTCTCGAGCTTGGCGGCGCCGGTCTTCAGGTCGGGCGCGGTCCAGAACTTTTTCTCGAGTTCCTTGGCTTCGGTCAGGACCTTCCGCTGGTCGATGTACTTGGTGATGATGATGAACCATGTCGCCAGCGACATGAACACCAGGATGCCGAAAACGGACTGGGCAATGATGCCACCCTGCTCGAGCGCGGCTGCCAAGCCATAGGGATTTTCTACTGCGACGGTTTCCATTTTGTTATTCCCTCGATGAATTGTTTGAATGTTCAGGCATATAGAAAACGGCGGCCTTTCGACCGCCGTTCAATAACTCAACGATCCCTAAGCTGCCAGCGGACCGGCTGGGTCTTGGTCTCCGCCACTGGCTGACCATTGCTGGTGGCCGGGTTGAAGCGGAAGCGTCGGATGATGATCTTGCAAGTAGCGTCATCCAGACGCGCAGAACCGCTCGACTGGACGACGTTACAGGTGGTCACCCGGCCATCAGGGTCGACGACATAGCTGACACGGACCACGCCCTGCTCTTCAGCGCGGCGGGAGGCATCAGGATAATCGTCTTCGCTGATGACGTTGCCACGACCGCGCGGCGTTGCCGGGGTCGGCTTCACGGCCGGAGGCGCGGGAGGCGCGGGAGGCGCCGGCGGCGTGAACCGCGGCGGCTCGGGTGCCGACACCGTGCTCTGCGTCGTGATCGTTGGCGCAGGCGCATCCTGGACAACAGACACTTCCGGCGGCGGTACGAAGGGCGGAATTTCCACTTCCTTCGGCGGCGGCGGCGGCGGCTCGTCCGGCGGCGGCGCTTCTTCCTTCACATTCACTGTTTCCAGCGGATTGACGATAGCCTTTACGGCCTTCAACGCCAGCCCGGTCACGAAAGCATAACCGAGTCCGACGTGCAGAAGCGCAACAAGCCCAAAGGCTATCATGCGTTTCTGGCTAATTCCCTCATCAGCATAAGCCATAAGCGCTGCCGATCTCCCTGACCCAAAATTGCACAAGATAACGAGGCAACAGCATCCCCATGCCCCCCGCTATCCCTGAGATGTCTTAACCGCATCGCAGCGGGCGCCGCAACCGCTTTGTCGCGCCCTTCGCTCGAATAATCGTACGAGGGGTAGATTTCGCGACAAGCCGTGACCCGGCACAGCAGCCTTGTCGGGGTTGCCGACGGGCGCCGGCACCCCTAGATCGATGGTCATGAAGACCAATATGCTGCTCGCGACGATCCTCGCACTGGAGACGGCCATGATGCCGGCGGCTTCGGCCGCCGCCCAGCAGTCAGCCGCTGCCGCGACGGCCACCGAACCGTCCTATGCAGCCCTCGTCGATCTTGTTCTCGCAAGTCCGGTCATCGTGCGCGCCACGGTCACGCGCTCGCAATCGATCTCCGCGCGCAATGCGCCGGGACTGGCTGCCGGCCAGGCCCGGCTGCTGGTCACCGCCGATGTCGTTGCCGCGCTGGTGGCGCCGGCGGCAATCCCGCCGCAGTTGTCCTGGCTTGTCGATGTTCCGCTTGACGCCCGTGGGCGGGCGCCGTCGCTACGCGGCCGGACGGTGATGGCGTGGCTCGAAGTGCCGGCCGCCGACGGCAAGGCTCAGTTGGCAACCCCGGCCGCCCAACGCGACTGGAACGAGCGGCTTGAGGCGCGGGTTCGTGCCATCGCCACCGAGGTCAAGGCAAATGCGGCGCCGGTGATTACCGGCGTCACCAATGGTTTCCGCGTCGAGGGCACGCTGCCCGGCGAGAGCGAAAGCCAGTTTTTTCTGTCAACGCGAAATGGCAAGCCGTTGACCATGGTGGTTCTGGAACGTCCGGGCCAGAGCATGCAATTGTCGGTCGCAAGCGGCGATATCATCGATGAATCAGCGACTTCGGTGAAGCCCGAGACACTGCTCTGGTATCGCCTGGCCTGTGGACTGCCGGCGCAGCTGCCGGCTGCATCGGGCGGCAACGACGTGGCGCTGGCCAACGCCTGGATCGGGGCGCTGGCCGGACTCGGGCCCTGCACTCGCTGATCGGGCAAACCCTAGAAGCTGCTGATCTCGACGCCCACCGCCGCACAGTCCGGATAGACATCGGGCTTGCGCGTCGACACCCGCAGGCCGATCACCCCGTCCCGCGCCGCGACCATCGCATAAATCTCATGGGCGACGGTCTCCTGCAGGTTGAACCGCCGCTTTCCGACCATGGCGATGACAGCATTGTGGAGCTGGTCATAATCCCAGGCATCGGCAACGGCATCCGTGGTGGGAAAGGCGTCGGCGCGCAGCCAGACCTCGACATTGACACGCAGCCGCTGCGGCGTGCCGATCTCGAAATCATGAAAGCCGATGTCCACCGGAAGATCGAAATCCTCAAGCAGGATCTTGTGGCTGCGGGGCCGGAGTTCTTCCGGAACGGCACCGGCAAGCCATGCCATCTGCGGCCGTTCAAGCCGCTCATCGCTCATCGCTTCGGTCATAAATCCACCATATAGGCCACGTCCCGTGGCAGGCCGAGCAACCGCTGCCCGCCATCGAGAACCAGCGTCTGGGCGTTGTAGCTTGGCGTGGCAATGATGAATCTGAGCGCCGCAATGATCTCGTCGACCGTGACTCCGCGCCGCAGCGGGTTGAGACCATGCACCGCCTCGAAATTGGCGCGCGACTGGGGACCAGACACAAGAGTCACCGCCGGTGCGATTCCCGCAACGCGTAAAGCCGGGGCAAACTGGCGGGCTGCCAGCTCGGTCAGGCCCTCCAATCCGATCTTCGACAAGGTGTAGGTGAAATAGTCCGCATTGAGCGCAGCCAGCTTGGCGTCGAGCAGATTGACCACCAGCGCCGGCGCCTCCCGCATGCCCACCGCCTTGGCAAATCCCTGGATCAACAATGCCGGCGCCCGGAGATTGACCGCCATATGCCGGTCGAACCCCTCGGCAGAGAAATCATCAATACGGTCGTAATCGAAGCGCGAGGCCGAATTGACCAGCAGCCCCAGCGGAGCCAGTTCGGCTGCCGCTGCCAGTACCCGGTCCGCGGCATCGACGTCGGCAAGATCGGCGGCGACCACTGCCGCCTGGCCGCCCGTCGCACGAAGGGCGGCCGCCAGCGCTTCGGCCTCATCCTTCGAGCCATGGCAGTGAATCACCAGATCCCAGCCGTCCGCGGCCAGCGCCTGTACCAGCGCCTTGCCGATGCGCCTTGCCCCGCCAGTAACGATCGCAGTCTCACCCCGCCGCTCGCCTCGCCGTTCGCCGCTGTTGATCTGGTCGTTCATCCTGTTCGCGTTAGCCCCGGCGCCGGCAGGGGGCAAGCGACGCTGCCTGCGGCAAAGGCCCGCCCGGGGGACGGCGCAGGCGATGCTTTGCGTCGACGCCCCGGCGCCTTATGAAGCGCCAGCACCATGGCCATACCGCCCACCGATCGTTTCTCCGAGGAAACCGCGACCTTCACGGTCAAGGGCATCGATGCGCCCGACATCGAGGCCGGGGTCGCTGCGATCCGCAATGTTGTGAGGACGCTGCCGACGCGGCCCGGCGTCTACCGGATGATCGATGCCGCCGGCGCCGTGCTCTATGTCGGCAAGGCGCGGGCACTGCGCAACCGTGTAGTCAACTACACGCAGATCAGCCGCTTGCCGCGCCGGCTCCAGCGGATGGTCAGCCAGACGCGCGACATGGTAATCGTCACCACCAACACCGAGTCCGAGGCGCTGCTGCTCGAAGCGCAACTGATCAAGCGCTGGCGGCCGCCGTATAATGTGCTGCTGCGCGACGACAAGAGCTTCCCCTTCATCTTCCTGCGCGAGGATCATGGCTTCCCGCGCATCTCCAAGCATCGCGGCGCGCGGCAGGGCAAGGGCGTATTCTACGGGCCATTTGCCAGCGCCGGGGCAGTGAATGCCACCCTCAATGCGCTGCAGAAGGTGTTCCTGCTGCGCTCCTGCACCGACAGCTTCTTCAACAACCGGTCGCGCCCCTGCCTGCTGCACCAGATCAGGCGCTGCTCCGCGCCGTGCGTCGGGCGGATATCGGAATCCGCCTATGCCGAGCTGGTCGGCGACGCCAAGGCGTTCCTCAGCGGCAAGACCGTGGAGGCGCAGGCCAAGCTGGCCAGCGCAATGCAGGCGGCGGCAGCGGCGCGGGACTTCGAGATCGCCGCCGTGCTGCGCGACCGGCTGAAGGCGCTGACCTTCATCCAGGGCAGCCAGGCGATCAACGCCGAGGGCAGCCTGACCGATGCCGACATCGTTGCGATCGCGGCGGCGGACGGGGCGATGTGCATCCAGATCTTCTTCATCCGCGGCGGCCAGAACTGGGGGCATCGGGCGTGGTTTCCCGCCCATGTCCAGGATCTGGACGAGGCCGAGGTGCTCCAGTCGTTCCTGCCGCAGTTGTACGAGGACATTCCGCCGGCGCGCGAGATATTGCTCGACCGGGCGCTGCCCGAGGCCGACCTCCTCGCCGAAGCGCTGTCCGGCCGGGCGGGGCACCGGATCACGTTGAAGGTGCCGCAGCGCGGGGCGAACCGGAAGCTCGTCGATCAGGCCAGCCGCAATGCCCGGGAGGCACTGCAGCGGCGCGCCGCCGAGGCGACGACACAGGGACGACTGCTCGCCGAGCTGGCCGAGTTGTTCGAGCTGGACGCGCCGCCGGGGCGGATCGAGATCTATGACAACAGCCATATCCAGGGAACGAACGCCCTTGGCGCAATGGTCGTCGCCGGGCCGGAGGGGTTCCTGAAAAGCCAGTATCGCAAGTTCAACATGAAGGGGCCGGAGATCACGCCCGGCGACGACTTCGCGATGATGCGGGCGATGCTGCGGCGCCGATTCGCGCGACTGCAGGCCGAGACCAGCGAGCGCGAAGGCTGGCCGGACCTGCTGCTGATCGACGGCGGCAAGGGGCAGCTGACGGTGGTGATGGAGGCGCTGGCCGAGCTGGGCGTCGAGGATGTCGCCGTGGTCGGTGTGGCCAAGGGGCCGGACCGCAACGCCGGGCGCGAGACCTTCTACCTGCCGTCCGGGCGCGAGTTGACGCTGCCGCCGGGCAGCCCGGTGCTGTTCTTTCTGCAGCGGCTGCGCGACGAGGCCCACCGATTCGCCATCGGCGCGCACCGTGCCAAGCGATCGAAGGCGCTGGTCGCGAGCCCGCTCGATGACGTGCCCGGTGTCGGGCCGGCGCGAAAGAAGGCGCTGCTGATGCACTTCGGCACGGCGCGAGCGGTGCGCGGCGCGAGCCTGGAGGATCTGGAACGCACGCCGGGAATCAACAAGGCGATGGCCCGGGCGCTGCACGAGCATTTCCACCCGCCGACCGAAGGCTCGGGCTAGACCTTGTCCGAATAGAGCAGGCGGCCGGCGCCGAGGCGCGTGAGGACTTTGGGCAGGTCCTGCGCGGTGACGGTGAAGCAGCCCAGGCTGCGGCCGAGCTTGCCGGCGGCGGCGCGGTCCGCCGTCACATAATCGGCGCTATGCACGACGATGGCGCGAGCCAGCGCGGCGTCATTGCAAGGTTCGAGGCCCTTGAGGCGCATCGAGCGGCCATGCCGGCCGATATAGGCGTTGGCGGTAAGGAACGCGCCGTCCGACGAGGCATTCGAGCCGGAAGTATTCGAAAATCGTTCGAGCCAGCCGCTGTGGGCGGGGTCGGAACCCTTGCCATGGGCGACGAGCAGGGTTTCAGTCTGGCCCGAAACAAGATCGAGCAAATGGAAGCGAGGCTGGCGCGAGGGGCGGGCATAGTCGACGATGCCGATGACATCGGCGTGGACAATCTGTGTCCGGTGCCTGGCCAGCGCGGCAAGGGCGCGGTCGCGCAGGGCCGGATTGATCGCTTCAGGGGTCGCGGCGAGGAGCCGCGCGGGAGGCGCCGCCAGAGCGGCGAGGCCTCCAAGGAACAGTCGACGGTTCATGACCCTGTGTACCGTGGCGCGCGCCAATGCCACAGCCACCCGCCCTGCCCTGCATCGCGCGTTTCGAACGGACTATCCTGACGCGGGCCGATGCGCCTGCTTTCCTCGCCCGAACCAATCTTCTAAAGCTTGTCGGTGTTGTCCAGCTTGCCCAACCTCCTCACCCTCAGCCGCATCTTTGCGGTGCCGCTGCTTGTCATCCTGATGTGGGGCCGAGAACCCTGGGAGTGGCTGGTGGCGTTCGGGCTTTATTGCATCGCCGGGTTGACCGATTATCTCGATGGCTATCTGGCGCGAGCGCAGGGCACGGTGTCGAAGCTCGGGGTGTTCCTCGATCCGATCGCCGACAAGATCATGGTTGCCGCCGTGATCGTCATGCTGATCCACTCGGGGACAATTCATGGCTTGGCGACGGTGGCGGCGCTGATCATCCTGCTGCGCGAGATCTTCGTGTCCGGGCTGCGCGAGTATCTGGCGGCGCTGCAGGTGTCGATGCCGGTCAGCCAGCTGGCGAAGTGGAAAACGGCGGCGCAGATGGTGGCGCTCGGCGCATTAGTGCTGGATGGCGCCACGGCGCGGATGTGGCCGGCGCTGCCGGCGCTGGAGATCGGGCTGGTCTGCCTCTGGGCCTCGGCGGTGCTGACACTGATTACCGGCTATGATTATCTGCGAACCGGCCTGAAGCACATGGATACATGACGATCCTGTATTTTGCCTGGGTGCGCGAGATGGTCGGCGCCAACGACGAATCGGTCGAGTTACCGCCGCAGGTTGCAACAGTCGGCGAATTGCTCGACTGGCTGGCGACGCGCTCGGGCGGCCATGGGTCGGCCTTGGCCGATCGTAGTCGCATCCGCACCGCCCTCGACGACGAGTTCGCCACACTGGACACAGTGATCGGTGACGCGCGCGAACTGGCGATTTTTCCACCCGTGACCGGCGGCTGAATGGCGATCGCCGTTAGCGTCCAGCCCGGGCCGTTCGACGCAGGCCATGAGCTTGCTCGGCTTGGCGCGGGCCGCGCCGATATCGGGGCGGTCGCCAGCTTCATTGGCCTGGTTCGCGCCGATGACGGTCTGACGGCGTTGACGCTCGAACATCATCCGACAATGACCATCCGGCAGCTCGAGGCCATTGCCCGAACGGCTGGCGATCGCTTTCCACTCCTTGGTGGCACCATCATCCATCGGCATGGGCGCCTGCTGCCTGGGGAAGCGATCGTTCTTGTCGCGGTATCGAGCATCCACCGTGGCGCCGCTTTTTCGGCCTGCGAATTCCTGATGGACTGGCTGAAGACCCGGGCGCCGTTCTGGAAGCTGGAAGAGGGCAACTGGGGCAAACGCTGGGTCGACGCCAAGCCGGACGATGACGCCGCCGCCGAACGCTGGGCCCGCTAAGCGATCAGGGTCAGGGCCTCGGCCAGCGACTGGGGCTTGCCCAGCAGATAACCTTGGATGGTCCGAAAACCGAGGGCGCGCAATGTCGCCAGCTCGGATTCCGCCTCGACGCCTTCGGCAATCATCACGCTGCCCACCTGCTCAGCGAAAACGCCAAGGGCGGCGGCCAGCGCGCGGCGGCTGGGATCACGCTCGATGCCGGTTACGAAGAATCGATCCAGCTTGATGATATCGGGGCGGAGCTGAAGTATCTGCTGCAAGCCACTGTATCCCGAACCGGCATCGTCGATGGCGATCCTGAGTCCAGCGGCACGCATTTCCGCAAGGGCGGCATGAAGAACCAGGAAATCCTCCACCCCCTTTTGCTCGGTGATTTCCAGGATGATGCGCTTCAGATCAAATCCGGCAAGAACGCCGGCGAGCGCCGGGTCGCTCGCCGTCTGCGGCGAAGCATTAACGGTAACATAAATATCGTTCGGCAAGCGAGTTAGCGCGCCGAGAGCATGCTCGATGGCCCGTAGTTCCAATTCGAGGCTCAATCCCGCGCGTCTTGCATCGGCAAACCATGCGTCGGGCGACCGATAGGGCTCCAGATGGAAGCGGGCCAGGGCCTCAAAGCCAATCGGATGGTGGGGGCCCGCTTGGGTCGCGCCAATCTGCCAGATCGGCTGGTAGACCATATCGAGTCCGTCTCCGGCGAGGATCTGCTCGATCGTGGTGCGAATGGTCGCCACCTCGGCACCGGCCAGCTTCTGCTTGTCAATCTCGAATGCGGCGAGATCGGCAAAAGCCCGCATCATCGCCAGATCGCGCGGATTAAGCGTCGCGTCAGCTTGCGGACCAAGGCAGCAGAACATTCCGAACAACGTGCCATCGGCAAGGCGCAGCGGCACGCTAACATGGGCACCGATCGGTATCGCAGCGGTAATCGGCATGGAGACAGCCAATGGTTCGGCGCTTGTATCAGGGATGAGCTCGGGCAAGCGACCTTCGACGATGTGCCTACAATAGACATCATCGAGCGACCGCATGTCACCGGGCTTGATCAACGCTTCGAGCCCGGGCGCATCGACGTGACGAAAGACCGAATCATTACCTATAATTTCTGAGACATACGCAACCTGAAGGCCAAGATGTGTACGAACGGCACGGAGGTAATTCTCGATGATGCCGTCCCCTGCGCCTATTACTAATCGAGAAAGGCCGCCGTCATCGATGGAAGGAGCGGAGAAGTGTGACACACATGACTCCCTGAGCGGATCAGCAACAGCGGGAGGCCGTGTCTGTCAGGATGCAGGCATGCGCTTCGTCGGATGAATTACAACAGGCAATGTGTCGCGGGCCGTTTCACCCTGATACTGTTTAAAGTGCTGCGGACAATTCCTTTATTTCCTTGTTAAGGATGCGATCATTATCGGAATAGTCGACTGGGCAGTCGATCAGGTGGACACCTGGTGTATTGAGGCAATGCTCCAAAAGACCAGGCAGCATGTCCGCAGAAGTAACGCGGTGCCCAACGGCGCCATAGCTTTCCGCATAGGCGACAAAGTCGGGGTTTCCATAGGTCAGGCCCCAGTCCTTGAAACCCATATTGGCCTGCTTCCAGCGGATCATGCCATAGCTGTTGTCGTTGAGGATCAGCACGGTGATGTCGAGGCCAAGCCGGACGGCGGTCTCCATCTCCTGGCTGTTCATCATGAAACCGCCGTCACCGCAGATCGCCATTACCTTGCGGTCCGGATAGACCATGTTCGACGCCATCGCCGACGGCAGGCCGGCGCCCATCGAGGCCAGCGCGTTGTCGAGCAGCACGGTGTTCGGCTGATAGGCCGTGTAATTCCGAGCGAACCATATCTTGTAGACGCCATTGTCCAGCGCGATGATGCCGCTCTCGGGCATCGCCTTGCGGACCTGGTCGACCAGATATTGCGGATAGATCGGGCAGCGGCGATCGTCGAGCGCGGCGTCGCGGTGCTTCACCTCGGCAGCGCGGGCGGCGAGCATGGCCCCGAAATCCCAGTGCGGCTGGACCTGGAGCGCGTCCTTGAGCTGCCAGACGGCATTGGCGATATCCCCGACCACTTCGATCTGCGGAAAATAGACCGGATCGACCTCGGCCGAGCGGAAGCTCATATGGATGACGGTGGTGCCGTTGGCAGTCATGAAGAACGGCGGCTTTTCGATGACGTCATGGCCGACGTTGATGATGACATCGGCCTTGCGGACGGCAGCGTGGACAAAATCGCCGGCGGACAGCGCCGCGCAGCCAAGAAAGCGGGGATGCCGCTCGTCGATGACTCCCTTGCCAAGCTGGGTCGTCAGAAACGGAATGCCTGTTTTCTCAACGAGTTCGAGCAGCATCTTGGACGTCATCGTGCGGTTGGCGCCGGCGCCGATGACGAGGATCGGCGATTTGGCGGCCTCGATGGCACGGACGGCGGCGAGGATCGCCTTGCCATCGGCGAGCGGGCGCCGGGCATAGCTGGGCGGGATCGGCGTGGCGTCGGTGGGATCGTGGGCGATGTCCTCAGGCAGTTCGAGGTGAGTGGCGCCGGGCTTCTCCTCTTGCGCCAGCCGGAACGCCTCGCGGACGCGTGCCGGGATATTGTCGGCGCTTGCAAGCTGATGCGTATATTTGGTGATCGGCCGCATCATGTCGACGACGTCGAGGATCTGGAAGCGGCCCTGCTTGGACTTCTTGATCGGCTTCTGGCCGGTGATCATCATCATCGGCATCCCGCCGAGATAGGCATAGGCGGCGGCGGTGACCAGATTCGTCGCTCCCGGCCCCAGCGTCGCCACGCAGACCCCGGCCTTGCCGGTGTGGCGGCCATAGGTCGAGGCCATGAAGCCGGCGCCCTGCTCATGGCGGGTGAGGATCAGCTGGATTTTTGTCGAGCGGGACAGCGAATCGAGAAAGTCCAGATTTTCCTCGCCGGGAACGCCGAAGACATATTCGACCCCTTCCCCTTCGAGGCATTGCACGAGCAGATCGGAAGCCTTGGTCATGTCGTTCCCCTCATCCGGTCCGGTCAGACCACGCCATAGGCGAGCATGGCATCGGCGACCTTCTTGAAGCCGGCGATGTTGGCGCCCTTCACATAATCGACATGGCCGTCCTTGCCGCGGCCATATTCAAGGCAGCGTTCGTGAATTCCGGACATGATATCGAGCAAATGTTGCTGCAACTCTGCCTCTTTCCAGCTGATACGGGCCGAATTCTGGCTCATTTCCAGCCCGGAAACGGCCACACCACCGGCATTCGAGGCCTTGCCGGGCGCGAACAGAATCTTCGCCGCCTTGAACACATGCACCCCGTCGAGGTCGGTCGGCATGTTGGCACCTTCGGCCACGGCCATGCAGCCATTGGCGATGAGCGTCTTGGCTTCCTCGCCATTGAGCTCGTTCTGGGTGGCGCAGGGCAGTGCCAGATCGCAGGGTACGCTCCAGGGCCGCGCGCCGCCGCCGTGGAAAGTGGCGCTGGTGAATTCCTTGGCATAGTCCGAGATGCGGCCACGGCGATGCGTCTTGTGCTCCTTCACCCAGTTGATCTTGTCCTGGGTAATGCCGTCCGGATCATGGATGAAGCCTTCCGAATCCGACAGCGTGACCACCTTGCCGCCGAGCTGGACGATCTTCTCTGCTGCATGGGTGGCGACATTGCCGGAGCCGGAGATGACTGCGGTCTTGCCGACGATCTCCTCGCCCTTGGTCTTCAGCATGTTCTGCAGGAAATACACGGCGCCATAACCGGTGGCCTCGGTGCGGATGAGGCTGCCGCCCCATTCCAGGCCCTTGCCGGTCAGCACCCCGGTGAAATTATTGGTGATCCGCTTGTACTGGCCGAACATGAAACCGATCTCGCGGCCGCCGACACCGATGTCCCCGGCCGGGACGTCGACATCGGCCCCAATATGGCGGTAAAGTTCGGTCATGAAGCTCTGGCAGAAGCGCATGATTTCATTGACGCTCTTGCCTTTGGGATTGAAATTGGAGCCGCCCTTGCCGCCGCCCATCGGCAGGCCGGTCAGAGCGTTCTTGAAGGTCTGCTCGAAGGCGAGGAACTTCAATACGCTCTCGGTCACGGACGGATGGAAGCGCAAGCCGCCCTTGTAAGGGCCGATGGCGTTGTTGTTCTGCACGCGCCAGCCGCGCTGGACCCGGATATTGCCCTTGTCATCCTCCCAGCAGACCCGGAAGCTGATCACCCGGTCCGGTTCGGCGATGCGACGCAAAATCTGCGCCTCATGGTATTTCACCTTGTCTTCCATGAAGCCAAAGATGTCCTCGGCGACCTCGGTCACCGCCTGAACGAACTCATCCTGCCCTGGATTGCGCTTCTTCACGCCGGCGACGAACGTCGGCAGATCGACATGATCACTTGCAGCCATGATTATTCCCCCAAGGACCCCGTTGCAGGGCCACGCAGTCTACGCACCAGCGACCGACTCACGCGAACTGCGACACACTGTCCGCGTGTTCATCTACGCTGGCAAGCGGCGCGGGTTGCGCCGCGACGGGGGAACGTGATCAGCCGGCGGTCCAGCCGCCATCCATGCTGATATTGGTGCCGGTGATCTGGGCACTGGCATCCGAGCAGAGGTGCAGCGCCATGGCGGCGACCTGCTCGACCGTGACGAAAGCCTTGGTCGGCTGGGCGGCGAGCAGCACGTCGTTGAGCACCTGCTCGCGCGTCAGGCCGCGCGCCGCCATGGTATCAGGGATCTGCTTCTCGACCAGCGGGGTCCAGACATAGCCGGGCGAGATGGCGTTGACGGTGATGCCATGGAGGGCGGTTTCCAGCGCTACGGTCTTGGTCAGGCCGATGAGCCCGTGCTTGGCGGAGACATAGGCGCTCTTGAACGGGCTGGCGGCGATCGAATGGGCGCTGGCCGTGGAAATGATGCGACCCCAGCCGCGTGCCTTCATCCCCGGCACCACGGCCGCCATGCCGTGAAAAGCGGCGGTGAGGTTGAGCGCGAGGATCAGGTCCCAACGGTCGGCCGGAAAATCCTCGACCGGGGCGACATGCTGCATGCCGGCGTTATTGACGAGAATGTCGAGGCGGCCGAAATCCCGCTCTGCCTTGGCGACCATGGCGCGAACGGCATCGCCGCTGGTCAGGTCCGAGCCATCATGGGCGGCGCGGACGCCGCGCGCTTCGAGATCGGTGAGCGTGGCCGCGATGGCGTCGGCCTCGCCAAAGCCGCCGATAATGACGTCAGCACCAGCCCCGGCCAGCGCCTCGGCGACAGCCAGGCCGATGCCGCTGGTGGCGCCCGTGATGAGGGCCACACGGTCCTTCAGGGAGAGGGTCATTCGGCGGCCTCCTGGAGATCGAGCGCCGGCGGCGCGGTAAGGTCGTGGCTGCTGATGCCCTCGGGCATGTCATGCGCCAGCTTGAGCGCACAGGCCATGCCGCCGGTCATGTCGCGGCGACCGGCGGTCCAGTGGGCGTGCATGGTGGCGCGGCTGAACTCGCGGCCCCTGGCGGCACCACGTACTGGCTGGTCGCGGTAGATGAGCTGGCCGATGGCGACACGGCCGCCGCTACGGACTTCGCGGGCGAGGGCCCGGGCCTCGCGGGTTTCAAGCAGTTCGCCCGGAAGCGATTCCAGTAGCTTGCGCCCAGCTTTGCGCACCGCATCGAGCTTGAGCCCAGCGTTGGTCACAAGACGCGTGCGGCTGGAAAAGCGAATGTCACTGACCCGCTCCTCGGCCTCCGCGATGCTCGCGGGCAGCGGGCCACGCGCGGGAAAGAGATCGACCTGGATCACCACGATGTCGGTGCGGTCGTGCATGTCGAGGACATGCTCGAGCGGCGTATTGGACACCAGCCCGCCGTCCCACCAATATTGGCCGTTGATCAATACCGGTTCGAAGCCCGGCGGCAACGCGGCACTGGCCATCACATGCTCGGGCCCGAGCCGTTCATGCTCGGTATCGAAATAGCGGAAGTTGCCGCTCTCGACATTGACGGCGCCAACCGAAAGCCGGACTTCCTCAGAATTGAGCAGGTCCCAATCGATCAGCCGTTCGAGCGTTTCGCGCAGCGGGCTCGTGTCATAATGGCCGAGCGGGCCCGCAAGCCATGGGGCGACCGGCGGCCAGTGCGGCTTGAAGAACCCCGGGGCGCCACCGACCGCCGTCATCGCAGCCGCCCATTGGTGCCAGGCGCCGGTGAGCGCCTTGCCGGAAAGATCCGCTTCAAGCATCAGGCCGGAGGTCACCAGGTCCCAGAACTCTTTCAACCGTGACAATCGGTCGCCCGGATGATTGCCGGCAATGAGGGCGCCGTTGATCGCGCCGATCGACGTGCCGGCGACCCATTCCGGACAGAAAGCGGCCGCATCAAGTGCTTCGAAGACGCCGGCCTGGTAACTGCCGAGTGCGCCGCCACCCTGCAAAACCAGTACTTTGGCCGGCGTTCTTGAATCCCTCTTGATACCCTTCCAGTTCATCTGACACCTTGCTAATTGGTTTCTTCGCACTTGCAGCATAGCAAATCTGCTGGCCGGCGGCTACTCCGCTTGAAGCAGTTCGACGTCGAAGATCAGCGTCGCGCCCGGCGGTATCACGCCGCCGGCGCCGCGTGCGCCATAGCCCATTTCGGGCGGTACGATCAGCGTCCGCTGCTCGCCGGGCTTCATGCCGGCAACGCCCTCGTCCCAACCGCCGATAACCTCGCCGGCGCCGAGCAGGAAGACGAACGGGTCGCCACGATCTCGCGAGCTGTCGAAACGGGCGCCGCGGCCGCCCTTGCCGGGAGCGAGATCGAACAGCCAGCCGGTATAATGGACCGCGACGTAATTGCCGCTTACGGCCGGCGTGCCGGCGCCTTCCCGAACGAGGACATAGCTGGTGCCGCCGGACAGGTGCACCGCAGGTGGGGTGCCGGCGGCAGCGGCAGCAAGCACGGCCGCGGCCGCCATCATCATGTCCATCGTGTCTCTCCTTTGGCTCTTGAGGCCCGGCATACCGGCCAGACCGGGCAATTCAAGTCCCCGGCAATTCCCAAGCGAGGCGGGCTGGGCTAATCCTCTCGGCATGGAGCGGGCGAACAGACGATAATGCGGCGGCGGGCGATCACGTCGCGCGATGTCGCCGAGCGGGCCGGCGTATCGCAGGCCTCGGTATCTCGCGCCTTCACGCCAGGGGCAACACTGTCTCCGGCACTTCGGGAGCGAATTAAGAAAGCTGCAGAAGAACTTGATTATATTCCGAACTCGATTGCCAGCAGTCTGACGAGGGCGCGGACCAACACAATCGCGCTGATCATCGGCGATACCGACAATCCCTTCTATATCCATGTGCTACGGGCGTTCCTGGCGGCGCTCCAGGCGCGCGGACAGCAAGCACTGACCTTCACAGTTGCGCCCGGCGCAACCAGCGACGATGCGATCCGCCAAGTGCTGCGCTTTCGCGTTGACGGGATCATCCTGACAGCCGCCCAGGTGTCGACGCGGGTGGTCAGCCTCTGCGAGGATCGGGGCATTCCGATCATCCTTTTCAACCGCTATATCCCCGGCGCCGACCTGCCCGTGGTGCGGTGCGACAATTTCGGCGGTGGGCGGCTGATGGCACAGGCGCTCATCGCGGCCGGGGCACGCAGCTTCGCGCTGATCAAGGGCGACCCGATGGGGACGACCAGCCAGGACCGTGCCAAGGGCTTTTTTGCCGGGCTCGCTGAGGCCGGGCTCGCAGCGGCGGCGGTCACGGCGCTGGAGGGCGGCTCAACCTATAATGGCGCATTAGAGGCGTTCAGCCGGGCGTATGGCGCGGACGATGCGCTGCCTGATGCCGTATTTGCCGTCAATGATATCATGGCAATGGCGGCAATTGATCGTTTCCGTCATCAACTCGGGCGGAGGGTACCCGAGGATGTCATGGTGGCGGGATTCGACAATTTGCCCGAGGGTGCCCGCCTGCCCTATCGGCTGACGACGCTCGACCAGCCCGTCGGCAAGATGGTTGCCGAGACGCTCGCACTTCTCGACCAGCGGCGGTCGGGCGAGGCGACCGAGCGGCTGGTGCCGAGCCGGCTGATCTGGCGCGATACGGTGCCAGGATTGGCGCCGGCCGCAGCTATTCCGCCGCCTGCGCCGGCTCGAAGCCAAAGCTGAACGGCGCCGGGGCGCCGCGGGACTGGCGCATCCGGGCGCGCAGCGCCTCGGTAGCGGCGATGTCGGCGCTGCCGTCCTCGCCGAGCGTCACGCCATAATCACGCAGCGCCTTTTCGCGCGAGGTGATGTCATCAGCGACATCGCGGGCGACGAGCGCTGGCGCACGGTCGAGCGGATCGCCCCAGCCGCCAGAGCCGGCGGTGCGGAACAGGATACGGTCCCCCGGCTGGACCTTGAGATTGTCGATCTTCGACGGGATGCGCTCGGGTGCGGCGGCACCGGCGCGGTGCAGCCATTTGGACGAGGTGCCGCCATAAAGCCCGCCGTTGATGCCCCAGGGCGGCACGGTCTCGCGGTCGTCGTGAATCGAAACCTCGCCGGCTTCGAGCAGATGGTAGATCTTCTCAATACCGGCGCCGCCCTTGTGCAGCCCGGCGCCGCCTGAATCTCTGATCGGACGATAGCTTTCGACCACAACCGGATAATAATTCTCGATATATTCGATCGGTGTGGCGCTGAACAATGGCCACCAGGCATGGCCATCGAGCCCGTCGCCGCGCGGCCGGCCGGGGACGCCGCCGAACAGCAGCTCCATCAGCTGGAAGTAGCGATTCTCGCCATCATGGCCGGAAAAGATGAAGTGCGGGCTGGTGCCATAGCCTGCGGCCATCGACAGGTGCGGCGCCTGCTGGCCGAGCGCGCCAGCCTGGCAATCGAAGAACCGCGTGTGGGTGTTGAGCCGGTTGCCGAGCGGGGCCGGGAAGCGCGGGTTGAGCAGGCTGCCCTCGGGCAGGACGATTTCGAAAAGGTCGTAAAAGCCCTCGTTGAACAGCATCTCGGGATCGAAGGCCATGATCATGTAGATGCCGAAGAACAGCTTGCAGAGGCCCTCATGGATCATGAAATTGATCGGGCCTTCGGCCTGGTCGGCGGTGCCGGTCCAGTCGAACACCGCCTTGTCGCCGCGCCGATAGATCGACAGGGTCATCCGGAACGGACCGTTGCCGCGGCCATCGTCATCGACATAGTCGGTGAAGCTGACCGGCGTGTGCGGGATGTATTTCTCGATCAGCGCCTTCATCGCCGCATGGGTGCGCGCCAGCAGCAGGTCGCACGCGCCGAGATAGGTGTCGCGGCCGAAGCGGTCGCAAAGTTCGCTGACCCGCTTGGCGGCGACCTTGCAACCGGCGATCAGCGCCATCAGGTCTGAACGGTTGGAATGCGGGGTGCGCGAATTGTTGAGCATGATCGCCAGCACGGCGTCATTGAGCTTGCCCTTGTCATAGATCTTGATCGGCGGAATGCGCAGCCCCTCCTCCCAGATCGACCGGGCATCGAACGGCATCGAACCGGGAACCTTGCCGCCGACGTCGATCATATGGCCGAACATCGATGAATAGCCGACCAGCACGCCCTGGTGGAAAATCGGCATCATCACACACCAGTCGTTGTTGTGCGAGATCGAGCCCTTGCAGGCATAGGGATCGTTCCAGACGAAGATATCGCCCTCGTGGATATCGTCCATATATTGCTCGACGACGCCGGGGATGTAGCTGCCGAACTGGCCGACGACCATCTGGCCGCGCTGGTTGCAGATCATCGGAAAGGCATCATTTTGCTCACGGATCACCGGGGACAGCGAGATGCGCTTGAGCACGCTGTCCATCTCGTTGCGGGCGTTGACCAGCGCATTCTGGATGATGTCGAGCGAGATCGGATCGATCGGCGCTGTGGTGGAAGCCTGGGTCATTTGACGTCTCCCGTATTGGGCCAGATCAGGAGATGGCCGTGTTCATCGAGGCTGGCATGGTGGTCGGGCAGCAGCACGGTGGTCGAGTCATATTGGCGGATGATCGCCGGGCCTTCAACACGCATCCCCGACGCCAACCGGTCGCGGTCGTAGTGCGGGGTGTCGTGCCAGGCGCCGTCGAACCACCCGGGGCGGGTCTCGATGACGGCGTCGGCCAGCGTGCCGGTGGCGGCACCTTCGAACGCATTCTCCATCGGCGGTGTGGCGCCGGTGGCGACGACGCGGAGCGCCACCAGCTCGACGGGGACGGCGAAACGCACGCCGTAAAGCCGCTCATGCACGGCGTGGAAATCGGCAATCACCGCATCGAGGCTGGTGCCGGGTGTAACGGCATCCGCCGGGACGGGCACCGAAACCTCGAAGCCCTGCTGTTCGTAGCGCAGGTCCATCGTGTAGCCGATGGTGCGAGCAGCGGGCGGAACGGCCTGGGTCTCCAGCCAGCCGGTGGCGCGCCCGGCGAGCTGGGCGAACCGCTGCCAGATCTGGTCAGGATCGACGCTGGCGGCCGGGCGGATGAAGGTCTGGACGAACTCGTTCTTGAAATCGGCCTCGAGGAAGCCGAGCGCCGACAGCACGCCGGAATTGGGCGGCACGATGACCGGGTAGCAGCCGAGCAGCCGCGCCATGGCATTGCCATGCAACGGCCCGGCGCCGCCGAAGGCAACCAGGCCGAACTCGCGCGGATCGAAACCGCGCTGGACGGTAACGGTGCGCAGCGCGCCGAGCATGACCTCATTGGCGATGTCTACGATGCCCTGCGCGGCCTGCTGGGGGGCGAGGCCGAGCGCGTCGCCGATGGTGGCAATGGCGGCTTCGGCGGCTGGCACGTCCAGTGCCATGTCACCGCCGAGAAGTACGGGGGGGAGATAGCCGAGGACCACATTGGCATCGCTCACCGTCGGCTCGGTGCCGCCGCGGCCATAGGCGACCGGGCCGGGCATGGCGCCGGCGCTGCGCGGGCCGACCCGCAGCGAGCCGGTCAGCGGTGCCACCTCGGCGATCGAGCCGCCACCGGCGCCGACGCTCTTGACGTCGAGCGTCGGCACCTTGGCGGGGAAAGCGCCGACTTCGGTGGAGCGGGTGATTTCCGGCTTGCCGTCGATGATCACCGAGACGTCGGTCGAGGTGCCGCCCATGTCGAAAGCGAGGAGCCGCGGCAGGCCGGTGCGGCGGGCAATCATTGCGCAGGCGGTGACGCCGCCGGCGGGGCCGGACAGGACGGTGTGGACCGGGCGGTCAGCGGCAGCGGCGGCGCTCATCAGGCCGCCATCGGAGCGGACGATGTGCAACGGCGCGGCGACGCCCTCGTCGCCGAGCCGGTCCTCGATGCGTGACAGATAGCGGGTCATGATCGGGCGGACATAGTCGTTCATCACCGTGGTGATGGTGCGATCATATTCGCGAAATTCGGGCAGGATTTCGGACGAAAGCGAAACCGGAATAGACGGAAAACGGGCCCGAACGATCTCGGCAAGGCGCATTTCGTGTGCCGGATTGGCGTAGCTGTGCATCAGCGAGATGGTCAGCGCCTCGATGCCGGAGCCGCAGAGGTCGTCGATCAGCGCCGTGGCGGCAGCTTCGTCGAGCGGGGTAAGAACGTCGCCGCGGGCGTTCATCCGCTCGGGAATGCCGCGCGTGTCGGCAAGGCGGGCGAGCGGCTCGGGCTTGTCCATGACGATCCAGCCGAACAGCGGCCCCGGCGTCCAGGACTTGGCGAGATGAAGGACATATTCGAAACCGGCCGTGGTCAGCAGGCCGACGCGGGCGCCCCGCCCTTCCAGCACGGCATTGGTTGCGACGGTGGTCCCGTGAAGGACGAGGGCGAGGTCGGCAGGCGCGATACCGGCGCGCTCGCAGATCAGCCGGATCCCGGCGGCGACACCCTTCGATTGATCCTCCGGCGTCGAGGGCGTCTTGGCGTGATAGGTGCGGCGATTGGCATCGTCATACAGCAGCAGATCCGTAAACGTGCCGCCGACATCCACCCCAAGCCGCATCATACTCTCCCGCTTGCCACAGCGCGTATGAATACGTATTCAGACCGCCTCCGTCAATGAATTTGCCGAAGGTATGCCATGCCGCTGACCCTTTACGAAAAGCTCTGGGAGGCGCACCGCATCGCCGACCTGCCCGATGGCCAGACGCTGATCGCCATAGACCGCCACCTCGTCCAGGAGGTGTCGAGCCCGCAGGCGTTTGAGGGTCTGGTGCTGCAGAAGCGGACCGTGCGCCGGCCCGACCGGCACCTCTCGGTCGCCGATCACGCGGTAACGACGCGGCCGGGCCACAAGCCGCCTGCCGGCTCGCTGGCGGCATTGCAGCTGCAGCGGCTGGAGGACAATGTCTCGCGCTTCGGCCTGCCCTATATCCCGATGGATGATCCGCGGCATGGCATCGTCCATATCATCGGGCCGGAGCTGGGCTTCACCCTGCCCGGCTGCACCTTGGTCTGCGGGGACAGCCATACCTCAACCCATGGCGCCTTCGGCGCGCTGGCCTTCGGCATCGGATCGAGCCAGTGCGAGACGGTGCTGGCGACCCAGTGCCTGCAGCAGGACAGGCTGAAGCCGATGCGCATCCGGCTGAACGGCCAGATGGGTGCGGGCGTGACGGTGAAGGACATCATCCTCCATGTCATCGGGCTGATCGGGGTCGATGGCGGGCGCGGCCATGCCATCGAATATGCCGGGTCGGCAATTGCCGGTCTGTCGATGGAAGCGCGGATGACGCTGTGCAACATGACGATCGAGGCCGGGGCACGGATCGGGATGGTTGCGCCCGATGAGGTGACTTTCGCCTATCTGAAGGGCCGGCCCTTGGCGCCGGCCGGGCCGATGTGGGACCAGGCCGTCGCCTATTGGCGGACGCTGCAGTCCGACGACGGTGCGGTCTTCGCCCGGGACATCGAGATCCATGTGTCGGAAATCGCGCCGCACGTCACCTGGGGAACGACTCCGGCCGATTGCGCGCCGATCACCGGCAAGGTGCCTGACCCGGCCGATGATCCGGCGCGGGCCCAGCAGGTCGAGCGGGCGCTGGCCTATATGAACCTCGTGCCAGGCACGTCCTTCACCGACATTGCGATCGACCGGGTGTTCATCGGCTCGTGCACCAATGCGCGGATCGAGGATCTTCGCCGCGCTGCCGGGGTGGCGCGTGGCCGGCGCGTGGCGGCGGGCGTGTCGGCGATGGTGGTGCCGGGATCGGCGCAGGTGCAGGCCGAAGCCGAGGCCGAGGGGCTGGATCGGGTCTTCCTCGACGCCGGGTTCGAGTGGCGCAATGCCGGCTGCTCGATGTGCGTGGCGATGAATGAGGACCGGCTGGAACCGGGGCAGCGCTGCGCCTCCACCTCCAACCGCAATTTCGAGGGCCGGCAGGGACCGGACGGTCGGACGCATCTGATGAGCCCGGAAATGGCGGCGGCGGCGGCGGTGACCGGCCGGCTGACCGATGTCCGTACGCTGATGGAGACGAGTCATGGATAAGTTCACCACGGTGACCAGCGTGGCAGCACCACTGCCTCAGGCCGATATCGATACCGACATGATCCTGCCGGCGCAGTTCCTGCTGCGGCTCGACCGGGCACTCGGGCCATTCGCCTTCCATGCGTCCCGGCACGGGCCGGTGCCGTTCGTGCTGGATCAACCGGCCTATAAGGGCGCGCAGATCCTCGTCGCGGGCCCGCGCTTCGGCATCGGATCGAGCCGCGAGCATGCGGTATGGGCGCTCCATGACCTCGGCGTCCGCTGCATCGTCGCGCCGAGCTTCGGCGAAATCTTCCAGGCCAATGCCGTGCGCAACGGCATCCTGCCGATCAGCCTCGATGCCGACGGCCATGCCCGGGTGCTGGCAGCGGCGGAAGCCGGCACGACGATCCGCGTCGACCTGGACGCCTGCATGCTGACCATCGACGGTGAACAGCCCCTGCCGTTCCCGGTCGCCGAGCATGACCGCGAGACGCTACGCGAAGGGCTGGACGAGACCGCCCAGATCCTCGCCCATCATGGCGCGGCGATCGAGGCGTTCGAGGCGCGGCAGGCGCGCGAAACGCCGTGGATCGACCTGACGCCGGCCCAGCTTGCCAGTTTCCAGTCGCTCAACAACAGGACCGCTTGATGACCCGTTCCGCTCTCAAGGCCGCGCTCGACGCCGGTGATTTCATTGCCGCGCCCGGCCTGTACGACATGATCTCGGCGGTCGTCGCCAACAAGATCGGCTTCGATTTCGTCTATGCCTCGGGCTATTGGTTGACCGCCTCGGGCTATGGCCTGCCCGATGCCGGGATCGTCAGCTACACCCAGATGCTCGACCGGGTGGCGACCCTGTGCCGGACGGTCAACGCCGGCGTCATCGCCGATGCCGATACCGGTTTCGGCGGGCTGCTCAACGTCCATCACACGGTGCGCGGCTATGAGGCCGCCGGCGTCGCGGCGATCCAGATCGAGGACCAGGAATTTCCCAAGAAGTGCGGGCACACGCCCAACAAGCGGGTGATTGCGCCGCAGGACATGGCCGAGAAGGTCCGCGTCGCCTGCGCGGCGCGCAGCAGCCCGGAGGCAATGCTGGTGATCGCACGAACCGATGCCCGCCAGCCCGAGGGCTTCGACGCCGCCATCGCCCGCGCCAACCTCTATGCCGAGGCCGGCGCCGACATTGTCTTCGTGGAAGCGCTGCACAGCGAGGACGAGATGCGCGCCGCCTGTGCGGCGGTACGCGCGCCGATGATGGCCAATATGGCACATGGCGGCCAGACGCCCATCCTGACGCCCGAGGCACTGAAGGCCATCGGCTACAGTCTGGCCATCTACCCGGCGATGACCGCGCTGAGCGCGGCGGCGGCGGTGGAGAAAAGCCTGGCGACGCTGAAGCGCGGGCAGATCCCGTCCGAGGCGCCGGGCGACATGTTCAACTTTTCCGAGTTCAACACGCTGATCGGCTTCGAGGACGTCTGGGCGTTCGAGAAGAAATGGGCGAAAGTCCCGCCGCTCGAGACGGCGGGCTGAGGCTTTACATCGGCGGCAGCGGGTCGGCCGTATGGTCCGGCATGCTGTCGCCGGGCACGCGGGCGAGCACGGTGCGGAACAGGTCGCGCAGCATGTCCTCGCGCATCCGTGCCAGTTCGGCCGCCTGCTCGGTGGTGGGCTGCCAGGCCTCGACGGCTTCGCGGCGGCCGTCCAGCGCCTCATGGGCATAGAGGCGTTCGCGCAGCACCCAGGTCTGCGAGGCCAGCTCGATGATCATGGTGAACATGTGATCGAGCGACGCTTCTTCGAGGAAGTGCGGGCGCTTGCCGGGGGCGCGCTCGAGCAGCGCCATGATGTCGGGGTTGCGATCGATCATTTGCGCAGCCCGAAGCCGAAGTATCGGAACGACTTGCTCAGCCGGCCGACCTTGTCATCGAAGCCATGGTCCTGTGCCAGGTCGGCGGCAAACTCGGCTTCGCTCATGGTGAAATACTGCGGCACGGTGAAGTGGAAATAGTCGTCAGCCTCGAAACCGGTGCCCTTGATCAGTTCAAGCACATCGGCATCGCGGAACTGCCGGTAATAGGGCTCGCGGTTATAATAGCAGTCCCAGTCCAGATAGAATTGGTCATAGGCATCGAGGAAGCGGTTGGGCGGCAGCTCCATGGTGACGAGCAGGCCGCCCGGCTTCAGCACCCGATGCGCCTCGGCGAAATAGGCCCGGATGTCCTTCAGCGACAGCTCGTGGAGGAACTGCGAGGAAAACAGGATGTCGAACATCCCGTCTTCGAAGCGCATGGCGGTGGCGTCCATCTGGTGGAAATGAATCGGCACGCCGAGGCTCTCGGCGCGGGCATGGCCGTAGCCGAGGGCCGAAGCGGAGACGTCGATGCCGTGCACCTCGGCGTCCGGGAAGACCTGCTTCCACGGCACGGTGTGATGGCCGATCGTGCACCCGCAATCGAGGATATGGGTAGGCGCGAGTTCCGGAAAGCGGTGCCGGATGTGGCGCGCCATCGACTGGCCGATATCATCGATATGCGGACCGATCATGCCGGCGGTGAACACGGTCAGGCCGTTATCATAGACGGCGCCGGCGAGCAGCGGATCGTCCGAAACATAGCCGCCCGGCATCAGATGGACATCGAGGCCGACCACATTCTCGGGAATGTCGAGCGCGGGATCGAGTTCCAGCGAGCCCACCGGCTCACTCGACAGCCGGGCAGCGGTGTCGACGATATGCGGCATGTTGGCGGCGATGCCGGGGATGACCGAGCGCCACGACATTTCCTGGGCGTTGTAGCGGGCGGCGCTGTAAACCTGAAACACGTCGTTGCGGCGCATCGCCTTGTGGATCATGTCTTGGTCCAGCGGCTGGTCCCCCGCCTTGCGGGTCAGCGCCGGAGCGACGCGGGCGCCATAGTCCGCTTTCATCGTCGCGGCGAGGTCGTTGAGGATGAAGCCGCGCAGGCTGGAGACAAAATCCTGCCGGGCGGCGCTGTCCCGATCAGGCGTGAACTTCAGATCATGCTTGAGCTCGAGGGGCATCCTGCTCTCCATGGTTCAAAAGACGGTTCCGGCGCGGATCGAAGCCGCGCGGCAGCCCGGCAATGGCCAGTGCCGACAGCAGCAGCGAAGGCACGACGATCAAGCTGAACGTCATCGTCCAGCCGAGCATCGGCACCAGATGCGCCACCAGAAGGGGGAAGCTGGCCATGCTGGCGCTGACGCAGGCGGTGCCGCAGACGGCGGCGGCGGTGGCGCGCAGATGCTCCGGGAAGGATTCGAGGACGAAGGTGATCAGGATCGCCGCCGTGCCATAATAGAAGATGCTGAGCAGCCCGAAGGCGATGATGTCTTCCGAAAAGCGCGTCGGCAGCCAGATGGTGACCAGGAACAGCGCCGCAGCGACGAGATTCCACAGCACGATGGTGTCCCGCCGGGTCAGCCACCAGGTGCTGACCAGCGCCGAGCCGATATAGCCGATCACCCCGACGCCGTAGCCGATGCCGACGATCAGCGCGGAATCGCCGAGGCCATAGCCGCGCACCTCGTTGAGGAAGGTCGGCAGGTAGAAGGCGGTGGCGGCAACGGCGCCGGAATTGAAGAAGAAGGCGGCGGCGCATAGCAATGTCGTACGGCGATGGGCCGGATCGAACAGCACCGCCACGGGCAGCGAGGGCCGTGCCTCACCGGCCGGGCGCGGCGGCTGCGGGCCGAACAGGCCGCGCGGCAACAGCGCCGCCAGCAACAGACCCATCGGCGCGATGATGAACCCGACATAGAAGAGCGGGCGCCAGCCGAGTTGCTCGATCAGCGGCGCGACGATCAGCGACGAGATCAGCCAGCCCAGCGGATAAGCGCATTGCAGGATCGCCACCATCATCGCCCGCCACCGCACCGGCGCGGCGCTGAGCACGATCGCCGAGGTGATTGGCGACAGCGCCGCGCTGAGCCCGAAGCTGGCGACGCGGGCGCCGGTGAAGGCGGTGACATCGACGAGCAGGCCCTGCACGCCGACCAGCAGCGCCGACAGGCAGAGGCAGAGCGGCAGCGTCCGCCGCGCGCCGTAGCGATCGGTGAGCATGCCGACGCCGATCGGGATGAACATGCCGGCGATGAAAGACAGCGAGATGATGGTGCCGATGCCGGCAAGATCGACATTGAAGGCCTGGCGGATCTGCGGCACTGCATAGGCGAACAGCGACTGATCGATATTGGTCAGCAGCCAGGCGGCGAAGGCCACGAACAGCACGCGGATGGCGACCGCGCGGCCGTCCGGTGCCGTATCGGGTGCCGTCGCCATCTAGGCGTCAGTAGCGGAAGCGCGCGGTGGCGGTGAACCGCCGCGGTTGGTTGGTGAACAGCTGGCCGAGGAGTTCCTGCACAACATAGACGTTATTCGTGCAGTTCTTGCAGGCAACACTCAACTCCCAATTATCGCCGGGGAGCTCCCAGCTCAGCTGGGCATTGACGGTGGCCTGGCCATCGACGCGGCCAACGAAGGTGTTGGACGGGCCGGTCTCGAACGCACTGGTGTACTGGATGTCGGCGGCGAGGCTCAGCGCGTGGTCGCTGCCCATCGGCACCCGGCCGACAAAACCGGCCTGGCCCGTGAACTCCGGGGTGCGCTGCAGCTTGGGCCCGAGCGCGGCGGCGATCGCGGCCGGCGTCAGTTCCTGATACTTGCTGTCGGTCAGGCCTAGGTTGCCGAAGAAGGTGAGCCCGTCGACCGGCTGGACGCTCGCCTCGACCTCGAGCCCCTGGACCAGGGCGCTGGCGGCGTTGACGGTGATGAAGTCGGTCGATACCGGCAGGATGCCCGGCACCTGGAGGTTGGAATATTCGGCGCGATAAAGCGTGGCGTTGATCCGCGCGCGGCCATCCCAGAAGTCAGACTTGGCGCCGAGTTCCCATGAGGTGACATATTCGGGATCGAAGGAGACGAAGCCCGAGGCAGCGAAGGCGCGGGCGTTCCAGCCGCCGGACTTGAAGCCGCGGGTGAACGAGGCAAACAGCAGCGTGTCCTCGGTGACCTTGAACTGCAGGGCAACGCGCGGGGTGAAGCGCTTGACCTTCAGTTCCAGCGGGATGCCCGCGGCGGCGAGATCGGCGGTGACCAGCGGCGCGCCGAAGGCGAGGCCGTTGACGGCAAAGTCCTTGGTCTCGGTGGTATAGCGACCGCCGAGCTGGAGCGAGAGGTTGGGCACGAACTCATAGTCGATCTGGCCATAGACGGCGAAGGACTTTGTGCCGTTCTCGATGATGCGGTCCCCGAACACGGTCGGGCCGACGCCGAGCAGGTCGACGGTGTCGATCACGGCGGTTCGGTTGCTCTCGTTCAGGTAGAACAGGCCCGTGACATATTGGAGCTTGCCGTCGAGGGTATTGCCGGCCAGCTTCACTTCCTGGCTGAACTGCTCGTGCAGGCCATCGTTAGACAGGTAGAAGTTGGAGCCGAAGCCACCGCCAAGTACCGGCTGATTGGTGTTCGCGAAATTGTCGAGGTTGAACTTTTGCTCGATCCGCGAATAGCCGGTGATGAAGCTGAGGTTGCCGACGCCGGTATCGACGGCGAGATTGGAGATCAGCAGCGTCGATTCAACGCCGTTGTAGAGGCATCCCTGTGACGCCCAGCTCTGGATCGGGCCCTGCGGCTTGCAGGTCCGGTCAGTGTAGCGACCAACGAGCAAGTCACCGGTCGCCGATTCCGGATAGACGGTGAAAGGCCCGGCGGGGCCGGGCTTGACGACGCCCGGCACGCCCTGGCCGGTATTTTCGGCGCTGATCCACTGGGCCGAGATGTCCCAGGTGATGTAGTCGGCCGGCAGCAGCCGGGCAGCGAGACGCCCACCCCAGGAGGATTCGCTGTTGAGGTTCTCGGTGCCCGGGTTCTTCAGCCAGCCATCGTCCTCGACCGTGAAGGCGCTGGCGCGGATCATGAAAGTGTCGGTGATCGGCGCGTTGACGGCGCCCTGGATGGCGCGACGATTGAACGAGCCGTAGCTGGCTTCGCCCTCGAACGACAGACGGTCGTTGGGCTTCTTGCTGATGATCGAGACGGCGCCGGCGGTGGTGTTGCGGCCGAACAGCGTGCCCTGGGGACCGCGCAGTACTTCGATCCGCTCGATGCCGGACAGGGCGATCTGGTTGGCGTTCTGGCGCGAGATATAGACTTCGTCGACATAGGTGCCGACCGGCAGGTCAAAGGTGGCGATCGATTCCGTGCTGCCCGAGCCGCGCAGGAAGTAGGTGACCGAAGTGCCGAGCAACACGTTGTTGGCGGTAACCATGTTCGGCACGCTGCGGGCGAGATCGATGGTCTGAACGATCTGACGCTGGGCGAGCGTGTCGGCAGACAGCGCGCTGACCGTAACCGGGATGTCCTGAATGTTCTGCGATCGGCGCTGGGCGGTGACGATGATCTCGTCGAGACGGCCGGATACGGCCTCGTCCGCGGCCTGCTGCGCCAGCGCCGCACTACCCTGGCTCAGGCCGATGGCCAACGCCACGCCACACAACAGCTTCACCCGCAACGGATCGGTCATCATCGCGTCCCCCTTTTGTGACAATCGTCTATGACAGACGCCAACTCTATATGTCTTTTGATCTATATCAACAAAAAAAATTTGCCTTTGATCGATTGCCATGACACATCGACGGCATGATCGTGACGGGCAGTCTCATCAGCAAACCGGCACCGACCGGACCGGCCAAAGCCTGCAAATCGCGTTGCAGGGTACTGGAGATGCTGCCATTTTCCGGATCGGCAAATTGCCGACCGGGGGGCCTGGGCCGATGGATCTGATCAACGTTTCACGCTTCCTCGCCGTGATCGAGGAGAAGAGCTTCGCCCGGGCGGCGAAGAAGATGCAGATCACGCCGCAAGCTATTGCCTTCTCGATCACCAAGCTCGAGACCGAGCTCGACGCCAAGCTTTTCGATCGTGAGCCCGGCGGCGTCACCAGCCCCACCGAATATGCGATGATCCTCGAAGAATATGCGCGCACGCTGATGATCAACGAGCGCCGCGCCGTGATGGCCGTGCGCCTCGCGAAGCGAGCCGAAACCGGCTGGCTGCGCATCGGCATCGGCGAGACCATGGCCGACGAGATGCTGGCGCCAACGCTGATGGAGCTATTGGCCGAGCGGCCCGATGTGCGGATCGCCGTGGTCGAGAACTATACCGACCAGCTGATCGAGCGGATGCAGCGCGGCGAACTCGATCTCGTCGCCGGTTCTCCGGTGACGGCGATCGACCGGATGCAGAATTTGGCGCAGCATGTGCTGTTCAAGGCGACCGATTTCGTTGTCGCGCGTGCCGACCATCCCCTGGCCGGCAAGGCCGGGGTGACGCTCGAGGATATGCAGGACCAAAGCTGGCTGGTGCCCTATGCGCGCAGGGACACCCATGATGCGGTGATCGCCGCCTATCTGGAAGCCGGGCGGAAGCCGCCGAGCTCGTTCCTGTTTTCCGATGCGCCGATGCTGGGGCAGGTGCTTATCAAGCGGCATGATTTTCTGCTGCTGTCACCGCCCGAGATGGCGCAGCTCGGCGAAAAATCGGCGATGGTCCGGATCGACGCGGCCAAGCCGACGATCGAGCGCACCGCGTGCCTGATCTATCCCAGCGACCGCCCGCTCTCCGAACTGGCCAAGATTGCGCGCGACAAGATCCTTGTCCGCTACACCAGA
>NZ_JBIMKZ010000003.1:0-18370 GCF_051860865.1 Polymorphobacter sp. | reverse complement strand
CAGCGTGATGCGTCACTGCTGGCGACTGCAAGCCCCTGATCCCCAGAAAGGTTCATCATGACCGCTACCCCTGCCCGCCTCGGCCCGTTTCGCGGCGCCACCATTGTCTGCCAGGATGTCGACCGGGCGATGGCGCTCTACACCGACACATTGGGCTTCGAACCTGTCGAGAATGGACGGATCGCGGCTAACGTCGCCGCCAGCTGGGGTGCGCTGGGCGTCGCTGGCGCCCGCTTCGGCGTGCTGGCCCCGCGCTCGGGCGCGCCGTTCCACCTGCGCTTTGTCGAACAGCCGGACACGCCGCCGGCGGCGCCCTATCTGAGCACCGGCTGGACGGCGCTCGAGTTCACCGTGACCAGCAGCGATACGACGATCGAGCGCCTGAAAGCGGCCGGGTTCGAGGTGCTGGGCGCGGCCGAAGACCTGGAGTTCTCAAAGGGCGCGCTGCGCGCCGGCCAGGTTCAAGGTCCGTTCGGTGAGGTGCTGTACCTGACCCAGATCAACCGCCAGCTCGATGACTATGTGCTGCCGCACGCCCAGTCCGACGTCGACCGGATGTTCATCGCCATTCTCGCGACACGCGATGTCCATGGCTGCATGGACCATTATCACAGTGAATTTGGCTGCCCGAAGAAGGACACGTTCGAGGCGGCGGTGCCCTTCATCGCCCGCGCCCATGGCTTTGGAGAAACCCATGAATATTTCGTCGGCACCGTGGAACTCGCGCCCGAGAATTATATCGAGATCGACGGCATGCCGACGCATCTGCCGGACCGGACGGGCGAGGCGCATCGTCAACCGGGACTGCTGCCGGCCGGCGTCGCTCTGGTGTCGATGACGACGCCCGACCTGGCGCCGTTCCGGGCCCGCGCTGCCGGCCCAGCCATCGCCGCAACAGCGACGCGGGGCGAGAGCCTGACCATCACTGGCTATCATGGCGAGCTGATCGAGCTGATCGAAACGCGCTGATCCGGCCATGCCGCCGACGCGGGTTGAAACCCGTGCGGCACCGGGGCATGTTCGGGCATGGATAAGAGTCTGGATCCATGGTCGTGTACCGGGTGCGTCGCAGGATGGCGCCCACGTAACCGCGGATGACGGAGTCATCGCCGAAGGGGCCGGCGAACTCGCCGCGCCAGACCTTGCGCGCCTATGAGGTGCTGGCGCTTACGATCGGCGTGGTGATCGGCGCCGGGATCTTTCGCTCGCCGTCGCTGGTCGCCGGGAACGCCGGCAGCGTCGATGTGATGCTGCTGGCCTGGGTCGTCGGGGGATTGTTGTCGATCATCGGGGCGCTCTGCTATGCTGAAATGGCCTCGGCCTTTCCCGATGTTGGCGGCGACTATCATTTTCTCGAGCGCGCCTATGGGCGACGGCTGGCCTTTCTCTATGGCTGGGCGCGGCTCTCGGTGATTCAGACCGGATCGGTCGCGCTGCTGGCCTATGTGGTCGGCGACTATCTGTCGGTCATCGCCCCGCTCGGGCCGCTGTCATCCACGGTCTATGCGGCGCTGACGGTCCTGCTGGTCTGCGCCCTCAACTGGACCGGCGTGCGTATCGGCGCACAAGCGCAATGGTGGCTGACGCTGATCGTGGTGATCGGGCTGGTCGTGGTAATCATCGCCGGGCTGCTGGTGGCGCCAGCCGCCCCAGGAGACGCACCGGCAACGACCTCCGGCAGCAGCGCCATCGGCATGATGATGGTCTTCGTGCTGCTGACCTATGGCGGCTGGAGCGAGACTGTTTATGTCACCGCGGAGCTCAAAGGCTCGCCGCGGCGCATGGGGATGATCATGGTGACCGGGCTGCTGATCGTCACGGTCATCTACCTGCTCGCCAATCTGGCCTTTGTCCGCGCACTCGGCATGGCCGGCATGGCCGGGTCCGACGCCGTTGCCGCCGATGTGATGCGCGCCGCCTGGGGTGCACCCGGGGCGGCGCTGATCAGCCTGGCCATTGCGTTGGCCGCGCTGACATCGGCGAATGCCACGGTGATCACCGGTGCCCGCAGCAGCTATGCGCTCGGCCGTGACGTGCCGGCGCTCGGCTGGCTGGGCCGCTGGACATCCGGCCGCGACACGCCTGGCAATGCGATCATTGCCCAGGGCGGGGTGGCACTTCTGCTCGTCGCCGGTGGGGCTTTTGCCAGGGACGGCTTTGCGCTGGCGGTTGACTATACCGCGCCGGTGTTCTGGACATTCCTCTTGCTTGTCGGCGTCGGCCTTTTCGTGCTGCGATATCGCGAACCGGACGCGCCGCGGCCGTTTCGCGTGCCGCTGTACCCGGTGCTGCCAGCAATATTTTGTCTGACCTGCATCTATATGCTGTGGTCGAGTGTTGTTTACACCGGCGTTGGCGCCCTGGTCGGCATTGCTGTGCTGGTCGTCGGGGGTGTGATGCTGCTGGTCCTGCAACCACCATCCCGAGAGGAAAAATCATCGTGAAGATTTTCGCACCCATGCTTGCGGCCGCTCTGGCCGTCACCAGCGCCCAGGGCGTTCTCGCCCAGGCCGCCCAGCCTTCGACCACGACGGCCGCCCGCGTGCCCGATGTCATCTTCGTCCCCACCCCCCAGGATGTCGTCGATGCGATGATCACCATGGCCGGGGTGCGTGACGGTGATGTGCTCTATGATCTCGGGTCGGGCGACGGTCGCATTCCGGTTACCGCCGCCAAGAAATTCAAGATCAGGGCGGTAGGGATCGATATCGACCCGCAGCGCATCAAGGAGGCGAACGCCAACGCCCAGCAAGCGGGTGTAACAAACGCGGTCACCTTCAAGAATGCCGACCTGTTCCAGACCGATTTTTCGGATGCGACGGTGGTAACCCTCTATTTGCTGCCCCAGCTCAATGAAAAGCTGATGCCGACGCTGAAGACGCTGAAGCCCGGCACCCGCATCGTCAGCCACGCCTTTCTGATGGGGGACTGGAAGCCGGAGCGCGAGCAGGAAGTGAATGGTCGGATGATCTATCTCTGGACCGTTCCACGCCGGTGATGTCCCCAGTGGCTGGCCGCGATGCGCGGCTGGCCACTGCAACCATTGAACTATGGACTGCCGGCGTTGTTGAAAGCGCATGACACTGGACGCCGACAGACAGATCGCCAAAGCCGTCTTCCACATCGGCGAACGAACAAGCATGCGGCTCGACGTGGATGTCAGCACGACCGGCTTGTTGTCCATTGGCGCGCTGGTTTCGATGATCCTGCTGTCGACTGCCGTGGTGGTTCGAGCGGCAATGGCGCCGCGCCGAGCATCAGCGGAGGCCGTGCGATGAGCCAGCGTTGGCCGCAGCGGCTGTGGATCGTCCGACACGGCGAAAGCGCCGGCAATGTCGCGGCGGCGGCAGCCGAGGCGGCCGGTCACCCGCACATCCAGCTCGACATGCGCGACGCCGATGTCCCGCTGAGCCCGCTGGGAAGGCAGCAGGCGCGAGCGTTGGGCCATTGGTTCGCGGCGCTCGACGAAGGGCCCGATGTCATCCTCGCATCGCCCTTTGTTCGCACGCGGCAGACCGCCGAGCTGGTGGCCGAGGCTAGTACGGTCGTGCACGACAAGGTGATCGACGAGCGGCTGCGAGAACGCGAGTTCGGCATTCTCGATCGGCTGACCCGCAGCGGGATAACGGCGCTGCATCCGCAGCAGGCGGAAGCACTGACACTGGTCGGCAAATTCTATCACCGCCCTCCGGGGGGCGAGAGCTGGGCCGATGTCATTCTGCGGCTGCGGGCGCTGCTCGACACGATCAGCCTCCACCATGCCGGACAGCGCGTGTTGATCGTGGCGCATCAGGTGGTCGTGCTCTGTTTACGCTATATCCTCGAAGGGCATGACGAGGCGGCGATCCTGGCGATCGACCGGGCGGAGGATGTCGCCAATTGCAGCGTCACCGAATATGAGTTCATCGCGGATGAGCGCGGGCGGGAATGCCCGCGCCTGCTGATCTATAATTTCACCGCCCCGATGACCGAAGAGGCCACGCCGGTCACCAGCGCGCCCGACCAGCCGGTCGCCGCGGGATGACGGGCGCGGTCAGGATCAACAAGCGATTGCTCCGCACCATGGCGCTGCCGGCTCATGATGGCGATGTCGACAAGGATGCGCGCGGCCGGGTGCTGGTGGTTGGCGGCTGTGTCGCCATGCCTGGGGCGCTGCTGCTGTCGGGCGTGGGGGCGTTGCGCGCCGGGGCGGGCAAGCTGCAGATGATGACCTGCACATCGGTAGCGCCGCTGCTGGCGCTGGCAATCCCCGAGGCGCTGGTTGCTGGCGTCGACGAGCTGGATGGCGCGATCTCGGCCACTGCCGCCGGCGCCTTGCTGCCGCGCGTGACGCATAGCGATGCCGTGTTGCTGGGGCCTGGCATGGCCAGCGGACCGGGCACGGAGGGCCTGACGGCGGCCGTGCTTGGCCTTGATCCGGGGGCGCCGGCGCTCGTGCTCGATGCCGCTGCGCTGTCCGCGCTGCCGTCGCTCAAGGCACTGATGCTGGCCCGTCATGGACGCACCGTCCTCACCCCGCATGGCGGCGAAATGGCGACGCTGATGGACATTGGCCGCGACGAGGTTCTGGTCGAGCCGGAGGCTGTCGCCCAGCGCGCCGCCGCCCGGTTCGGCGCCATCGTGGCGCTGAAGGGTCCGAACACCATTGTCGCCACACCCGATGGCCAGCTGTTCCGCTTTGCCGGCGGGGGTGTAGGATTGGCAACTTCGGGCTCCGGCGACACGCTCGCCGGGATCGTCTGCGGTCTGCTGGCGCGCGGCGCGTCCCCGCTCGCCGCGACGATCTGGGCCGTCTATGTGCATGGCAAGGCGGGCAAGCGGCTTGGCCGGCGGATCGGCCGGGTCGGGTTTCTGGCGCGCGAACTGCTTGCGGAAGTGCCGCGCGTGATTGCGCGTGTCGAGGAAGCCTGATGATTTCGCCTTGCGGCGATAATGTGCGATCGGAAACCGATCGTCGCCCTGGAGGCGGCATGCGCCGGCTTCTTGAGGACTAATCCATGACCAATATCGTTGACCGGCTATTTTCCGTCCGGGGCAAGGTGGCCATAGTCACCGGCGGCGCCAAGGGCGTGGGGGCGATGATCGCCACAACGCTGGTGCATGCAGGGGCGGAGGTGCATGTCGTGGCGCGCGATGCCATAAAGGGCATGGCGTTCGTCGAGGCGCTTGCCGAGCATGGCACCTGCCATTTTCATGCACATGACCTGTCCGAGATGGCGGGTGTGGAGGCCATGGTGGCTGATATCGCCGGCCGCTGCCCGCGCGTGCACATCCTCGTCAACAATGCCGGCGTGTTCAGCACGGCACCGATCGGATCGGTCAGTGCTGCAGACTTCGATCATGCAATGTCGGTCAATTTGCGCGCGCCGTTCTTCATCGCACAGGGGCTGCTGTTGCAGCTTGAGGCGGCGGCGGCGGCGGGCGATCCGGCGAGAGTCATCAACATCGGTTCGGTCGGCGCTCTCTGGGCAAAGAGCAACGACGCGTTCGCCTATGCGGCATCCAAAGCCGCGATCCAGCGGCTGACCGTGGCGCTGGCCTCGGACCTGACGCGGCGCGGGATCACGGTCAACGCGCTGGCGCCGGGGTTCTTCCCCTCGGACATGACCGGCGGCTTCTTCGCAGCGGTGCCAGACCTCGAACAGCAGATGATCGCCGGCATACCCGCCGGGCGGCTCGGCACCCCCGAGGATATCGGCGGGGCGATCCTCTATCTGGCGTCGCGGGCCGGGGCCTATGTGTCTGGTACCACGCTGACGGTGGACGGCGGCTTGCTGACGGTATGAACGCAGCGCTCGCGCTACGACGCTACGCCTTGGCGCCGACCAACAAGTCCGAAAGGCTCTTCGCCAGTTCGGCGTTGCGAAACGGCTTGGTCAATCGCGCCACATCCGGATCTATCCCTGCCTCTTCGGCATAGCCTGAGACAACGAGAACGGGCAGTGTCGGTTTCTGGGACCGCAACGTACGCGCCAGTTGGCCGCCGTTCATGCCCGGCATCAGGTGATCGGTGACCAGTACGCTTGGTTCGAGACCTTCGCGGATCAGTTGCAGAGCCTCCTCGGCCGACGCCGCCTCGACGACCTCATAGCCCAGGTCGGCCAACATATCGGCCGTGAACATACGGACGAGCCCCTCATCGTCGACCAGCAGGACCGTGCCGCGCGCGCTGGGAATGGGGGTTGTTTCAACCGGGCTTTCGCCGCCGTCCGCCGCGCCGGCCGAGACGGGTAGCCACAACCCAACGCTCGTACCTTGGCCAGGCTCACTTTCCACGGTTAGTGCCCCCCCGAGCTGCGCCATCAGGCCGTGGGCCATGGAAAGACCGAGCCCCGTTCCTTGCCCCACGCCCTTGGTCGAAAAAAACGGCTCGATCGCGCGTTGCAGGGTGGCCTTGTCCATGCCGGTCCCGGTGTCGCGGACGCTGAGATGGACATAGCGGCCCTGGTCCAGCCCAAACTGATGATCGGCCCCGACTTGATCGAGCGAGGCCGAAATCGTGAGATCGCCGCCTTGTGGCATCGCATCGCGGGCATTGACCGCCAGATTGAGCAGCGCCATTTCAAGCTGGCTGACATCGCCAACAGCAAGCGGCAAATTCGGCGCCACATCAATCCGAATATTGATCGTCGGCCCCAGCGTCGATTCCATCAGACCGACGCTGTTGTCGACAAGACGCACGACATCGATAGCCATGGTCTGCAGCGGCTGGCGCCGCGCGAACGCCAAAAGACGTTGGACCAGAATCTTCGCTCTTTCTGCCGATTGCAGGGCGCCGTCGATAAGCCGGCGCTCCCGTTCATTACCGACAGCGCGACGGACCAGCATGTCCAGCGACCCGATGATCGGCGTCAGCAGATTGTTGAAATCATGGGCAACGCCGCCGGTGAGCTGGCCGATCGTTTCCATCTTCTGCATCTGGTGAACCTGTGCCAGGGCTTCCTCGCGATCGGCCACAGCCTTATCGACGGCGCGCTCAAGATTTTCGGCAAAACGCTTCTCCGGGTCGATATCCAGAGAGGCCACGACGGCCCCGATAAGATCGCCGTGCTGATCCCGCATGGATGTGGCGATATGGCGGACCCATTTGAGAGAGCCGTCAGGCAATCGGGCCTGCACGTCCAGCTCCGCCCTATCCTTGCCGGCGTCAACGACATGCGCGAGCGGGTATTCGTCCGCTTCAACCTGCCGACCGTCGGCGTGATAGGCGACGTAAACATCACGATAGTCCCGGATATCCGTGGAAAAGGCGATGGTCCTGCCGATAATCTCCTCTACGCGTGCATTTGCACCCGTGATCCGCCCGGTGGGGTCCGCAAATACCAGTCCAATCGGCGCAGCATCGATGACGGCGCGCATGCGTGCCTCGCTCTCGCGCAACGCGTCTTCGGCACGGCGCGCTTGGGTGACATCATGCCCTTCGACGAAAATGCCCGTTACCTGGCCCGTTTCATCAGTAACCGGCTCGAAGATGAAATCGAGAAAGCGCTCCGTCTGCGTGCCGTCAGGACCGACGAGGCGGATTGGTGTACGATCTGCTACGAAGCGCTCCCCGCTGGCGTAGACTTGGTCGAGAATGCTGAAGAACGGCTGATCCGCAAGCTCGGGCAAGGCTTCGCGAACACTCTTGCCGACATAGCCGCGATAGCCAAACAGGCGCTTGTACGCCGCGTTCACAAACTCGAAAACATGCGACGGGCCGTTCAGAATGGTAATGAAGCCCGGTGCCTGCTCGAACAAGCCGCGCTGACGCGCTGCGTCGGCCTGTCGACGACGTTCGGAAAGAACCTGTTCGGTGATCTCGACGCACGGACAGAAGAAGCCGCAGACGATACCGTCCTCATCACGCACCGGGGTGTAGGAAAAGGCAAAATGAGTTTCCTCGGGATAGCCACGGCGATGCATGACAAGCTCTATGTCGTCCATGCGCACAGGATCGCCAGCATAGGCTTGCGCAACGATCGGCGCGATATCGGCACGAATCTCTGCCCAGACTTCGAGAAAGTCGCGGCCCAGCGCCTCGGGATGCTTGGTGGCGAGTATCTCGGCATAGCCGTCGTTATACAAGAGGATACGCTGAGGACCCCAGACCACGAACATCGGTTGATTCGAGCCGAGCATAACGCTGACGAGTGTTTTGAGCGCTTGCGGCCATTGCCCGGCCGGACCAAGTGGATACGACCAGTCGCGCGATCGAATCAACGCGCCCGCTTCGCCACCACCCACCAGAAACGCCGACGCATCGGCCGCTCCCAAGGTCATGATGATCGCTTCCGACCTTGGTGCCAACGGCCCATTTATGTCACCCGTAACACAGCCAAGCAACTATACAGCAATTAAGTTCTTGGTAAAACGCTGGAAAAGGCGTGTCAATCCGACTGCAATCGATGGCGGCGTACAACAGAGCGTGTTGACACCGGCGCTACCGAATAAGCGCCCGTTGGCAATGACACCCGATAGGTATCAACCGGCGGTACGGCGTCATCTTCAAGCCGGCTTCAGCGTTCTAACCTGGTTTTGGTAGGTCCGGCTTACGGGCAGCCGCTCTCCGTTCGCCAGCCGCATCTGGATGCGCCCGTCGGCCCGTTCGAACCCCTCGATCGCCGCATAGGCTACCCAGTAGGACCGGTGCACCTGCACGCCGTCGATGCCCGACGCGACCACACCCATCGCGTCCGAAAACCGCATATACACCAGCGCGCTGCCGCCGCGCGTCACCACCTCGGTATAATGTTCCTGCGCCTTCAGGCAGATGATGTCCCGCCCGATCCGCTCGGGCAACCGCCGCAGCAGCAGCGACAGGCTGGGCCGCACCGCCTGCCCGTTCTCAGCCTTCTCGACCAGTCGTGCATGAATAGTATCGGACACCGGGCCCGAGATCATGACCTCCCGCCTGTCAAAGAAATCGCCATAGCCGAACCGCTGGAAGCCGAGGAGCTGGACGACAAGAAAGTTGACCGGCATCCAGAACGCCAGCCGCCCTAGCATGGCGAACAGCGATTCCAGTGCATAGACGGGGTTCCCGTAATTCCATGGCCAGGACCGGAAGAAATGCGATCCCGGCTCCAGGAATGGCTCGAACAGCGCGTCGCGCAGGATCGTGAACGGCGCATGCAACTGGGTCGCCACCAGCACACCGATGAGCAACACCACCCACAGTGGCGGCCGCCACGGCCGCAGCGCCAGCGCCGCGCCGGCGCTGCCGAGCTCCATCGCCAGCCAGTTCGGCAGCATCGACATCAGGCTGAAGCCGACATGCACGATCCGGCTCTCGAATCGAACGCTGCCGAACTGGCTGACACCGGCCAGAAATCCCATGATCAACGGCGGCGCCAGCAGCAGCATCGCATATTGGCCGGGCGTCATCCGCCTGGTCGCCAGGTCCCCTCCGGCCTTCATGTCCGCCCTGCTGTCCTCCCCGACTGCGCATCCCGCCGCGCCGATTATGCACCATGTCCCGGCCCGTGCAAATGATGCAGCATGAATGACAGTCGTGCACGCGACCGCCAAATTTCATGCAGCATGGCGGCGAGCGGCGTAAATCCTCTTGAGCTTTGGGCACCGTCCGCGCCCATTCCGGCCTCGAAACGCAAAGGCCCGGCAACGGGGCCGCCACTCGGGGGTAACCGCCATGATCATGCACACGTCACGCCTTCTGACCCTGCTTCTGGCCAGCGCCTCGGCGTTGGTCATCGCGGCCCCGGCCACCGCCCAGGAGACGGCCGACGCCGCGGAAGCCGGCAGTGCCGAAATCGTCGTCACCGCCCGCAAGCGCGCCGAATCGTTGCAGGATGTGCCGCTCTCGGTTCAGGCTTTCACCGCCGAGACGCTCGAAGCATCCAACATCCTCAACCTGGAAGGCCTCGCCGCCTTCGCGCCCGGCGTCCAGCTGTTCCAGAACGTCGATCGCGGCTATGGCCAGGTCTTCATCCGCGGCCTGCAGAACACCCCGCCGGTCGGCGATACCAGCCGCGAGCTGGCCTCGATCTTCATCGACGGCATTTATTTCACCGGCGGCGTCGCCGCCATCAACACCGACAATATCGAGCGTGTCGAGGTCATCCGCGGCCCGCAGAGCGCGCTGTTCGGCCGGTCCACCTTCTCTGGCGCCATCAATTTCATCACCAAGACGCCCGGCAACGACATCCGCGCGACGATCAGCGGCACCGCCGCCACCTATGACGACTATAACATTTCCGCCAGCCTCGATGCTCCGCTGATCAAGGACAAGCTGTCTGCCCGCCTGTCCGGCCGCTTCCGCGATTTCGGCGGACAATATACCAACGCCCTCAACGGCGCGGCGCTGGGCGCGCAACAGGACATCAGCGGCACTGGCCAGCTCTATTTCACTCCCACCGAGCGCTTCTCGGCCAAATTCACCGCCACCTATGTCGAACAGCGCGACGGCCCGGCCGCAGCTATGCTGGTCGGCCGCCGGCCCACCCATAATTTCACCCTGCCGAACGGCGAGACCATCTATCGCGGCGTGCTCCGCCCCACCGGCGAAGCCCCGCGCCAGAACGACCTTCCTACCAACCCGGCGCGCATCGTCGCCTTCCCCGGCTTCGCCCCGTTCGACAGCACGCCCGGCAACGAGCGTCTCGGGCTGCGCCGCACCGGGCTGGAGCGGAGCTTCTTCTTCACCTCGCTGGCCCTCGACCAGGAGATCGGCGACGACCTCACCCTTAGCTACCTCGGCGGCTACTCCCAGGAAAAAGCCGAGCGCGTCAACGATTTCGAACTGTCGCCCGAGGATAATTACTATGGCGCGCGCCGCACCGACTCGCGCTCCAATGCGCACGAACTGCGGCTGGCCAACGCCGATGAGGCACGGTTCCGCTGGATGATCGGCGCCTCCTTCTTCCACCAGACGCTCTACGAGCGCGATCCCGGCCTGATCGGCGGCGCCGGCCTGCTCGGCGCGGCCGGTCTCCCCGTCGGCTCGGTGGCCGTCACGGCCGGTCCGCGCGTCATTGTCGACCGCAAGATCAGGAATTATGCCGGCTTCGCCTCGCTCGGCTACAGCTTCACCGACGAGCTGTCGCTGTCGCTCGAAGGCCGCTGGCAGCGGGACGAGCTGGTGGACACGCTCAGCCGCGCCACCGGCCAGACGCTCAGTGGCGCCACCAACGCCTTCCTGCCCCGCGCCATCCTCGAATATAAGCCGAGTGACGATCTTCTGGTCTATGCCAGCGCCGCCAAGGGCCTGCGCCCCACCACCATCAACTCGCAATATGCCGCCCGCACCGACGCGCAAAAGGCGCGCATCCAGGCCGCATTCCCGGAACTGACCATCGATCTGCTGGCCCCGCCCGAGTCCATCTGGTCCTATGAACTCGGCTTCAAGTCGACCCTGCTCGATGGCGCCATGACCTTCAACGCCAACGCCTATTATTCAAAGTGGAAGGACAGCCAGGATCTGCGCTCGCTGCTGGCAGACATCGATGGCAATGGCCTGATCGTCGGCACTCTCGTCACCGTCAACGGCCCGGACATCGAGGCCTACGGCCTTGAGCTGGACACCAGCATCCGTGCTGGCCGCCACCTCACACTCGGTGGCAACTTCGCCTGGAACCATACGGCGCTCGGCGGCAACCAGAGCGAAGCTGGCCAGCTCCGCTTCCTCCTTCAGGCCCGACCCAACGGCGAGCGTCTCGCCCAGACGCCGGAGATCAGCGGCACCGCCTTCGCCCAGGTCGACGGCGATCTCGGCCAGTCCGCCGGCTGGTTCATGCGCGCCGAGGGCATCTATGTCGGCAGCCGCTATGCCGACAGCCTCAACCTGACCGAAACCGGGGACAGCCTTGACGTCAATCTGCGCCTCGGCATCAAGAACGACCGCTACAGCGCGACCGTGTTCGTCACCAACCTGTTCCAGGACAGGACATTCGAAAGCCTGCGCGGCAACGCAGACTGCGCCACCAGCACCAGCTGCCTCGCCCGCGCCTTCGAGGTAATGCTGCCCAACAAGCGGCAGTTCGGCGTCACCCTGCGCGCCAACTTCCAGTGATTGACACGACACGTCGGCAATGGCTGGCGGCGGCGGCTGCCGTCGCCGCCACCCCGGCACTCGCCGCCGCGACGAAAGCCGGCACGCCCTCGCTGTCCGGTCCGTTCATCGATCTGGCCACGCCGGAAGGCAATGCCCGCGCCTATGCCCGCATCTCGGGCAGCCTGAACCCCGATGTCACCAGCTATAGCTGGTACAGCGGCCGGGTCAGCGGCCACCGCCCCGGCGAGGCCGGGCGGGACCTGATGAACATCATCGGCATGGGCGCCGTCCGCCTGCTACCGCTCGCCGGCGAACCCGGCTGGGTGATGCTGCGCAAGGAACTGGGCTTCTTCACCGACGCGGCCGGGCAGGTCCTCGATCGCTGGCAGAACCCCTATACGGAGGAGGAGGTCGAGGTCGTCCACCTCGCCAACCCGGCCATCAATTCCGCCATCAAGCCCTTTGTCCGCGAACAGGGCCTCTACGAAACCGTCGGCGCTCCGGACAAGGTAAAACCGTTCCTGCTACCCTGGCAACAGGTCGGCGACCGCGCCATGACAGAGATCCACGCCCATATCCGCGCCAAGAACCCGCTCGACCCAGCCAAATGGCCGCGCGAAAGCAGCGGCGCAGAAGTGTCCATTTCGGACGCGAACAGCTTCACCGTCGCGCTCGCCGACCTGCAGAACGCCGCGCTCCAGAAGGTCGAAAGCATCGGCAACTGGGTTCACAGCCGCCCCTGGCAGCCCTGGATGCTGATGGGCCAGGCCGACGGCAACATCCAATACACCTGCTTCACCGGGTCGTCGGCCAGCCTGGACCGCATGCCCGCGCGCATCGTTGCGCTGGCCCGGGAGCGCTACCCCGATTTCCTCGAAGCCCCGCGCGAAATCACCAAGGCCGAAAGCTCGCTCGCCCGCTACATGCGCACCCGCACCCCGGCGCCGCCGAAATGAGCCTGACCCGTCGCGAGCTCGCCGCCGCCGCCCTCGCCGCCGCAGCCCTCCCCTCTGCCAGCCGCGCCAACCCGCTGGCCTCACTGACTCCGCTGGAGATCTTCACCCGCATCCGCTGCTCCCCGCCCGGGCGCACCACCTGGTGGTCATACAGCGGCCATATGCTCGCGCGGCGGGACGGCGACCCGCTGCGCCCGATGGTCTCGGTGATCGGCGCCAGTCGCTCCACGATCACCATGCTGCCAGACGGCAATATCCGCTACGCCCTCACCGAAGCCGGCTATTACGGCGACCCTCGCACGGGCGAGATCGCCGACGGTCCGATGGCCAATGTCCTCACCGGCGAGCCCATGAGCCCTGAACATTATCTGTCTCCGCAGACGATCCTGTTCACGCCCGATCTCAAGGTGCTGCCGGACATGGCCGCGCTGCCCAAGGGCCTCGACTATACCGGCCGCATCACCCCGCCGGACATCAAGCACAGCCGCATCTGGATGGCCGAGGAACTGTTCATCAAACTGCCCGGCACCCCGGCGCGCGTCGCCAATTCGCTCGCCAATTTCGAGGCCTCGGTGGCAGATGTTGCCAGGGGCGGCGATTTCGTCCCTGCCACCATGCAATACACCACCTTGAACAGCTTTCGTCCCTGGATGAACATGGGCACCGCCGGCGGATCGATCATGATGCGCCTCAACGCGCTGAAATGCCCGGGCTGGGACTCGGTGCCGGAACCACTGCGCCGGCGCATCCTCGCCGACCATCCGGAGTTCCCCGCCAATGCCTAAGCTGATCGCCACCCTGCTATTGCTGGCCTGCCTCGCCCCGGCCCATGCCCAATCGCCGAACAGCCCGAAATCGCACATCGTCGCCGGCACCAACAATGTGCCGCTCGTTGTGCAGGAATGGGGCAATCCGCAAGGCACGCCGATCCTGTTCATCCACGGCTTCTCATTCGGCGCCAACGCCTTCAAGCGCCAGATCGGCGACATTGCCCGCACCCACCGGCTGATCGCGCTCGATCTGCGCGGCCATGGCCTCTCCGCCAAGCCGTGGACGGCCGATGCCTATAACGACCGCGCCATCTGGGCCGGCGACATCGCCGCCGTCCTCGCCGCGCTCAAGGCCGAGCGCCCGCTGATCGTCGGCTGGTCGTTCGGCGGGCATGTCGCCCTCAACTATCTGCGCCAATGTGGCGCCGGCTGCGCGCGCGGGCTGGTGCTCGCCGGCAGCGTCGCCGGCCTGGTCCCGCCGCCGCCGCCCGCTACCACCAGCCCACCGCCGCGCGGCAATGCCCGCGTCGACAATTACCATGATCTGTTCGACGCCGCCGGCTGGCTCGCCGAGGTGATGACCGCGACCCCGCCCAGCCCGCTGGAGGCTGACCAGAAGCGGATGACCGTCACCATGATGAGCCCGATGATCCGCCGCGCCATGGCCGGCCTGCAACTGGACAATCAGGATCTCGCCCCCCGGCTGACCCTGCCGGTGCTGTTCATCCACGGCGGTGCCGATGCCAGCGTCCCCCCTCCGCTTGTCGCCGCTGCCGCCGCCAGGCTGCCCCACGCCCGTAGCATCGCCTATCCGGATGTCGGCCACTCTCCCTTCGCCGAGCGTCCCGAGCGCTTCAACGTTGACGTGATGGCCTTTGCCCGCTCGCTGAAATGAAGGCCCTCGCCGCCGCGGCGCTGATGGCCGCCCTTCCCGCCGCCGCCCAGACCAGCCCGGACAGCGCCATCGCGCTTGTCAACGATTGGCTCGATGCCCACAACGCCCATGACCTCGCCGCCACCATCGCCTTCTACGATGCGGACGCCACCTTCCAGCTCAACCAGGGTCGCCCGCTGGTCAGCGGCCGCGCCGCCATCGCCGAACTCGAGCGCTTCGATGCCATCGCCGGCTCGGTACTGATGCCATGGGGCCTCGCCGCCACGCATACCGGGGATACATGGTCGGTCACCGCACGCGGCGTCATCGAGCACAGCCGGATCTTTGCCGCCACCGGTCTCGCCATCGTCATCGCCGTCCCCGAGGCGCCGATCTTCGTGCTCAAGGGCGGCCGCATCGTCCACGCCACCCAGCCGCCGCTCCAGCCGGCCTGCACCGCCGCCATCGTCGAGGCCTTTACCGGCATGGCAAAATGGCTGGAGACCAGTCGGAGCCCCATCGCCTGGGCCCTGCTCAAAGACGGGCGCCTCCAGCTCACCCCCGAACGGCTGCCGCTGATCGCCGACCAGATCACCGCCTGGCGCCAAGCCTCGGGCTGGGCTCCGCCGCCGATCCAGATGCGGGCCTGCGGAACGCCCCCGGCATAGAATTTTTGGATCAAGTGTATCCAGCAGGCGCTTGTGAGCGAAATCGACAGTACCAATCGGATGCAGTGACCACGGATGGGATTGCCCCCGGTTCCCTTGCCTCGATGTTGCCCCGGCTTCACCGCAGGCTGGGGTGCTCCCGTCAGTCCTGAACGGCCGCGCGAGCCGGGGGGTTCCGTGTCAGGCCGCTCAACGCAACAGCGCCGAACAGCGCCGCAAGTAGCAGCAGGTTCCACGCGGCCGGCGCATAGTCTTTCAGCCGGCCGCCCATCTGGTTCAGGCCGATCATCAGCTCGAGCCCCGGCGTTGTCGGAAACAGCCGCGCCAGCGCCACCAGGGGCGCCGGCGTGGCTTCCGCCGGCCATGACAGGCCCGACAGGAAGAACAGCGGCAGCGACACGGCCAGTCCCAGTTGCAACGGCCGTTCACGGGTCCGGAAGAAGCTGGCCAGCGCCAGCGACGCCGCCACGGTGGCGACCACGAACAACAGTGCACCCGCCAGCACGTCGGCAAATGGCGCGGCGGCACGCGGATAATCCTGCAACCAGAACACCATGCCGGCGAACCAGCCGACACCCAAAAGGCCGATGCAGACGGCGGCCAGCGCGATGCCCGCCAGTTGCGCCGGCACCAGCCGCAAAGGCGCGCCCAGCCGCTCCCGGGCCGTTCCGGCCAGCAGGGCGATGCCGAGCAGCAGGCTCTGGTGGACGATGACGAACGCCACACCCGGAAATACCGCCGCGCCATAACCTTCGCGCGTGTTGAACAGCGGGCGCGGCACCAGCGCCAGCGCCGGCGGGGCCGGCAGGCCGAGGGCACGGGTCTGGTCGCGGGCGGCCTCGCGCCCTGACTGGCCAAGCGCGACGCCGATGCCCGATAGCGCCGTGGACGCGCGCAGAAGATGGGCGCCGTTCCCGGTCAGCAGCACCGTGCCGGCGCCGCCGCGGGCGATATCGGCCCCAAAACCGGCAGGGATGATCAACGCCGCGACCGCGCGATCCTCTGCGAGCCAGGCTTCAGCCTCGGCCACAGAGGCCAGGCTGCCGACCAGCTGGGCCTGCTGTACGGCGGCGGCCCGTGTGATCAGCCCGCGGCTCGCACCCGTGCGATCGAGATCGACCACGACCACCGGCGCCTGCACCACCACCTCGCCGGTATAGGCGCTCGGATAGAAGCCGGCATAGAGCAGCGGCGAGGCGAACAGCAGCAGCGCTGCGGCGCGATCGGCGAGGATCGCAGCAAACAGCGCCCGGAACGCCGCCCACATCAGCGCCGGCCCCAGCTTGCCGGCGCGCGGGCCGCGCGCAGATAGAAGATAGCGCCCGGCACCGCCGTGACCAGCGCGATGAACAGCATCGGCAGCAGCGGCGCTGCGGCCACGTCCAGCGGCGCATCCGCAATCCAGGTCCGCGCCAGCAGCCGGGCAAAATGGGTGAACGGCAGGCTGTTGCCCCAGACCCGCGCAAAGCCACTCGCCTGATCGAGCGGGAAGATGGCGCCGGCAAAGGCGAAGGAGGCACCTGCATAGATACCGGTGACCGACAGGGCCTGGCTCATCGTCCGCGTCGCGCCGACTAGCAGCAGCGCCACCCCCAGATAGGCAAGATACATAATGAGATAGCCGACCAGCAGCAGGGCCGGCGACCCGGCCACCTGCCAGCCGCGCACGCCGGCCAGCCAGGCGACGGCCAGCAGCGCCCAGCCCATGAACGCGAGCAGATAGGGCGCAGCCTTGCCGGCCAGCGCGGCGGCATCCGGCGCCCAAGGACCGATGGACCCATCACGCAATTCGCGCCCGAAGGCGGACACCACGGCCAGCATGAACAGCAGGTGCAGCAGCGCCGGGTGCAGCAAACTGACCAACTGCTGCTCCTGGCTGGCCTGCGGGTTCCAGGCGATAGTGGTGATGGCGCGCACCGGTGCCGGCCGCACGCTTCCCGCCGGCGCCACCGCCGCGATCCGCTCCCGCGACAGCCGGCCGTTGGCGGCGTCCACCACCGCCGCCATCTCGCGCTGCACAGCCGCCGCCGCCGCCGGATAGCTGGCATTGAAATACAGGATCACCGGCGCCTGCCCGGCCAGCGCAAGACGTGCCGTGTCCGACGGCACCAGCACGGCCGCCTGCGCCTGCCGGGCGCGGACCATGCGTTCGGCCGCCGCCATGTCCGGCACCCGAGCCGCCAGCGTCAGCCCGGGCGCCGCCTCGATCCGGATCGCCAGGTCCCGGCCGATGCCGCCACCATCCTGGTCGACCAGCACCACCGGCAGTCCGCGCACCACCCCGCCCGAGAGCTGCCAGGCGACGATCCCGCACAGCAGCAACGGCAGCCAGGTGAGCAGGGCCAGGTCCCAGGGGTTTCGCCGCAGATACGCGCATTCGCGCCCCAGGCTGGCGCGAAAGCCGGCGACCGTCATTGCGGCCAGTCGAACAGCACCGACATGCCGGGGCGCAGGCCGGGCAGCGACTCCGCCGGGACCAGCCGCACCTCGAAGCCCTTGATGTCGAACCCGCTCGACTGGCGCGTCGCCCGCCAGGTGGCATAATCCCCGGCCGGCGCCATGAAGCTCACCGTGAAGCGTGCCGGCCGCCCCTCCAGCGCCGGCACAATGCCGGACAGCGTGCGCCCGATGCGGATGCCGGCCATCTGGTCCTCGCGCAGCGTCACCGTCACCCACGGTGCCCTGACCTCGGTGAGCAGCAGCACCGGAAAGCCGGCCCCGACGATCTCGCCCGGCTGGGCCAGGCGACGCCCGACCTCGCCGGCAGCCGGTGCCAGGATGCGGGTCTCGGCCCGTGCCGCAGCCACCTCCTGCGCCGCACCGCGCGCCTGGGCAGCCTGCGCACGCGCCGCCCGCCGATCCTCGACGCGCGCCCCGGCCAGCGCCGCATCATATTGCGCCCGCGCCGCGCGTTCGGCTTCCTGCGCGGCGACCATGTTGGTATTCGCCTCGTCGCGCTTCTGGCCGGCAACCACCCCGTCCCGCGCCAGCCGGGCCACCCGCTCGGACGTGACACGCGCCAGCTCGGCGGCCGCGGCCGCGCGCTTCCATTGCGCCTCGGCGGCGGCGATATCGGTCCGCCGCGCGCCGGCTTCGGCCTTGTCCGCCTG
>NZ_JBIMKZ010000002.1:35086-94518 GCF_051860865.1 Polymorphobacter sp. | reverse complement strand
CCGCAGCAAGGCCATGGGAGGCTTCAACCATGTGCTGGCCATGCTCGCTGAAACCCCCTCTGGCTGGAAGCTGATCGGCTGGAGCGAAACGCCCGACGCCGCGATCACCTATCTGACAGACCTCTATTACCAGACCGCCGCCGAGGATTTCCGGCCAGAGAAAAGGGCCTCCGGCAGCCGGGGCCTTGGCCCCGAACCCCATGAACCGAGGACCGTCCTCTAATCGGGGTCCGGGCCAAGGCCCCGACCGCAAATTTACTTCACCGGCACCGGCTTGTTCTCAAGCTTGTAGACCTCGAAGCTGGTCACATTGGGCTCGACCCATTTCTCGGGCGCGGTCATGAAGATCGGGTAGTTCTTCTCGGTATAGGCGCGGATGTCAGCGGGCAGTTCGTCGACCGAGGCCAGCGATTTGGTGTGGCTGCGATAGAACAGGTGCCCGGGCTTGTTCCCCATCAGCATCCAGGGCAGCCAGGTACCGATCCGCTGCCAGCCGCCATGGGTGCGGATGCGGGTCAGGTTGCGCCAATTCTCGAGGTCGGCGCGCTGCGCGACGAACTGCAGATATTCGGAGACGCGGACATATTCGGTCCCGGCGCTTTCGCGCGGCCATTCCTTGGGATCGAGCACGTTCTTCCAGCGCGTGTTGACATCGAAGCTGGTCATGGCGAGGTCGCCCATGAACGTCCAGGGCAGGCGCAGCGGAAATTCGGTGACCATGCCCTCGCCCAGCTTGGCCTCAATCGTCGGCCCCAGAACCGAATTGACCGGATCATTATGGATCGGCGAGACCTTTACCAGCTCGCCGCCAAGCATCGGATTCTTCCATTCCTCCATGATCTGCCCCGTGCGCAGATCCTTGTAATAGCCGACCTCGCGATGAAGGCTGCGGAACCGATGGTTGCCGAGCGATTCCATCCGGTTGGCGCCGAAGCCCTCGAGATCGAACAGCGGCTCGATGACCTGCTCGTCGCCGATCACCGCGAACACGCGGCCCTTGAACCAGCCATAATTGGTGCCCGGATCGATGCCGAGGTTCATCCGGGCCAGCACTTCGGCATTCTGGGTCGCATCATTGGGATCGAATCCCTTGCCGCCAGACATGGCCGCAGCGGTCTGCGCCATCGACGCATGGCTGAGCATCGGCAGGATCGCGCCGAGCCCGAGCATGCTGCCACCGGTCAATATCTGTCGCCTGTCCATCTCGCACTCCCCATGCCTCAGGATGTCGATGATGCGCCGCCGGCCGGCGGCTGCATCCGTCCGTTTCGCAGTCTCCGGCTGGCGGACAGTCAGATGATGTGCGGCACGTCGATCGTCGCGGCCCGCGCCACCGCAGCGGCTTCAGCCCAGGGCCGCGCCGGATCCCAGTTACGGCCGACGAAGCGCTGGCCATTGACGCCATCCGACAGGTCGGACGCGAGCCACAGCGCCGGCGCCACCATCACCTCTGGCGGCAACAGCCCGGTATGCAGACCTTCTACGAATGGCCCCTCGGCAGGGTTCCACGGCGCGGCGCGGGTACCGACACCGGGGCCGGGAATCAGCGCCGTATCGGCGGCCCCGCCGGGAAGCAGCACGTTGACGGTGACGCCGGAGCCTTCCAGCTGCCGGGCCCAGATCCGGCTCGACGCTTCAAGGCCGGCCTTGGCAGGCCCATAGGGGCCGCCGGGCGCGAACAGCATCGTCGGCCGCGACGTCGAGATATTGATGATCCGCCCGAAGCCGCGAGCCACCATGCCGGGCGCCACGGCGCGCGTCATCATGAACGGCCCGACGAAATTGGTCAGCACAAGGTCGCGATACGCATCGACATCGACCTCCCAGAATCGTGCGTGATCGGGATAGCCCTCGCCGGGATGAACACTGGATCCGCTGCGCGCGGCATTGTTGAACAATACATCGATCCGCCCGAATGCCGCTTCGGTCGCCGCCGCCACCGCGTCGCAGGCGGCCGCATCGCCGACGTCGGCTAGCATCGCCAGGCATCGGCCGCCATCCCGGCCGGCCAGCGCCAGGCGAGTGGCTTCGAGCTCGTCAGCCTCACGGGCGCCAGTCAGCATCAGATCGGCACCGGCATCGATCAGCGCTTCGGCCATGGCTCGGCCGAGCCCGCGCCCGCCCCCGGTGATGATGATGGCGCGGCCCTTCAATGATGCGTCGCTCATGGTCTTGTCTCCCTTTATCCCTCCCTGCCACAGCCGGTGGCGCGCGCCATCCCCCCGATGCCGGGAGTGGTCGCAGGCTGGGCAAAGGGCCGGGTCATGGACTAGGCTCGCGGCCATGGATGCCCCGCCCCGGCTTGAGCGCTTTATCGCGCATCTCGGCGCCGCCCTGCCCATCGGCGATCCTGTCGCACTGGTGCCGGCGCTGGCCGAACTGGTCGGCACCGATGACTGGTTGCCGACCGCCTATGCCCGTCCGGGTCCGCAATACCGACAGTATCTGCTCTGGCGCGATCCCGGCGCGCGCGCCTCGATCGTCAGCTTTGTATGGGACCGGGGCCAGGGCACACCGATTCACGACCATGGCGTCTGGGGCCTTGTCGGCATGCTGCGCGGCGCCGAGACCGAACAGCGCTACCGGCTGGACGTTTCCGGGTGTCCCGTCCCAGATGGCGGGGCAGAAACACTTGTTTCGGGAGCGGTGTCCGGAGTTACAGCAGACGATCTGCACGCGGTCACCAATGCCTCAAACAGCGTGTCGGTCAGCATCCACGTTTACGGCACAGACATCGGCCGTTGGCCGCGAACCGTCTATCGCCCGGACGGAACCCGCGCCGGTTTCATCTCGGGCTACGCCAATGAGTCCGACACGCCGCCATTCGCCAGCGGCTCCAGTTGATCGAGCGCCGCATAGAGCAAAACGGCGGCGGCTACGGCGACGTTGAGGCTGTCCGCCGTCCCCTTCATCGGCAGCCGCACCAGTGCATCGCAGCGGGCGACATGAGCCTCGGGGAGCCCAGCCTGCTCATTGCCCATCAGCAGAAAGACCGGTGCCACGAAGCGATGCGCGCGATAGTCGACAGTCCTTCCCTCCAGCGCTGCGCCGACGACCTGGCCGGCGCCCTGCCGCACCCAGGCGAAGAATGCATCGGCACCGGCGCGGGCAATCTGTCGGCTGAACACCGCGCCCATGCTCGCCCTGACCGCCTCCAGGCTGAACGGGTCGGCGCAGTCATCGAGAAGGATCAGCCCGCCGGCCCCGGTGGCATCGCAGCTGCGCAGCATCGTGCCCAGATTGCCGGGATCGCGCAGATTGTCGGCGACCAGCCATAGCGGGGCGCTGTCCCGCTCCAGCCGCGCCAGCGAGGTGTCGGGAATCGGATAGGCCGCCACCACGCCCTGCGCATTGTCCTTGCCGGTAATCCGGCTGACCAGATCGCGCGGCACCCGCATCGCCTGGCCGCCGCCGGCGCGCGTCGCATGGACCAGCTGCTGGCCGAGCGGATGCGCCTCGGCTTCGGGGGTGATCGCCAGCATCGCCGGCACGTACCCGGCCGCCAGCGCCTCGGTGCAAACTCGCAGCCCTTCCCCGAGAAAAAGCCCTTCTTCACGCCGAGCCCGCTTGTCGGACAGGCTCTTCAGCCGCTTGATCAGCGGGTTGGCCGGGCTGGTGATTTCGTGAAGGGTCATATCGGCTTGATGTTGTACTGGTGCCAGCAGAAGATCGCCAGAGCGCCCCGGTCCGGGCTGAACGGCAGCGCCAGCTGCCGCGTCATCGCCTCACCCGGCCGCGCGTCCAGGCCCATCAGGCGGCCTACACTGATCTGCACGGCCAGGTCTCCGGCGGGAAACACGTCGGCACGCCCCTCGGCGAACAGCAGGTAGATTTCCGCTGTCCAGCGTCCGATCCCCTTCACCGCCGTCAGCGCGGCGATCGCTGCCTCGTCATCGGCCGGCAGGGCGTCGACATCGAGCTGGCCCGACAGCACGGCCTCGGCCAGCGCCCGCACATAACCGGCCTTCTGGCCCGAGAGCCCGGCTGCGCGCAGCGCCTCGGGCGATAAGGCGGCCAGCCGCGCCAAGTCCGCCGCATCCCCGCCGCAGGCTGCCTCCAGCCGCCCCCAGATGGCGCTGGCTGCCGCCACCGAGACCTGCTGACCGATGATAGCCCGCAACAGCGTCGCCACACCACGCGGCGAGCGGCGCGGCGCCGGCGGGCCGGCAGCCCCTATCGCAGCCGCGAGCCGCGGGTCGGCGGCCGCCAGCCTCTGCATTGCGGCCTCGAGAGTGGGTGCATCAAGGCCCATGGCGGCCATTCGTTAAGGGTTGGCTGCGAACATGGCCAGAGGCTTCCGCCTGGTCTATGAAGACGGTCCGATGATCGACGAGCCACGCCGCCCCGGGTTCTTCCAGGACAAGAACCGCGCCTTCTGGACGCTCCAAAGCGCCGGCTGGATCGCCTATCTGCTGCTGCGGGCGCTGTCGGGCCTCGCCAACCGCATGGGGCTCAGCTTCATCCTGCCGGCGATGATTGTCACCGCCACGGGATTCTCGCTCACTCTGCTGATGGCCGCCGCCTACCGGCGGATCATCGTTATGAAGCCGCTCTATGTCTGGACGCTGACCCTTGTCGTGCTTGGCGTCGCTGCCGGTATTTTTTCGGTGCTCGAGGTCTGGGCGCATGCCACCTTCTACGAGCCGGGCTGGACGCCGCAGGGTATCGAGTTCCTCGGCGCGATCCTGCTCGATTTCTCGGTGCTGGGCGCATGGACGGGCCTGTACTTTGGCATCAACTATTATCTGCTGCTGGCTGCCCAGTCCGAGCGGATGGTCAATATCGCCCGTCAGGCCAACAGCGCCCAGCTCGAAATGCTGCGCTACCAGCTCAACCCGCATTTTCTGTTCAATACGCTCAATTCGATCTCGACGCTGGTGCTGATGCGCCAGACCGAGCGCGCCAACGCCATGCTGTCTCGCCTCGCTTCCTTCTTGCGCTACAGCCTCGTCGGCGAGCGCGAGGGGCTGGCGACCGTGGCTCAGGAGGCCGAGGCGTTGAAGCTTTACCTCGACATCGAGCGGACCCGGTTCGAGGACCGGCTGCGCACCCGCTTCGATATCGCCGACGAGGTGATGCAGGCCAGGCTGCCCTCGCTGCTGCTCCAACCGATTGTCGAGAATGCCATCAAATATGCGGTCACCCCGTCCGAGGACGGCGCCGATATCCTGATCGACGCGCGGCGGATGGACGACCGGCTGGTACTGACCATTGCCGACACCGGGCCGGGCCTCGCGGGCGGACCCCCAGCCGGCGAATCCGAATCGACCACCGCGAGCACCAATGTCGGCATCGCCAATATCCGCGAGCGGCTGATCCAGGCCTATGGTCCCGATCATCGCTTCGAACTGGCAGAAAATGAGCCGCATGGGTTGATCGTGTTGATCGACATTCCATATCAGGTGATGACAGGCGACCGTGCCAGGGACGAAACCAGAGACGATCTCAGAAGTTTCGACAATCTGAACACCGACACCGTGGGGGCACCCCTCGCCACGACGCCCAGCGTCGTGGCCAGCTGAAGGGCCGAAAATTCATGCCGATCACCACCATCCTCGTCGATGACGAGCCTCTTGCCATCCAGGGCCTCGAGCTGCGACTTCAGGCCTTCGACGACATCGAGATTGTCGAACGCTGCGCCAATGGCCGTGAGGCAATCCGGGCGATCAAGACCCTGAAGCCCGATCTGGTGTTTCTGGACATCCAGATGCCGGGCTTCGATGGTTTTTCGGTCATCTCCGGACTGGCCGATATCGAACCGCCGCTGTTCGTCTTCGTCACCGCGTTCCAGCAACACGCGCTGAAGGCGTTCGAGGCCCATGCAGTCGATTATCTGCTCAAGCCGGTCGAGGATGACCGGCTCGCGGCGACCATCGAGCGCGTCCGCCAGCGGCTGTCCGAGCGCCGATCGAGCGAGGACAAGGCCCGGCTGCAGGGCATCCTCAGCGAACTGGCGCCTGATGCGGTGCCTGCGACCATGGGTGAGGCCGACCAGCCTGCCGCAAGCCGTTATGAAAAGACCCTCAACATCAAGGATCGCGGCCAGATCTTCCGCGTCGACGTCGACGATATCGAGCGGATTGACGCCGCCGGCGACTATATGTGCATCTACACCGCTGACCAGACGCTGATCCTGCGCGAGACGATGAAGGATCTGGAAAAGCGCCTCGATCCGCGCAAATTCCAGCGCATCCATCGATCGACAATCGTTAACCTCGACAATATCAAGAGCGTCAAGCCGCACACCAATGGTGAATGCTTCCTGGTTCTTGGGTCAAATACCCAGGTGAAAGTATCCAGATCCTATCGGGAAGTGGTTGCGCGCTTTCTGTAATCACAGGCCGGACGATCTGAACGCTAGCTTTCCGCTGGTTTCAGAACTGGTTCACCGAATCGCAGGCATTCTTGCATCATCGCCCATCGGTAAGTCCGATGCGGTCGAGCAAGGAGGCAAGTGATGCGCACGCTGATAGTTGGGATAATGGCCGCCACGATGCTCGCTGGCCCGGTGATGGCGCAGCAGCGAGGCAACGATAGGCAGGAATGGCGCGAGGACCGACAGGAGTTTCGCGACGATCGTCGTGATGATCGCCGCGATTTCCGTGAAGAGCGCCGTGAAGATCGCCGCGACTTCCGCCAGGATGTCCGACGCGACCAGAACAATTGGTATCGGGACCAGCGGCAATGGCGCTCGGTTGGACGCGACGACTGGCGCTGGGCCGGGCAGCGCTTCCAGGCACCCCGCTATGTCTATCCGCGCGGCGCCCGCTATCAGGCCTGGGGCGTCGGAAACCGCCTGCCGCAGGCTTATTTCGGCCAACCCTATTGGATCGCCCAGCCGAACATCTACCGGCTGCCGCCCGCCAATCGCGGCGCCCGCTGGGTTCGCGTCGGTCCTGATGCGCTGATGATCAACAGCGCCAATGGGCTCATCCTGCAGGCGGTCCGCGGCCTTTGGTAGCCGCTATGAAATAATCGAGACTGGTGTCCTGGCCAATCACAAAGCCGGGGCCAGGACGCCAGCTCAGCCCGGTCACAATCCCCACCACGAGCCCGGCATGAACCAGCGCCTCCTCCAATTCGGCCGGCGTCATGAAACGCTGCCACTGATGGGCGCCGCGCGGGATGGTCCGAGCGATCCACTCGGCGCCGGCAATCAGCACCGCCCAACTGGCCGGCGTGCGGTTCGGCGTGCTCATCACCAGCAGCCCACCCGGTGCCAGCAGCGACGTGATCGCTTGCAGGAAGGCATCTCGCCGCTCGACATGCTCGATTACCTCCAAGACCGTGATCAGGTCGAACCGGGCCCCGGTCGCTGCCAGCGACTCGACGGACTGGCACTGATAATCGATCGACAGACCCTGAGCGGCAGCATGGGCGCTGGCCACCGCGATATTCTCCGGTGCCGCGTCGATCGCCGTCACCGCCGCGCCCATCCGCGCCAGAGGCTCGGCCATCAAACCGGCACCACAACCGATATCGAGCGCCGCCAGCCCGGCGAGTGGCCGCCGGCTGCGTCCCGACACCCCGAAGTGCGCCGCCGCCTGGTCACGGATAAAGGCCGAGCGCACCGGCGTGATCCGGTGCAGCATTGCTGAACTACCACGCGGGTTCCACCAGTCTCCGGCGAGCGCGCCGAAAAAGGCGGCTTCCGCCGGTGCAATGCTGTTCGGAGTCTCGGACAAGGCCTGTGAAGTCATTTCGGCACCATAGTCCGCTTTGACGCTTGCCGCCATGCGGCGCCTTGCTTGCCAAGCCGCCCTCGCGTTTCTAAGTGGCTAGGCCCGTCATGCTGGCTGGCAAAGAATACAAGGACCGGGCAGCCGACCATGGCGCTGATCGTGATGAAATTCGGGGGCACCTCGATGGCAGGCGCCGAGCGCATCCACAATGTGGCGACGCGCGTCAAAGCCGCCGTGGAAGCCGGGCACCAGATCGCCGTCGTCGTGTCGGCGATGGCCGGCGAAACCGACCGACTGATTGGCTTCACCCGCGAGGCCGCCGCCTCGGGCGGCAGCGCGATCGCCGATCGCAAGGAATATGATGTCGTCGTCGCCGCCGGCGAGCAGATCACCTCGGGGTTGCTGGCGATCACGCTGCAGGCGATGGGGATCAAGGCGCGTAGCTGGCTCGGCTGGCAGCTTCCGGTGCAGACCTCGAGCGCCCATGCGTCCGCGCGCATCGAATCGATCGACACTCGCGCAATCCTCGCCGCCATGGCATCGGGTGAAGTCGCTGTCGTGCCCGGATTCCAGGGGCTCGACAGCCTCGGTCGCGTCACCACGCTCGGCCGGGGGGGCTCGGACACCTCGGCGGTGGCGCTGGCCGCGGCGCTCAAGGCCGAGCGCTGCGACATCTATACCGATGTCGACGGCGTCTATACCACCGACCCGCGGATTGTGCCCCGCGCCCGCAAGCTGCCGCGCATCACTTATGAGGAGATGCTGGAACTGGCCAGCGTCGGCGCCAAGGTGCTGCAGACCCGGTCGGTCGAATTGGCGATGAAGGAAAAGGTCCGCGTCCAGGTGCTGTCGAGTTTCAGCGACGCGCCAGGCACGATGGTCGAGGATGAGGATAGCGAAATGGAACGGGAACTGATTGCCGGTGTCGCCTATGACCGGAACGAGGCCAAGGTCACGCTCGTCGGCGTGCCGGACCGGCCGGGTGTCGTCGCCGCCATCTTCGGGCCGCTCGCCGCGGCCGCCATCAATGTCGACATGATCGTCCAGAACATCGGAACAGGCGTCGGTGCGGGCGGCGAGGGCCATACCGACGTTACCTTCACTGTGCCACGCGCCCAGTTGCCGCTCAGCCTCGACGTGCTGGAGCGCGCCCGCGCCGACATCAAGCATCGTGACGTGCTTTCCGATCCTGCAGTGGCCAAGGTCAGCGTCGTCGGTGTCGGCATGCGCAGCCATGCCGGGGTGGCCGTCACCATGTTCGAGGCGCTGGCGGCGCGCGGCATCAACATCCAGGCGATCACCACCTCCGAGATCAAGATCAGCGTGATCATCGCCGAGGAATATGTCGAGCTCGCGGTCCGCGTGCTCCACACCGCCTATGGCCTCGACGCGCCCGAAACCGACCTGCTGGAACCGGTGGCATGAGCCAGCTCGATCAGTTGACCGCACGCGGGCGCGCCCTGCTCGGCAGCCGCCATGCGATCATGGCTGGCGCGATGAGCTGGGTCAGCGAGCGCAATCTGGTCAGCGCCATCTCCAATGCCGGCGGGTTCGGCGTCATCGCCTGTGGCGCCATGACCCCGGCGCTGCTCGATGCCGAGATCGCTGCCACCCGCGCGCTCACCGACAAGCCGTTCGGCGTCAACCTGATCACCATGCACCCGCAGTTGATGGAGCTGATCGCTGTCTGCGGCAATCACGGCGTTACCCACATCGTGCTTGCCGGCGGACTGCCGTCGGGGGCTGCCATCGAGGCGATCAAGGCGGGCGGCGCCAAGCTGATCTGTTTCGCCCCCACGGCGGCGCTGGCCAAGAAACTGGTCCGTTCGGGCGCCGATGCGCTGATCATCGAGGGCTCGGAGGCCGGCGGCCATATCGGACCGGTGTCGCTTTCGGTACTGGCGCAGGAGATATTGCCGGTCATCACTGACGTCCCGGTGTTCGTCGCCGGCGGCATCGGGCGGGGCAATGCGGTAGCGCTGTGGGCGCAGATGGGCGCGTCGGGCGTCCAGCTCGGCACTCGTTTTGCGGCGGCGACCGAGAGTATCGCCCATCCGGCCTTCAAGAAGGCGTTCTTCCGCGCCTCGGCGCGCGATGCCATCGCCAGCGTCCAGCTCGATCCACGGCTGCCGGTGATCCCGGTGCGCGCCCTCAAGAATTCCGGGGCCGAGGCGTTCATTGCCAAGCAGCGCGAGATGGCCGAAAAACTTGATGCCGGCGAGGTCGACCTGCCCGCCGCCCAGCTGGCGATCGAGCATTACTGGGCCGGGGCTCTCCGTCGCGCGGTGATCGATGGCGATGTCGAGGGCGGCTCGCTGATGGCCGGCCAGTCGGTCGGGATGGTCACCCATGAGCAATCGGTCGCCGAGATTATCCAGGACCTGGTCACCGAGGCAAATGGCGCACTGGCCACGCGTGCACCCCCCATCGCGTTCGCAGCGGCGTAAGGAGGGCTGATGCCGCCGGCCAACGCCGCCCGTGAAATCCTTCGCCGCCTCCACGAGGTCATGGCGTCGCGTACCGGTGCCGAGGCCAAGCTGGGGCAAGTCGTCCGTATCATTGCCCAGGCGCTGTCCAGCGAAGTCGCCTCGATCTATCTGCTGCGCGACGGGATGCTCGAGCTTTATGCCACCCAGGGGCTGAGCCAGGCTGCCGTCCATGTTACCCGACTCGCCATGGGCCAGGGGCTGATCGGCGTCATCGCGGCCACCCGCGAGCCGCTGAACCTCGCCGAGGCGCGCGAGCATCCGGATTTCGCCTATCGCCCGGAAACCGGCGAGGAGCTTTATCACAGCCTCGCGGGGGTGCCGATCGTCCGCCGCGAGGCCGCCATTGGCGTTCTCGCCGTCCAGCACCGCGAGCCGCGCGACTATGACGATGTCGAGATAGAGGCGCTGCAGACGGTCGCCATGGCGCTGTCCGAACTGATTCACGGCGCCGGCATGGTCGATGATGCCGAGGCGGCCCGCGCCCGCGCCACCAACACATTGCCCGGCCGCCTGCAGGGCCTTCGCCTCGTCGACGGGCTGGCGCGCGGCGTCGCCGTGTTCCATCAGCCGCGCGTCATCATCGAGCACACCATGGCCGATGACGTCGAGGCCGAGCGCAACCGGGTCCAGACCGGCTTCCTCCGCCTGCGACAGCAGATCGATGCGATGATGGGCACCGCCGAATTCTCGGCCGGCGGCGATCACCAGGAGGTGCTCGAGACCTACAAGATGTTCGCCTATGACGAGGGCTGGCTGCGCCGCATCAACGAGGCGATCGACACCGGCCTCACCGCCGAGGCCGCCATCGACCGGGTCCAGGCCCGCACCCGCGCCCGGATGCGCTCGATCGAAGACCCCTATTTGCGCGAGCGCCTCGCCGACCTCGATGATCTCGCCAACCGTCTGCTGCGCATCGTCTCCGGCCAGCTCGGCACCGCCGCCCAGATGGGCCTGCCCGGCGACACCATCCTGCTGGCTCGCAACCTCGGGCCGGCAGAGCTGCTCGAATATGACCGCCGCTTCCTCAAGGGCGTCGTGCTTGAGGAGGGCAGCCTGACCGCCCATGTCACCATCGTCGCCCGTGCGATGGGGGTGCCGATGCTCGGCCGGGTGCCGGAGCTGTTCGGTCAGGTCAGCGAAGGCGACGAGCTGATCGTCGATGCCGGCAATGGCATGCTGCTGCTGCGGCCGCAGGCGGCGATGATCAAGGGCTATACCGAGATGAGCGAGGCGCGCGCGCGGCGTGCCGAAAGTTTCGCCCGGCTGCGCGACCTGCCCGCGGTCAGCCGCGATGGGCGCCGCATCGAGGTGATGATGAATGCCGGCCTTGCCGATGACACGCAGGCGCTGGACCAGACCGGTGCCGACGGCATCGGCCTGTTCCGCACCGAATTCCAGTTCCTGGTCTCCGCCACATTGCCCCGCCGTGAGCGCCAGCAGGCACTCTACAAGCATGTGCTCGATGCTGCAGGGGACCGCCCGGTGGTTTTCCGCACCGTTGACATCGGCGGCGACAAGACGGTGCCCTATCTGTCCGGCGGCGAGGATGACGAAAATCCAGCGATGGGCTGGCGGGCGCTGCGACTCGCGCTCGGCCGCACCGGGCTGATGAAGGTCCAGGCACGCGCCCTACTGCAGGCCGCCGCCGGGCGCACGCTCAACGTGATGTTCCCGATGGTCAGCGAGCCCTGGGAGTTCGCCGAGGCGAAGGCACTGGTCGAAGCCCAGCGCGCACTGCTCGCTCGTCAAGGCCATCCATTGCCCTCCCGTGTCGCCTATGGCGCGATGATCGAGGTGCCGGCACTGATCGAGGTGCTCGATCACCTGCTGCCAATGACCGATTTCGTCTCGGTCGGCACCAATGACCTCACCCAGTTCCTGTTCGCCGCCGATCGCGCCAACCCCCGGCTTGCCGACCGCTACGACTGGCTGTCGCCGGCGATCCTGCGCGTTCTGCGCCGGATCGTCCGCGCCGCCGGCGCCGCGGGCAAACCCGTGACCGTTTGTGGAGAAATGGGCGGACGCCCGCTGGAGGCGCTGGCCTTGCTGGCGATCGGCATCGACCGGCTGTCGATCACGCCGGCCGGCATCGGGCCGGTCAAGGCCATGGTCCGCTCCACCGATCTGGCCGTCATCACCGAGGCGATGCAGGGCTGGCTCGACGCGCCGGGAAGCGATGTCCGCGCCTGTTTAAGCGCGCTGGCCAGCGAGCAGGGGATCGATCTTGGCTGAATGCCCTCAGGCGGCCGGAATGACCTTGTGCCAATTCGTAACCGACCGGCTCTCGAATAGCCCGACCTGATGATAGGGATCGTTGGTAGCAAACGCGATCGCTGCATCGCGGTCGTCGAAGTCGATGATCAGCAACGATCCCATAGCGCGCCCATCGGGCCGCAGCAATGGACCCGCGACCAGGACGGCTTCCCCCATCGCCGCGATATGCGCCAGGTGCGCTGGCCGATTGGCGAGCCTCAACTCCGCCGAATCCGGCTTGTCGATGCAATGTATGGCAAAATAGGGCATTCTGAACCTTGTACGACCATTACCGCGAGCCCCGAGCCTAGACCGCCAGCGGCGCAGCGGAAAGTCCCCGCGTGACGGGTCCGCAACATTCGCTGCTCGCTGTGGTGCCAGGCATCGCCCTGTGCGTCGTGCTGGCGATAGCCGGCGAAGCGCTGGTGACCGTGCTGGCGCTGCCACTCGCCGGCCCGATCATCGGCCTGCTGGTCTATGCACTGTGGCTGGCGAGTCAGCGCGCCGTCGACTGGAGCCGGCCCGGCGCGCTGATGCTGGCCCGCTGGCTCGGCGCCATGCTCGTTCCGGTGCTGGTCGGTCTCACCGTCCATGTCGCAATGCTGGCCGCCGCCTGGGCGCCGCTACTGCTGTTGATGGTCAGCACGACGCTGGCCACCGCTTTGGTCACCGGCCTGCTCTATGCCTGGCTGGTCCGCCGATGACCCTGCTGTCCAGCGCCGGCACCTGCCTGGCCGTCCTGACAGTCTTCGCACTGATGCGCCGCCTGTCGGCCCGGCTCGGTCATCCCGCCTGGGCAAACCCGGTCCTGGCCGCCGCCCTGACGGTCATCGGAGTGCTCGCGGCCACTGGCGTGCCGATCGCGACCTTCCAGCGGCTGGCAGCGCCGCTGGGCTGGGCGCTCGGCCCGGCGATCGTGGCGCTCGCCGCCGTCGCCGATGTCGTCCGCCCACTGCTCGCCGGCCGCGCCCGCCCCGCACTGATCGCCATCCTCGGCGGCACCATTTTCGGCCTCGGCATTGCCTGGGGGATGGCCCGGCTGCTGGGTCTCGACCCCCTGCTCATCACCGCGCTGGCGACCAAGACCATCTCCTCGCCATTCCTGATCACCATTCTCGGCCGCCTCAATGCGCCGGTCGCGCTGCCGGCCGCCCTGTCGGTTGCCACCGGAGTGATCGCCGCGATGCTGGCGCCGCCGCTGTTCAACCGACTCGGCCTGCGCGACCGCGATGCCCGTGCGCTGGCGCTGGGTGTCTCCGGCCATCTCGTCGGCAGCGAATATGCGATCCGCCAGGACCCCCAGCGCGGCGGCCTGGCGATCATGGCGCTGGTCACCGCCGGCCTGACCGCCGCCGTCCTTCTGCCGCTGGTTTGGCAGATGCTGGCGGGCTAGAGCAACCCTGTGCCGATATTAGCCGGGCGCGGCGGTTGACCCGCGAGCCGCCCTCCGCTAATGCGCCCTCTTCGCTCGCCTGCCTGCAGGCCGGGCCATGCAGACAAGTCGCCGATCAAGCTAAGGACGTTCATCATGTCGCGCGTATGCGAACTCACTGCCAAGGGCCGCATGGTTGGGAACAACGTGTCCCACGCCAACAACAAGACCAAGCGCACCTTCCTGCCCAATCTGCAGAATGTGACGCTGATCTCCGACGCCCTCGGTCGCTCGGTGCGCCTTCGCGTCTCCACCAACGGCCTGCGCTCGGTGGAGCATGTTGGGGGCCTCGACAACTGGCTGATCAAGACCAAGGCTGACCTGCTCAGTACCCGCGCCCAGAAGCTGAAGCGCGAGATCGCCAAGAAGCTGACGCCGAAGGACAGCGCGGCCGCCTGAGCCTCACTGCCGATTCGAATCGACCAGCGGCCCGGGTTTCCCGGGCCGCTTTCGTTACGAGGACAGCATCAGCTCAAACTTCATCAGCACGGTCTTCTGCAGGCTCGTCAGATTGTCGTCCGAGACGATGAATACAAAGGTCCGCTTGCCTTCGCGGACCACGGCAATGCCTTCCATATTGTCGAGAGTGAACGGCATTGCCCACGAGGCCAGGACTTGCCCTTTCAGCCGCGTCGCCGGCTTTACGGCCAGCAGAGGCGACAGGTCGACCATACTCACCGCCGCCCCGATACCCTTCAGATTGAACCGACGGTGCAACAGCAGCATCCGCGATCCGTCTAGCATCACTGCGTCTGTAGGCTTGTGCTCGGGCACACCCTCGATCCCGACATAGCGCGTCCGCGACTTGTGAGTGAACAGCGTCAGCCGATGGCCATCCTCGAGCACCCGGTCCTCGCCGACAATGACCCGAGCCGGCTGCCCGTCGGGCGCCTTCCAGACCACCACCGCCTCGCCGCCGCCATTCGACGGCCAGTCGACCATCTCCGGCAGTCGTTCCGTCCAGCGCGCGGGCGCCGACAGCGTCGCGGGCCTGGCCGGATCGAGGCCCTTCCAGTGCATCAGGCGATGCTGGCCTTCGAAGACGACGCTGGCGTCGCCACTCTCAGGATCCCATTCCAACGCTTCGGCATCGATATCGCGCTTGAACTCGGGTATTTTGCCTTCGCCATCGCGCATCGGGACCAGCCGCGCCTCGCGGATGCCGACCAGCCGGCCATCCCGTTCGAGCGACCGGAAGCTGAGCCAGTTGCCGGTGTCGGTGACCGCCAGGAAATAGCCATTTTTACCGGCCCGCAATCCTGAAATGCCCCCGAAGGCCGGATCGGACGACCGGATGTGCACGGCGCCCATGAAGCGCAGCGCGCCGATCCGGTCGACGCCGGGATCGTTGACGTTGAGCGGCAACGGCGCCGCGCTGATCGGCAGCTCATCGCCCGGCGAGGCGGCGCGCGAATCGTCGCCGCCAAGATTGGCGGGATCGTAGAAAAGCGCGCAGGCGGCGACCGCAAACATCATGACGGCCACACGAACGGGCCGCCGGGCCTTCAACCTCGCGGCCGTCAGAAAAGCGCGATATTGCATTGCACCAAGCAGTAGCAGCCCCCGCCGCAAGCGGCTATCCATGCCGCGATATGATGCCCTCCCCCCACGATGTGCTGCACCGCGTCTTCGGCTTCACCGCCTTTCGCGGCCAGCAGCAACCGATCATCGAACGTGTCTGCGGCGGCGGCGACGTGCTGGCGATCATGCCGACCGGTGCGGGCAAGTCGCTCTGCTATCAAGTGCCGGCGCTGGTCAGGCCTGGTTGCGCGCTGGTGATCTCGCCATTGATCGCGCTGATGGAGGACCAGGTCCGCGCCCTGCGTGCCAGCGGGGTGCGCGCGGCCACGCTCAACAGCCAGAGCCAGGACAGTGGCGCCACGCTCGACGCGCTGCGCGACGGCCAGCTCGACCTGCTCTATGTCGCCCCCGAGCGCGCCGCCACCGAAGGCTTCCGGTCGCTCATCGGCCGCATCGAGATCGCCCTGATCGCCATCGACGAGGCGCATTGCGTCAGCCAATGGGGCCATGATTTCCGTCCCGAATATCGCCGGCTCAAAAGCCTTTGCGATGCCTTGCCCGGGGTACCGCGCGTAGCGCTCACCGCCACCGCCGATGTCGAGACCCGTGCGGACATCTGCACCCAGCTCGGCATTGACATCGCCCATATGGTCGTAGCCGGGTTCGACCGGCCCAACATCCGCTACCAGGTCGCCACCAAGACAGACGCACGCCGCCAGCTGGTCAGTTTCGTTCAGACCCAAGGTGGCCAGTCCGGCATCATCTACGCCCCCACCCGCGCCGATACCGAGCGGGTGCGGGACTGGCTGAACGAGGCCGGCCTCAACGCGCGGGCCTATCACGCCGGCATGGACCCGGCCGATCGCCGCGCCAACCAGGCGGCCTTCGTCCGCGCCGAGGACATGGTGATGGTCGCCACCATCGCCTTCGGCATGGGCATCGACAAACCGGATGTCCGCTTCGTCGGCCATCTCGGCCTGCCGAAATCGATCGAATCCTATTATCAGGAGACCGGCCGCGCCGGCCGCGACGGCGACCCGGCCACTGCCCAGCTGATCTGGGGCGCCGACGATATCCAGAGGCTGCGCGGTTTCATCGACCAGTCCGATGGCAATGATGATCACAAGGCCCGGGAGCGCACCCGGCTATCAGCTCTCGTCGCCTTCCTGGAAACCGCCAACTGCCGCCGCCAGCCCTTGCTCCGCTATTTCGGCGAGCCGACGCCGCCGCCATGTGGCAACTGCGACAATTGCCTGTCGCCGCCGCCGGTCGACGACATGACCGAGGCGGCGCAGAAATTCCTCTCGGCCGTCGTCCGCACCGGCCAGCGCTTCGGCGCCGGCCATGTCATCGATGTCCTCTCCGGCAAGCCGAGCGAACGCAGCAGCCGCTTCGGCCATGAGACGCTCAGCGTCTGGGGCATCGGCAAATCGCTGAGCACCACCCGCTGGCGCGACGTCGTGCGCCAACTCGAGACGATGGAGGCACTGTACCGCGATCCGGAGCATCGCGGCCTGACGCTCGGCCCCGCTGCCCGTGGCTTGCTGCGTGGGGAAACGCAGCTGTCGATGCGCCGGGAAGTCAGCGACCCGCTCAAACCCGACCGTGGTAGCGCCCGCAAGCGCGACACCGCCGCTGCTAGTGAGAGCCTCAGCGGTGCCGATCAGATTTTGTTCGAAAAGCTGCGGTCGCTGCGTCGCGAACTCGCCGTCGAGGCCGGCCTGCCGCCCTATGTGGTGTTCCATGATTCAACGCTGCGGGCCATGGCGAGCCGCCGGCCGGCGACGCTGGAGGCGATGGCGGGCATTTCGGGCGTTGGGGCCGGCAAGCTCGCGGCCTGGGGGCCGGCATTCCTGTCAGCGATCACCGAGGGCGAGGGCCTCCGCTAGGCGGAGGCCCGTGCCGTCAGCGGCAGCGGCGATCGCGGCCGCTGCGCTCGATGGTCGACCCGAGGACGCCACCAAGACCGGCGCCGACAACGGTACCCATGGTCTTGTCGCCGCGCTGGGCGACCTGGTCGCCAAGCACGCCACCGATCACCGCACCCAGGACCGCGCCGGCGACGCCGCTGTTGCCACGGCATTGGTCGAAGCGGCGATCATAGCCGTTATAGCGCGGGTCATAACCCCTGCCCTGCCAGCCGGGCTGGGGATAGCCGCGCGCCGGGGCGTAATAGCCGCCCCCATTCTGATAATAGCCGTTCTGATAGCCGCGCCGATCGCCACGACGGTCGAAGTGGCGGACATCCTGATAGCCGTTCCAGCCATGCGGGGAGCCCCGGCGCCAGTCATCGGCCAGGGCGGGAGCGGAAAGGCCACCAAGCGCGGCAGCCGCAGCAACAACAAGGGAAATGCGCATGATCGCGGTCTCCATGGCAACCCGCCAATCGGGCTGTGTTAGAATGAATGATCGAGTCGCACTTAATCGGTTCTGAATTCCGCTATAAGCACATGTTCAGGATGAAAACGGCAGGGTGCGACGATAACAGAGGAGCCGTTCATGCGCATTTTCACCCCACTCGCCTGTCTCGCCATCGCCGGCCTGATGCCCTTGTCTCCGGCCATGGCACAGCGCACTCGCTATGAGCATAACGGGAAATATTACCAGAGCCGGGCCGAATGCCTGCAAGCCAAGAAGCGGGCCGAAAAGCGCGGCACCATCGTCGGCGCTGCGGCGGCCGGGATCGGCGCAGCGCTGCTTGGCGGCAATGTTGGCGAAACGGCGCTGGTCGCCGGCGGCGGTGCGGTCGTCGGCAATGTTATCGCCGGTAAGTCGAAGCGCTGCTAGCCTGAACAGCTGGCCCCGCCAAGCACGCAAAAGCGCGCACAATGCGGGTGATTGAGCGCCACCGGGGCTGACGCCTCGGCCAGCGTTTCGCCCATTTCAAAGTCGGATCGGTCTGCGATCAGCGTACACGCCAGTACCACCGGCCGGTCGGCGCCGCGCCGCTTCACTACCATACGAGAATGGGAGCACATCTGGTCCTGTGGCCGTACGCCCAAGATCTCCCAGCAGCCGGTGCTGATCTCGGGCACATCGGCAGCGGCGTCCATCTCCGGAAACAGCACCAGCGGTGGACAGGCCATGCCGATCCCGGCGAACAACCTTGCATAGCCCTCACGCGCGGTGGCCTCATCCTCGCCGGTCAGGTGACGTCCGGCGACGGCTACAGCAAACCCCTGCCCCACCAGCCAGCACAGCCCGTCCAGCGCCTTGTCGAAGCTGCCGGCGCCGCGCTCGGCATCATGGACAGCGCGACTATGATGGTCGAGGCTGACCCGGAACGTCAGCCGCTCGCGCCGCAGCCCGGCCAGCGCCGCCTCGAACCGCCGCATCGGCCGCATCGCATTGGTCAACACCAGAACATCATGGCCGCACGCCTGCGTCGCCGCGATCATGGCCACCATCTCGGGGTTCATGAACGGCTCGCCACCCGTGAAGCCGATCTCGCGCAGCGGCAGTCCCGTCTGCGCCGCCTCGTCGAGAAACACCATCATCTCCGCCAACCGCAGATAGACCAGCGCGTCGTTGGTCGGTGAGCTTTCGATATAGCAGTGCTTGCAGGCGAGGTTGCAGAGCGTGCCGGTGTTGAACCACAGCGTCTCCAGCCCCACCAGCGCCACCTGCGCCCGCCGCTCGCCGCGCGCCGTGACCTGCGGATCACGGAACTTGTCCGGCGCTGATGTAACCAGGCTCTGCGTCATGTCGCGGGACGTCTCCAAGTAAGTCAGCCTATTGAGGCCCCAATGTTTTACAACCACAATGCGGCATGAGCGAACACCAGCCCTACGCCAACCGGCCGTGATCCACTGACATGCGCGTGCTCGTCACCGGCGCCGCCGGACTGATCGGGGCCGAGCTGGTCGGCCGCCTGGCCGCCCAGGGCCATGCTGTGACAGCCCTTGTCCATCGCAACTCGATGCTTATCGATAACGGCGGCCGCGTGCTGCCCAGCCGTGAGGACGCCCTGCCGGCAGCCGGCGACATCGTCATCCGCCACGGCGATGTTCGCCTGCCCGGCCTCGGCCTCGCCACGCCGCCGCCGATCGACTTACTCGTCCACGCCGCTGCGGTGACCAGCTTTGATGCGCCCCGAGCCATGCTGGAAGCGGTTAACGTCAGCGGCACACACCATGCTATCGATGTAGCGCGAACGGCCGGGGCACGGCTGCTCCATATCAGCACCGCCTATGTCTGCGGCACCGACGACGGACCGACCAGCGCCAGCCACATCGGCCGCCGCTTCACCAACGGCTATGAAGCCAGCAAGGCCGCCGCCGAGGCGCTGGTCCGGGCGTCTGGCATACCCTTCGTCATCGCCCGGCCCTCGGTGGTCGTGGGGGACTGGGCGGAGGGGCAGATCGCCCGCTTCGAGAATATCTACATGATTTTCAAGCTGATCGCCGAGCGCCGCATCCGTATGCTGCCGGCCGCCGAGGGCGCGACGCTCGACCTGGTGCCGATCGACCACGTCATGGCCGGGCTGCTGGCCATCATCGCGCATTTTCCTGCGCTCGCCGGGACCAGCCGGCATCTGGTGGCGGCGACACCGACCCCGGTCCCGGCGATCCGCGCGGCGATGGCACGGGCCGGGCTGGGCATTCCCGAGTTCGTTCCCTCCGCACACTTCGATCCCGCCAGCCTGCCGGCCGGCGAACGCCGTTGGCACGCCGCCGCGGCCGCGCTCTACACGGCCTATCTGCTGCGCAATCCGCGCTTCGAGCCCGGTGGCCCGCCCCTGCCGGCCTGCCAACCGACCGACGATGCCTGGCTTGACCGGCTGATCGCCCATGCAGTGCGGGCCGGCTTCGTCAGCGCACGTCCGGATAAAGGCGTCCCAGCGTCTTCAGCCGCCACCCCAGCCCCCAGCGAATGCCGACCTTGAGATAGATCCAATTGGCCCGCAGCTCGCCCCAGGCGGCGACGCGCCGGTCCGAGGTGATGACAATGCGGTTCAGAAGGCGCGTCCGCCCCTGCGGCACCATCCGCACGCAAAGATCGGCCTCCTCCATTACTGCCAGCTGCGCGTCGAAGCCGCCAACCGCCTCGAACGCTGTACGCCGAAAAAACATCGCATGGTCACCGAACAGCAGCCGCCCGCCGCGCAGGAACAGCCAGGGCCGGAACAGCGCCGGCGCATACCAGGTCTTCAGCCAGTTGTGCAGCGAGGTCACCCAGCGAGTCTTCTCCGGGCCGGCGAGGATCGCGGTGAAACCGGCAAGCACGGTCTTCGGATCGGCCATGGTGCGTACCGCCACCGCCATCGCATCGTCGGGCAGCCAGGTATCGGCATGGAGGATCATCACGATCGGTGCCTTGGTCGCCGCCACCCCGGCGTTGGCCTGTCGCCCGCGCCCCTTGGCCGAGACCATGACGGGGATGCCCAGCCGCGCCGCCACCTCCAGCGTGCCATCCCCGCTGCCGCCGTCGACAAGCATGATCTCGGCCGGCGGCGGATCGAGTGCAGCCAGGCAGCGCGCCAGGCGCGGCAGGGTTGCCGCCTCGTTCCAGGCCGGAATAACGATGGCGACGCTCATGCCAACAGCCATGGCCAGCGAGCCAGATCTTCGGGCCGGTCACAATCGGCGAGCACCGGCAGCTGCGGGATGCCCGCCGGCAGCCGCGCCAGCGTCTGTGTCGCCACAAGGTCGCTGCCCCAGTCGATCCCCTCGAACACCCCCGGCAACGGCGCCGCGAGCCCGAGCAGCCAATAGCCGCCGTCCGCCGCCGGTCCCAGCACCGCAGGATGGTCGTGGAGCGCCGCCGCCGCCGCCTGCAAATGGCCGGGCTGGAGATCGGGACAATCGGCGCCGATCAGCAGGCATGGCGCCGGCACCCGCGCCAGCCGCGCGCCAAGATCGCCGTCGCCCTGATCGACAATCATCAGGTCATCACCCAGCCAGCGGGCAAAATCCGCTGCGGGCGCACCGGTCACCCGCATCTCAGCCGGCAATCCCGAGGCGCGTACCACCGCCATGGTCATCTCCACCAGCCGCCGGTGCAGCGCCGCCGCCCGCTCAGCCCCCAGCGCCGGGATCAGCCGCGTCTTCGCCACGCCCGGCACGGGAAAGCGCGTGACCACGCAGACCCGCAGACCGGCAGGGCTAGCGGCGGCCACGCCTGGGCGTATCGCTCTCGAACAGGCCGGCCAGCTGGTCGATGATCGTGCCGCCCAGCTGCTCGGCATCCATGATCGTCACCGCGCGGTCGTAATAGCGCGTCACGTCATGGCCGATGCCGATGGCGATGAGCTCGACCGGCGACCGCGTCTCGATGCCCTTGATGACGTGACGCAAATGCCGTTCCAGATAATTGCCGCTGTTTACCGACAGCGTCGAATCGTCGACCGGCGCGCCGTCGGAGATCACCATCAGGATTCGCCGGTCCTCGCGCCGCGCCAGCAGCCGGTCATGGGCCCAGAGCAGCGCCTCGCCGTCGATATTCTCCTTCAGCAGCCCCTCGCGCATCATCAGCCCGAGGTTCTTGCGGGCCCGCCGCCACGGCGCATCGGCGGGCTTGTAAATGATGTGGCGCAGGTCGTTGAGCCGCCCGGGCTTCGGCGGGCGGCCATCGGCCAGCCATTTCTCGCGCGCCAGCCCGCCCTTCCAGGCCCGCGTCGTGAAGCCGAGGATCTCGGTTTTCACCGCACAGCGTTCGAGCGTGCGCGCCAGGATATCGGCGCAGATCGCCGCGATCGAGATCGGCCGCCCGCGCATCGAGCCCGAATTGTCGATCAGCAACGTAACCACCGTGTCGCGAAAATCGGTATCGCGCTCGACCTTGTAGCTGAGTGCATAGGCAGGATTGGTGACAATCCGGCCAAGCCGCGCGGCATCGAGCAACCCCTCCTCCTGGTCGAAGTCCCAGCTGCGGTTCTGCTGTGCCATCAGCCGGCGCTGCAGGCGGTTGGCCAGCTTGGTCACCGCCGATTGCAGCGGTACCAGCTGCTGGTCGAGATAGGCCCTGAGCCGCGTCAGCTCGTCGGCGTCGCACAGCTCCTCGGCAGTGATCACCTCGTCATGCGCGGTGGCATAGGCCTTGTAGTCGAAGTCGGACGGCAGACCGCTGTCGGGCCGATCGGGACGCCAGGGGGTCATCCCCTCCTGCCCCTCCTCGCCCATCTCGGCCTCGGACACCATGTCGGTGTCCATCTCGATCTCACGGGTCTCGCCGTCCTCGGGCGGGTCCTCGCCCTCTTCGGCGCGCATCTCGGTCGACTGCTCGTCGCCGCCCTGCTCGGGCGTGTCATCATCCTCGCCGTCGCCGGGCTGGTCGTCCTGATCCTCGGACTCATCGCTCGCCTCGTCGTCATCCTCGTTCAGCGTGTCCGGGTCCTCGCCCAGCCCGAGGTCGGCGAGGATGTGGCGCATCACCCGGGCAAAGGCCGCCTGGTCACCGGTTGTCCGCGCCAACTCGTCAAGATGTTCCCCCGCCTTCGCCTCGAGGTCGGCGCGCACCATGGCCAAAGCCGTCTGCGCCGTCGCCGGGGATGGCGCACCTGTAAGCCGCTCGCGCGCCAGCAGCCCGAGAGCGGTCGCCAGCGGCACTTCCTCGGCCGAGCGGGCGCGCACGATCGGATCGGCCCGCACCCGCGTCTCGGTCATCCGCGCCAGATTGACCGCAACGCCGGCCATGTCGTTGCTGCCCAGCGCCTCGACCCGCGCCTGCTCAAGCGCGTTCCAGATGTCGCGCGCCGCGCCGCTTTCGGGCTGGCTCTGGCCATGGAGCCGGGCGTCATGATGCCGGTGCCGCAGCGCGAAGCTGTCGGCCCAGCCGCGCACCTCGGCGACCTGATCGGCCGGCAACGCCCGCCCCGGCTGCGGCACCCGCGCCGAATCACCGATGCAGCCCGGCTTGTCGGCGGTATAGGCGAGCTCCACCTCCCAGCGCGGATCGCCGGTATTGTGGCCCATCGCCCGCAGCGTCGCCGCCACGGCCTGGCGAAAGTCCTCGAGCGGATTGTCAGCCTGGGCCATGCCGCACCCGGCCTAGCGACGCGCCTTGACGGCGACCGATTCGGGCAGCTCCTCGCCGAACACCCGCTGGTAATATTCGGCGACGATGCCCCGCTCGGCCTCGTCGCACTTGTTGAGGAAGGACAGGCGGAAGGCGAAGCCGATATTGCCGAAAATCTTGGCGTTCTGCGCCCAGGTGATCACCGTGCGCGGGCTCATCACCGTGCTAATGTCACCGCCGATGAAACCGGCCCGCGTCATGTCGGCGACGCGCACCATGTTCGCCACCTGCTTGCGACCCTCATCGGTATCGAAACTCGGCTCCTTGGCGACGACGATCGCCGTTTCGGTATGGTGCGGCAGATAATTGAGCGTTGTGACGATGTTCCAGCGGTCCATCTGCCCCTGGTTGATCTGCTGGGTGCCATGGTAAAGCCCGGTGGTATCGCCCAGGCCGACCGTGTTGGCGGTAGCGAACAGCCGGAACCACGGGCTCGGCCGGATCACCCGGTTCTGGTCGAGCAGCGTCAGCTTGCCCTCCACTTCCAGCACGCGCTGGATAACGAACATCACATCAGGGCGGCCGGCGTCATATTCGTCGAACACCAGCGCGGTCGGCGTCTGCAGCGCCCAGGGCAGCAGCCCCTCGCGGAATTCGGTGACCTGCTGGCCGTCCTTCAGCACGATCGCATCCTTGCCGATCAGGTCAATGCGGCTGATGTGCGAATCGAGGTTGATGCGGACGCACGGCCATTTCAGCCGCGCCGCGACCTGCTCGATATGGGTCGACTTGCCGGTGCCGTGATAGCCCTGGATCATCACCCGCCGGTTGAAGGCGAAGCCGGCCAGGATCGCCAACGTGGTATCCGGATCGAACACATAAGAGGGATCGAAATCCGGAACCCGCTCGTCGGCGACCGAAAAGGCCGGAATCGCCATGTCGACATCGACGCCGAACATTTCGCGGGCATCGACGGTCATGTCCGGCGCCGACAATACGGTGCTTCCATGGGGGTTGGCGAATTCGGGAACAGCGGGGGCAGTGGCCACAGGAATCAGGACTCCGACTTGAAACGAGGTTGTGCGCGCAAATGCGTATAGGCTGCGACGATGGCCTGCAACTTTCCTTCGTGCGCTCTGTCGCCGCCATTGCTGTCCGGATGATAACGGCGAACCAGCGCCTTGTAGGTGCGGCGCACGGTCAAGGCGGTGGCGCTGTCGTCAAGCCCGAGCGCGCCCAGCGCCCGTGCGTCGCCGGCCGCCGGCCAGCGCAGCACCGGCCGGGCTGGCCGCGCGTCGGCCCCGAACATCTCGTGGATATCGCCGAAGTGAAAGGCCTGGCGCCCCCGTTCGGTCACCACCTTCTCCCAGCCGGCCAACGGCGACTGCGCTTCGTAGATCTCGTCCGGGGACAGGCCATCGAAGAAATTATACCGCGCATTGAACGCCCGGACATGCTCCAGGCAGAAATATTGCCATCCGGCGCGGTCGCCGGGCACGCGGTTGCTCAGCGGCGCGCGGAACTCGCCCGCCTCGGCGCACCCCGTTGCGGCGCAGGCACGCGGCTCGGGCTGGGGCATGCGGCCATGAAAGCGGCTGGCGGCGATGGGGGTCTATCCTTGGGTTCAGGGAAAACTATTGTATGAAGCGGCTCACCCGCCAGACGCAATGGCCGACAGGAAGACAAAAATGGGCCCAGTCGCAAAGGAAATGCAGGCGCGGTTGATCGCCGCACTCGCCCCCAGCCATCTCGAAATCATCGATGACAGTGAAAAGCACCGCGGCCACGCCGGCCACAATGGCGCCGGCGAAAGCCATTTCACCGTCGTCATCGAGTCCGCAACATTTGCCGGCCAGAGCCGCGTCGCCATGCAGCGCGCGATCTATGCCGCGCTCGGCGACCTGATGCACGAACGCGTCCATGCGCTGGCCATCCGCGCGTCTGCGCCAAAGGCGCCCTGATGCGCCCGATGTTGCTCGCCGTGCTGCGCCCGCTGCTGCTCGCCCCCCTACTGATCGCCCCGCTGCTGACCAGCCAGGCGCGCGCCGCGACCGAAACCGTCGGCAGCCTTGACGGCATTCCGGTCATCGACCGGCTCGACGTTGCCGACCAGCCTTCGGGGCGCACCAGCCGCTTCTGGTTTCGCGCCGGCGACACGGCGACGGCCCAGCGCTGGCTGGTGCCGGTCATCGTCGTCAAGGGCGCCCGGCCCGGCCCGCGGCTGCTGGTCACCGCGGGTGCCCACGGCGACGAACTGAACGGAATCGACGTCATCCACCGTCTCGTCGCCAGCCTCGATCCGGCCGGCCTCGCGGGCACGGTCATTGCCGTCCCGGGTCTCAACCCGCCCGGTCTGTTGCAGAGCACCCGGGAATTCACGGCCACCGGTTCGCACAACAGCCCCAATCTCAACCGCGAGATGCCGGGAAGCCTCGATGGCAGCGCCGTCGCCCACCATGCCGCGCTGCTGTGGCAGAACCTGATGCGGCCCAATGCCGATCTCGCTGTCGACCTTCACACCCAGTCCCGCGGCACCGCCTATGTGATGTACGTCTTCGCCTCCAATGCGCGGACGCGGCGTATGGCAGAGCTGATGCTGCCCGATGCCATCAAGCTCGATCGCGGCGACAAGGGCACCATCGAGAATACCCTGACCGACGACGGCGTACCGGCGATCACCCTCGAACTCGGCCATCCCGAACGCTTCGACGCAGCCATGATCAGCCGCGGCGTCGCCGGCCTGCAGAACCTGATGCGCGAGCAGAAGATGCTCGCCGGCACGGTCATCGAGCCGACAGCGACGGTCACAGGCAATGCACTCGCCAGCGTGCGCGCACCCCGCGGCGGCTGGGCCCGGCTCGTCGTCCCGCTCGGCAGCCGGGTGGAGCAGGGCCAGCCCGTCGCCAGCATCTCCGATGCCTTCGGCCGCACCACTGACACGCTCGTCGCGCCCCAGGCCGGCATCATCTCCAGCAGCGTCACCGATCCGCGCGTCGAGCGCGGCAGCACGCTGGTCCGCATCCTCTACAGCTCGCCCGATCCGGCCTGCGCCTATGGCTGTCCCTGATCTTGCCCCTGAACCCGCTCGCGGCTAGTGCAAAGCAGATGCCGGATTAGCTCAGCGGTAGAGCAGCGGTTTTGTAAACCGAAGGTCGGGGGTTCAATCCCCTCATCCGGCACCAGCATTGCCGCCTGTGAAAGACGTGCGGCTGCGCACCCCATAGCCGATCGGCCGGCACATACACTGGTCTCCTCTTGTCAGGTTCGGTGCGGGTATCGCAGGCCACGGTCTCCGGGACATTTCAACCATGCTCGCACCCACCTCCGACCGGGGCAGACCATGACCCTCGCGTCGGCAATGCCGACAGCGCCGCGGTGGATCTGTCTATTGCGTCAGACGCCCTGCACGACGCCGGCAGTTGTCGGCGGTTGAAAGCTATAGCAGGATCGTCGACAGCCAATCATGGGAAGACTGGTCTGCGCCGATTTCACATTCTTGCGGTTGCAACGTTGGTCGCCCTTGCCGGGGCGATTGTCCCGATTGTCGGGATGCTATGGATCACGTGGTCGCTGGCAATCAGTGATGAAGAGGCAATGCTGGACGCCATCGCCGAGCGGATCCTGACCAGGACGCGAACGGCCACGGCCGACGCCCAGCGCGTGTTTGATGAACTGGCCACGGATCGCGCGAAACCCTGCTCGCCTGCGCATATCACCTTGATGCGCCGGCTAGTGTTCAACACCCGCGCCATCGAGGAGATCGGCTATTTCGAAAATGGTCGCCTGCGATGCACATCTTGGGGGCCGATCGGCGACGAAATCATGTTCGAAACGCCGGACTTCGTTACCCGGGACGGGTTGGGGCTGACGCGAGGTGTCCAGCCCGCGCTGCCGGGCGGCGCCGTCAAACTGGCGATCAGTTCGGGACAATATAATGCGCTGATCGATCCGTTGCGGTTTGTTGACGTCATCGCCGAGCCGCAGATCATGATGGGACTAGCGACGCGCGACGGCCTGATCATCGCCACGAGCAACGACACCATAGGCCATGACGAGCTTATGGCCCGATTGGCCGACGCGCCACGCACCGACCGAGATGGCAAATTCGCTTTCAGCGCCATTCGATCCGGCGACTGGACGGCCATTGCCATGGAACGCGAGCCGAGCTTCCTGTCGACCCTGCGTCGCGAGCAGTTGCTCCTGCTGCCCATCAGCCTGTTCATCGGAGCGTTGGTCGTGTCGCTTGTCATCTGGCAATCGCGACGGCGACTGTCGTTCAAGGCCGAGATCGCAACGGCGCTCCGCAACGGCGAGTTCGAGGTCCATTACCAGCCAATCGTCGAGATCAGGACCGGACGCTGCGTCGGCGCCGAGGCCCTCGTCCGATGGCGGCGGCCGGACGGCAGCTGGGTCAGGCCAGATCTTTTCATCCCCGCGGCCGAAGATACCGGGCTGATCGGCGATATCACCAAGTTGGCGATCCAGCACATCGGCACCGACCTCGGCACCACGCTGGCCCGCAACAGAGAGTTGCACATCTCCGTGAATCTGGCGCCGGACGCATTGCACACCGATATGGCGCTGGCGCAGCTGGACGAACTAGTATCGTCCCATGGCGTTGCCACCAGCCAAATCTGGCTCGAAGTCACCGAGCGCAGCTTCATGGATTATGATGCCGCCCGCGAGATCATCTTTAAGATACGGGCATCAGGCTATCGCCTGTCAATCGACGATTTCGGCACGGGCTATTCCAGCCTTCAGCATCTCCAACAGATCACCTTCGATGCCATGAAGATCGACAAGTCCTTCATAGACACGATCGGCGTGCCATCGGCCAAAAGCGCAGTGATCTTCCACATAATTGAGATGGCCAAGGCGCTTGAGGTGACAATCATTGGCGAAGGTGTCGAGCGGCAAGAGCAGGCGGACTATCTGCGCGACAACGGCGTCCCCTTTGCGCAGGGCTGGCTTTATGCACGGGCACTGCCGGCGCCGGAGTTCAACGCCTATCTGGCCACCCAATGTCCGGATCTCAACGCCTGACCGGCGCAGCTACCGGCCTGTCGGCTCGGGAGCGGTATCGACAAGCGCATCCCCGCCGAGCGCCCGATACAGGGCGACCGCGTTGCTGGCGGCGATAAGCCGCGTGTTTACCTGCGCGCGCTGGGCGACGTAGAATGACCGCTGCGCATCGAGGCTGGCAAGGAACGTGTCGATGCCACCGCGATAGCGAGCCTCTGTCAGCTTGAACGTCTCTCCTGCTGCTTCAGCCTGCCGGTCGACGGCACCGAGCTGCGCCGTGATCGTCCCTTGCCGGGCCAGCCCGTCGGCGACGTCCCGAAAACCGGCCTGAATGACGCGCTCATAATTGGCGAGCGCGGCATCGCGCCGCGCGCGGCTAACCTCGACCCCGGCGCGACCCGCTCCGGCGCGGAAAATCGGATAATTGACCGCCGGACCGGCGCGCCAGGTAAAGCTGTCGCCGCTGAACAACGACGACAGGGCATCACTCGCAAAGCCGACGATGCCGGTCAGCGAAATCGTCGGAAACAGCGCCGCGCGGGCCGCGCCGATCTCAGCATTGGTGGCACGCAGTTCATATTCAGCCTCGACGATATCGGGCCGGCGCAGCAGGATCGCCGAATCGAGTCCGGCCGGCGGAGGGGCCACGGTGGGCGCTGCCACGTCGATCGACGCCGGCAGCAGCGCCGGGTCGATGCCGCTTCCGACGAGCAGCCGCAAGGCATTGACGTCCTGCGCCAGCGCCGTCGTCTGCGCCGCGACATCAGCCTCCGCCTGCGCGAGAATCTGCCGGGCCTGAGCGAGATCGGTGCGCGGGGCAATCCCGCCGCTCAGCCGGGCCTCGGTAAGCGCGACACTTCGCCGGGCATTGGCGACCGTGTCCTGTGCCACGCCGAGCAGGCTGCGGTCGGCAGCATAGGCCAGCCAGGCGTCGGCGACATCGCCGACCAGCGTCAGCCGGGTAGTGCGCGCCGCCGCCTCGGTGGCGAACCAACGGTTGAGCTGCGCGTCAGAAAGGGATCGTAATCGCCCAAAAAGGTCGATTTCAAAGCCACTGACACCGATATCAGCAGAGAAATTATTGCCGGAACGAGCAAATCCGCCGCCAGTTCCGGTCCCGCTGCTGGCAGTCTGAGAGCGGATATAGCCGGCCCCGCCATCGAGCTGCGGGAAGATGCTGGCCCGCTGGACGCGATATTGCGCCCGCGCAACGGCGATATTGGCCGCGGCGATCCGCAGGTCGCGGTTATTGGCCAGCGCCGTCTCGATCAGCGCTTGCAACGAGGGGTCACGGAACACGTCCCTGTAGGTGACCGTCGGCAGCCCCGCTTCGGTCTGACGCAGATAGGCATCGCCGACCGGCCAGGACGCCGGCACCGGCGGCGCCGGCCGATCGAGACGCGAAGTCAGCGAACAGCCGCTCGTCGCCAGCAGAGCCAGCAAGGCGAATTGCCGGTTCATTCGGCCGCCACCGGCTTGGCGAAGGCATCGCGGACCGTTCGCCGCACCAGCACGAAGAACAGCGGGATGTAGAAGACCGCCAGCACCGTCGCCGTCAGCATGCCGCCGATCACCGCCGTGCCGATGGCAATCCGGCTGTTGGCCCCCGCTCCGGTCGACAGCGCCAGCGGCAGTACGCCGAAGATGAAGGCCAGGCTGGTCATCAGGATCGGGCGGAAGCGGCGGCGCGACGCCTCCAGGGCCGCATCGATGACCCGCTGCCCCTCGCGTTCGGCCCGCTCGGCGAACTCGATGACCAGGATTGCGTTCTTGGCGGCGAGCCCCATCGTGGTCAGCAACCCGATCTGGAGATAGACGTCATTCTCTAGTCCGCGCAGCGTCACCGCGAACACCGAGCCTACCAGCCCGAGCGGGATGATCAGCATCACCGCGATCGGCACGGTCCAGCTCTCATAAAGTGCGGCCAGGCAGAGGAAGACGATCAGCAGCGAGATCCCATAGAGAAATGGCGCCTGACCGGACGACAGTCGCTCCTGGAAGGACAGGCCGTCCCAGGCGACGCTGGTGCCCGGGATTTCGTTTGCCAGCGCCTCGATCCGGTCCATCGCCGCGCCCGAGCTGACCCCTGCTGCCGCCTGGCCCTGGAACTCATAAGAGGGCAGCCCCTGAAAGCGCGACAGGCTCGTCGGCGCCTGCGACCAGCTGGTGCGGGCAAAGGCATCGAACGGCGCCATCTGGCCATCCGACCCGCGCACGAACCACTGGCCGATGTTATCGGGCTCGGCGCGGAACTGGGCGTCGCCCTGGACAAACACCCGCTTGACCCGGCCACGATCAATGAAGTCATTGACATAGCGCCCACCCCAGGCCGTCGAGAGGGTCTGGTTGACATCATTCTGGTTGAGCCCGAGCGCCGCGAGCTTCTGCTGGTCGATCTTCACCTCGAGCGTGGCAACTTTGGGCAGTTCGGACAACCGCACGCCGGTGAGCTGCGGATCGGCATTGGCCGCCGCCAGCAGCCGGTCGCGCGCGGCGTCGAATTCCTCGGGCGGCATGCCGCTGGCATTTTGCAGCTGCATGGTGAAGCCGCTGGACTGGCCGAGCCCGCGCACCGACGGCGGCACCAGCGCGAACACCTGCGCGTCACGGAAATTGGCAAAGGCCGCCGTCGCCCTCGCGACGATGGCATCGGCGCTGTTCTCCTCGGCTTCGCGTTCCGACCAGGGGGTGAAGTTGAGAAACCCCTGGCCGGTATTCTGGCCCGAGGAGCCACCACCGCCACCGCCGGCAACGGTGAAGATCACGCTGGTATTGGCGCGCTCCTGCTCAAGAAAATATTTCTCGACCGCCCGCTGCACCTCGATGGTGCGCCCCTGGGTGGCGCCGGCCGGTAGGCGGATTTGCAGGCTGGCGGCGCCCTGGTCCTCAGTCGGCAGAAATCCCGTCGGCAATCGAACGAAAAGCAGGACGAGAATGGCCAAAATTCCCGTGTAAATGGCAACAAATATCCATTTGCGGTCGACCATATAGGATACCGCGCCGACATAGCGTTCAGTCGTCTCGGTGAAGCGCCGGTTGAAGCCTTCCCCGAGACCGGACATGAAACCATAGGCGCGCGGGAAGCGACGTTCCGCCCAGCCCTTCTCCTCTCCGCCCTCCTCCGACGGCGACTTGAGCAGCGTCGAGGTCAGCGCCGGGCTGAGGATCAGCGCGACCAGCGTCGAAAGGATCATCGCCGCGATCATCGTCACCGAGAACTGGCGGTAGATGACGCCGGTCGACCCGCCGAAGAAGGCCATCGGCAGGAACACCGCCGACAGCACGATAGCGATGGCGATCAGTGCCGCCTGGATCTGCTCCATCGACTTGATGGTTGCGTCCCGCGCCGACAGCGTCGGGTCCTCGCGCATCAGCCGGTCGACATTCTCGACCACGACGATCGCATCATCGACGAGCAGGCCGATGGCCAGCACCAGGCCGAACAAGGTGAGCGTGTTGATCGAGAAGCCCGCCACATAAAAGATCGCGAAGGTGCCGAGCAGTGTCACCGGCACGGCGATGGTCGGGATCAGCGTTGCCCGCCAACTCTGCAGGAACAGGAACATGACAAGGACGACAAGGACGATTGCCTCGAACAGCGTCTGCACCACTTCCTCGACCGACAGCTTGATGAACGCCGTGGTGTCATTGGCATAGGCAAATTTGAGGCCGGCAGGAAAACCTGGCGCGGACGCCTCGACCATCGCCTTGACCAGTTCGGCCGTCTTCAGCGCATCGGCGCCCGGCGCCAGCGAGACCGAAATGCCGGCGCCGGGATGGCCGTTGATCCGGCTACTCGAAGCATAATTTTCCGCCCCCAGCTCGACCCGCGCCACATCCTGCAGGCGCACGGTGGCGCCGCTCGGCTCGGTCTTAAGAACGATGGCCCGAAATTCCTCCGGCGTCTGTAGCCGCGCCTGGGCGGTGACGGTCGCGTTCAGCCGCTGGGTCAGCGGCTGCGGCTGCCCGCCGATCTCGCCGGCGGCCACCTCGGTGTTCTGGTTCTGGATGGCGGTCACCACGTCGCCGGGCATCAGCCCATAGCTGGCGAGTCGATCGGGATTGAGCCAGATTCGCATCGCATATTGCGATCCATAGACGTTGATCTCGCCGACGCCCTCAATGCGGGCCAGTCGATCCTCGAGATTGGAGGTCAGATAGTCGGAAACGTCCCGGTTGGTGCGTTGGTCGGTCTCGTCATAGACGCCGACAATCATCAGGAAGTCGGGGTTCGACTTGGTGACGCGCAGCCCCTGCTGCTGAACCTGCTGCGGCAACCGCGGCAGCGCCTGCTGGACCTGGTTCTGGACCTGGACCTGGGCGATATCGGGATCGGTGCCCTTCTCGAAGGTGGCGGAGATCGTCACCTGCCCGCGCGAGGACGAGGAGGAACTGAAGTACAGCAGGCCGTCGATGCCCGTCAGCTGCTGCTCGATGACCTGGGTAACGCTGTTCTGGATGGTCTCGGCCGAGGCGCCGGGATAGGTGGCGCGGACGTTGACGCGCGGCGGTGCGACATCGGGATATTGAGCGATCGGCAAGGACAGAATGGCGCCGACACCGGCCAGCATGACGATGATCGCCAGTACCCAGGCGAAGATCGGCCGGTCGATGAAGAACCGGGACATCAGCGCGTCTCTGCGGCGGGGGCCACGATATTCTGCGGCGCATCAGCCCGGACCGGCCGGACGGCGGCGCCCGGCTCGATGGACCCGGTGCCCTGGACCACAACCTTGTCGCCCGGCTTGAGACCGCCGGTCACCACCCAGTCCGTGCCCTGTGTCCGGGTCGCCACGACCGCACGCTGGGCGACCTTGTTGTCGGCGCCGATGACATAGACCGTGGCATCGCCGCGCGCCTCGCGGGCGACGGCCGCCTGCGGCACCAGGATCGCATTGGTGTCGATGCCCTGCGCCAGCCGGGCGCGGACGAACATGCCGGGCAGCAGTTCGCCTTGCGGATTGGGAAAGCGGGCGCGCAGCGTCACCGTGCCGGTCGTCTGGCTGACCATCACTTCCGAGAACTGCAACGTACCGGCCAACCCATATTCGCTGCCGTCCTCGAGCAGCAGCCGGACGCGGGGGCGGGGCGGGGCGAGCCCCCCCGGCGCCAGCGCCCGCCGCAGCGCCAGCAGGTCGGCGCTCGACTGCTGGATGTCGACAAAGATCGGATCGAGCCGCTGGATCACGGCGAGCGGTTGGGCCTGGTTGGTCGTAACCAGCGCCCCCACGGTGAACAGCGACCGGCCGATCCGGCCGCTGATCGGCGCCGGTACGTCGGTGAAGGCCAGGTTGATCCGGGCAGTCTCCACCTGCGCCCGCGCCTGCGCCACGCTGGCCTCGGCCTGCCGTGCGGTGGCCTCGGCATCGGTCAGGTCCTGGGCGCTGACCGCTTCCATCTTCGCAAGCGGCGCCAGCCGCCCGGCCCGTATCCGCGCCGCCTCGACGGTTGCCTCGGCGCTGGCGAGGTTGGCGCGCGCCTGGTTGAGGGTGGCGGCGTAGAGCCGGGGGTCGATCCGGTACAGTGTCTGCCCGCGCCGCACGACGGCGCCTTCGGTAAACAGCCGCTCACGGACGATGCCCTCCACCTGCGGTCGCACCTCGGAGGTTTCATAGGCCGTCACCCGACCCGCCAGCTCGGCGACCAACGGCACATTGGTATAGACGACGGAGACATAGCCGACCTGGGGCGGCCCCTTGGCCTCACGCGCCGCATCGTCGCCCTTATCGCACGCGCTGAGCATGGCGCCCGCGACGATCATACTAAAGGCAGCAAAATGGCGACGCCGGGAGGGTTTCAATACAACACTCGCTCTCGTTCGGCGGAACACCAGAGCCGCACGCCACTGAACCATACCTGCCCGGGCAGGTTGACTATCGATAACGGGTCGCAACGCGTCTGGCCAGCCGGCATATCGATTTCTCGGCTCGTGAGAAGCGATACGTCGGGACTGCACTCTGCGTTCCACCGGGCGCGGGATGACAAGACTGGCGGATGCCGATGAAATAGCCTGTACTGCCATGGCACCACAAAGCTCAGGCTCCGAATGATCGACCGACCCCTCATCGACCGCACCCCGCCCCGCCAGTGTTCACCGGCGCCGCTGCCATGAGCGGTGCCGTCCCGCACCATGTCCGGCAGTTCACCCCCACCGCCCATGCCGACATCACCCGGCCGCTGCCGGTCGAGGCGGCCGTCGCAATCGAGATCAACGGGCTCGGTTATGCGGTGATGATGGCGACCCCCACCGACCTCGAGGACTTTGCCACGGGATTCCTGCTTGCCGAACGGCTGGTCGATGCCGCCAGCGATATACATGAGGTCAGTACCCAGGAGACTCCGCTCGGCTGGCGGCTGATGGCCCGGATCGACCGTCGTCTGACCGACGCACTCGTCGACCGTGTCCGCGTCCGCCTGTCCGAGGGCAGCTGCGGCCTGTGCGGTCTGGAGACGCTTGAACAGATCGCCCGGCCGCTGCCGCCGATCACCGCCACGCTCGATGTGCCCAGCGCCTCGATCTTCACGGCGCTGGCGTCGCTGCGCCCTCACCAGCCACTCAATGCCACGACCGGCGGTGTCCATGCCGCTGCCTTCTGCGGGCCCGATGGCCGGATCCGCCTGGTGCGCGAGGACGTCGGCCGCCACAATGCGCTCGACAAGCTGATCGGCGCTCTCGCCCGAGCCGGCATCCTGCCATCTACCGGCTTCATCCTGGTCACCGCGCGGTGCAGCTATGAGCTGGTGGAAAAGACCGTCATTGCCGGTTGTCCGCTGCTGGTCAGCATTTCGACCGCGACCACGCTCGCCGCCCGCCGCGCCGCCGCAGCCGGGCTCCGGCTGGTGGCGCTGGCCCGGCCGGACTCGGCGCTGGAAATCGGCGCCGAGGCTGGCGCATGATGCTTGTGCTGGTTCCCCCTGTCACCAAACCGCTCTAGAGTATTGCCATGCAGAACTTCTTCATCTTCGTCTCCTGCGAGCGCGGCCAGACGTACAAGGTCGGCCGACGTATCGTGAAGGAGGTTCCGGGCGTGCTCGAGGTGTCCTCGATCAGCGGCAAATGGGATCTTCTGGTCCGACTTGCCATCGAAGAGCGCAAGGATGTCGGCGAACTGGTCAACGACAGCCTTGCCGCCATCGATGGCATCCGCAAGACGAAGACACTTGTCGCCTATCATGTGTACAACCCGGACGACGTCTATTTCTGAGGACTGGTCCGGGAGGAGGCCGGCTCAGCCCGGCACCACCGCGGTCGCCTCGATCTCGATCATCGCCGCCGCTTCCATCAGCGCGCTGACCTCGACAACGGCCATCGCCGGAAACAGCTTGCCGAACGCCGCGCGATAGGCGGCGCCGATGGCCGGCGCCTCGTCGAGATAGGCCTGGCGGCTGGTGACATACCAGGTCATCCGCACGACATGTGCGGGCTCAGCCCCAGCTTCGGCGAGGATAGCAACGATATTGGCGAAGGCCTGGGCCGCCTGGGCCGTCAGGCCCTCCGGAAAGGCCGACTGCGCGTCCCAGCCGACGACGCCGGCGGTAAAGACCAGCCGGCCCTCCGGGGCGATGGTCGCCGCAACGCCATTGGCATAGCCCTTCGGGCGCGGCCAGCCGGCGGGCTGGAGGATCTGATGGGTCATTCAGCAGCGTTCCGGAAAGCGAGCGTGGCATCGGTATGATGCCGCTTGGGCTTGGCCTTTTTGGCGAGTTCGGCCTGTTTGTCACGGGTCTTTTCGCTCTCCCGATAGAGCTGCGAAGCGCCCGGGAAATAGGGCGCCGGCACCGCAATCGCCCGTGTGCCATACCAGGCGGCGGCGTGCAGGCTGAAGTTCGGGTTGGTCAGGTGCGGCCGGCCGACGGCGACCAGATCGGCACGGCGGCAGGCGATGATGGTGTTGACCTGCCCGGCCTCGGTGATGGCGCCGACGCACATCGTCTTCAGCCCGAGCACGTTCTTGACCGCCTCAGCGAAAGGCACCTGGTACATGCGGCCATAGACCGGCGATTGGTTGGGCACGGTCTGGCCTGTCGAGACGTCGATCAGATCGCAGCCGGCCTCGCCGAACGCCTTGGCGATCGCGAAGCAATCGGCCTCGGACAGGCCGCCGTCCGCCCAGTCCGATGCCGAAATGCGCACCGACATCGGCCGCTCTTCGGGCCAGACCGCCCGCATCGCCGTGAACACCGCCAGCGGAAAGCGCAGCCGGTTCTCGATCGAGCCACCATAGGAATCAGTGCGCCGATTGGTCAGCGGCGACAGGAAGCTGGCCAGCAGATAGCCGTGCGCGCAGTGCAACTCGAGCAGGTCGACACCGGCGCGGGCCGCGCGCTTGGCACCCTGGACGAAATCGCCGGTGATTGTCGCCATGCCGGCCTCGTCGAGCGCGATCGGCACCTGGCTGGTGCCTTCGAACCACGGGATTGGCGAGGCCGAATAGAGCGGCCAGTTGCTGTGTGCATCGGCGATCGGATAATCCATCTTCTCCCAGCCGAGCTGGGTCGAGCCCTTGCGCCCGGCATGGCCGAGCTGCATGGCGATCTTCGCGCCGCCATTGTCGTGGCTGAAATCGACGAGCTTCTTCAGCGCCGCTTCATGCTCGTCGCTCCACAGCCCGGGGCAGCCGAGCGTGATCCGCGCATCGGGGGTCGGGCAGGTCATCTCGATATATACCAGCCCGGCGCCGCCGAGCGCCCGGGCGCCATAATGCATCATGTGCCAGTCGCCGAGCACGCCGTCTTCGGCCTTGTACTGCGCCATCGGCGAAACGACGACGCGGTTCGGCAGGGTCAGTCCGCGCAGCGTCAGCGGCGTGAACATCGGCGTTGGGCGTGTTTTGCGGCAGTCATGGCCGGTCTCGGCGAGCAGCGTCTCGTAGAATTCGTCGTCAACGGCCTTCACGAACTCGGCATCGCGCAGCAGCAGATTGTCATAGGTGATCGACTTGGCGCGGCTCATCACGACATTGGCAAACTGCATCTTCGGCATGTCCCAGCTGCGCGCGACATGCTCGAACCAGGCAAGGCTGACCTTGGCATTGTGCTGGATGATCTCGACCGGCGTGCGCCGCGCCGCTTCATAGGCGGCGAAGGCGGCCGGCACGTCATGCTCATTGGCCAGCAGCGCATCGGCGAGCGCGATCGCGCATTCCATCGCCAGCTTGGTGCCCGATCCGATCGAATAATGGGCGGTCGCCTTGGCATCGCCGAGCAGCACGATCCGGCCATGCGACCAGGCCTTGCACTCGATATGCGGGAAGTTGCGCCACAGCGAGCGGTTGGTGATCAGCCCATGGCCTTCGAGCTCGGCCGCGAACACGCCTTCCAGATAACGCGCCGCCTCGTCTTCGCCCATCTCGGCGAAGCCGTGGGCCGCCCAGCATTCAGGGTCGGTCTCGAACACCCAGGTCGAGCGGCCCGCCTCATATTGATAGGTGTGTGCGGTAATGATGCCATGCGCGGTGTTCTGGAAGAAATAGGTGAAGTCGGTCAGCGGTCGGGTCGAGCCCATCCAGGTGAATTTGTTGTTCATCAGCGTGAGTTCGGGCTGGAAATGCTCCGCGAACTGCGTGCGAATGCGGCTGTTGATGCCGTCCGAGGCCAGGATCACATCGGCATCGGGGAACCGGGAGTCGAGATCCGCCGGATCGATGACCTCGCCGAAGCTGATCGGCACGCCGAGCTGGCGGCAGCGCGCGATCAGCACTTCGAGCAACGCAAGGCGCGAACAACCGGCGAAGCCATTGCCGCCGCAGCGCACCGCCTCGCCGTCGCGAACGATACGGATATCGTCCCAATAGGCGAAGCGGTCACGGATCATCGCATAGGATTCAGGGTCGCGGCTGAGGAATTCGTCGAGCGTCTCGTCGGAGAAGACGACGCCGAAGCCGAAGGTATCGCCTTCGCGGTTCTGTTCATGGACGCTTATCTGCCAGTCCGGCCGCGCCTTCTTGGTCAGGATCGCCGTATACAGCCCGCCGGGGCCGCCACCAATGACTTCGATCTTCATGTCCGGGCTCCTTTTGCCAAAGCCAGATGCTCGCGGGCGATGACCACCCGCTGCACCTCGGATGCACCCTCATAGATCCGCAGCGCCCGCACCTCGCGGAACAACGTCTCGACGATATGACCATGGACCACGCCCAGCCCGCCATGCATCTGCATCGCCTTGTCGATCACGCTCTGGGCGCTGTCGGTGGCGTGGAGCTTGGCCATCGCCGCCTCGCGGGTATTGCGCAGGCCCTGCACATCGCGCGTCCAGGCGGCGCGGTAGATCAGCAGCGCCGCCATGTCGATATCGAGCGCCATGTCGGCCAGCTGCGCCTGCACCACGGCATTCTCCGCCAGTGCCTTGCCCTGAAGCTGTCGCCCCAGCACCCGCTGCGTGGCCTCGTCCAGCGCACGCCGGGCAAAACCCAGCGCCGCGGCGCCGACCGTGGTGCGAAACACATCGAGCGTCGCCATCGCCTGCATGAAGCCGCGCCCGGCCTCGCCGACCAGCGCATCGCCTGGCAGCCGCATTGCGTTGAAGCGCAGCGTCGCCAGCGGGTGCGGCGCGCTGACTCTGATCCGCTCAACAATCTCCAGCCCGGGCGTATCGGCCGGCACCAGGAACGCCGAGATCCCGCGCGCGCCGGGCGCCTCGCCGGTGCGGGCGAACAGCACATATTGCGAGGCGATGCCGCCGTTCGAGATATAGGTCTTGGCGCCGTCGATCACCCAGTCGTCGCCGTCCCGAACCGCCTGGGTGGTCATGCCGGCAACGTCCGAGCCGCTGTCGAGCTCGGTCAGCGCGAACGCGCCCATCCGGCTGCCCTCGGCAATGCCCGGCAGGATCGCCGCCTTTTGCGCGGGGCTGCCGAACAGCGAGACCGTGCCCGATCCCAGCCCCTGCATGGCGAAGACAAAATCGGCCAGCCCCGAATGGCGCGCCAGCGTCTCGCGGATCAGGCACAGCGACCGCACGTCGAGCGTCTCGAACACGCCGCCAAATTGCGCCGGCACGGCATAGCGCAGCCAACCGCCCTCGCCGAGCCGGCTCAGCAGCGCCAGGCATTGTGCATCGATATCGCTGTCGTCATGGCCGGGCGACGCCAGTTCCTGAACGCACCAGTCCTCCAATCGCTCGGCCAGCGCCCGGTGACTGTCATCGAGGAACGGCCAGTCGAGGAAGCTGCGGTCAGCCATTCAATTGCCTTCGAACAGCGGCTGGCGCTTGTCGGCAAAGGCCTCGAACGCGCGCACAAAATCCTGCGTCTTCATGCAGATCGCCTGGGCCTGCGCCTCCATCTCGATCGCCACGTCGAGGCTGACCGACCATTCGATATTGAGCTGGGTCTTGGTGATGCCATGGGCGAAATTCGGTCCGACGGCGAGACTTGCCGCCAACGCCCGCGCCTCATCGAGCAGCGCCTCTTCGGCCACCAGCCGGTTATGGAACCCCCAGCGCTCGCCTTCCTCGGCGGTCATCACCCGGCCGGTGAACAGCAGATCGCTCGCCCGGCCCTGGCCGATGATGCGGGGCAGGATCGCGCACGCCCCCATGTCGCAGCCGGCCAGTCCGACACGCGTGAACAGGAAGGCGGTCTTGGTCCGCGGCGTCGCCAGCCGCAGGTCGGACGCCATGGCCATGATCGCCCCGGCGCCGACGCACACGCCGTCCAGCGCCGCCACGATCGGCTGCGGGCAGCCGCGCATCGCCTTTACGAGATCGCCCGTCATCCTGGTGAAATCGAGCAGCTCGGGCATGGTCATCTTCGTCAGTGGCCCGATGATCTCGAAGACGTCGCCGCCGCTCGAGAAATTTCCGCCGGCGCCGGTCAGCACCACGGCCTTGACCTTGGGCCAGTAGACAAGGCTACGAAACAGGTCCCGCAGTTCAGCATAGCTTTCGAAGGTAAGCGGGTTCTTGCGCTCAGGCCGGTTGAGGGTGATCGTCGCTACCCCGGCATCGAAATCCCAGCCGAAATGCTGCGCAGCATAAGTAGCGGCAGTCATGCGTCGTCCCCGCCGACAGCCGCCGCGATCGAGCTTTTCAGTCGACCGAGCTGACCCATCAGCGCCAGCCGTTCCGCGTCCGAAAGACCGGAAAACATGTCCGCCACCCAGTCATGATGCGCCGTCGCCATCGCCTTGAAACGCGTGCGGCCCTCGTCGGTGATGGTAACGATCGCCGTGCGGCGGTCCCCCGGCGCGCTTGCCATCGTCACATCGCCGTCGCGGACCAGCGTCTGCACCAGCCCGGTGATATTGCCATTGGAAACCAGCAGCGCCCGACCCAGCGCGCTCATGCTCAGCCCGGCCTCGGCACGGTCGAGTGCCGCTAGAATGTCGAAGCGCGGCAAGGTGGTCTGGAACTGCTCGGCCAGCCCGCGCTTGATGTGCTTCTCGATCACCATGGTGCAGGAAAGCAGCCGCAGCCAGAGCCTGACCGCATCGCGCTGCATCTCGTCGTCGGCATCGCCGAGCACGCCATCATGTTTCTCGCGCAGCAGCGCCACAACCTGTCCGCTCACATCACCTCCCCGCCGGCCACCGCGATGGCCTGGCCGTTGATCGATCCGCTGCCGGGCGCGCACAGCCACGCCACCGCATCGGCAACTTCTTCCGGCATCACCAGCCGCCCCTGCGGATTGAACGCCGCCAATTCCTCGCGCGCCTCGGCCTCGCTGCGACCGGTCCGCGTCTGGATCTTGGCCACCGCTTCGATGACGATTTCCGTTTCGGTAAAGCCGGGGCAGACGGCATTGACCGTCACCCGCGTCCGCGCCAGTTCCAGCGCCAGCGCCCGCACCAGCCCGATGGCGCCATGTTTGGCCGCGCAATAGGCGGAGGTATAGGCATAGCCCTTCAGCCCGGCGGTGCTGGCGACCACCACCAGCCGCCCCGCAGCGGCCGCCCGCAAATCGGCCAACGCGGCGCTGGCGCAATGGCTGAGTCCATCGAGATTGACCGCCATGATCTGCCGCCAGACATCGAACGACTGGGTTTCGAACCGGGCACTGACAACGGCGCCGGCGTTGCAGACCAGAACCGAAATCGGGCCATGCGCCGCTCGCGCGTGCCGGAAGGCGGTGGCCACACTTTCAGCATCGGTGACGTCGCCGGTGACCCATTGCGCCCCCGGCAGCGTCGCCGCGACTTCAGCCAGCGGCCCCTCCCGCCGACCCATCAATGTCACCCGATGTCCGCTGGCGGCCAGCCCCTGCGCGATTGCCGCGCCAATTCCCGTCCCGCCGCCGGTGATCAGCGCATGCGGTCCGGCCGGCAAGGAAGTGGAAGAGGCACCGGTTGTCATAAATTCGTGCGCAAACGCCCCGTATCAAGAAACTGGCATACGCAATATTTCATAGTTGAAGAATTGCCTGTCGCCAAGGGCCCTTCCGCCGCAGCCAGCCCTACCAGGCCCGTCCACCCACCCAGTCCCCGGCCACCGCGCTGAACGCCCGCACCTCGATCACTGCCCAGACGCCAGCCTTGAAATAAGGGTCCTGCGCGATGAACGCACGGGCATCGGCCTCGTCTTCCGCGTGCACCACGAGCAACGATCCGCTCACCGCGCCGGTCGCATTGCGTAGCGGCCCCGCCACCGCCAAGCGTGCCATATTGGCCTCCACATGGGCCAGATGTGCAGCCATATACTTGGCCCTGATCGGCCCGCTGCCCGGTGCGTCCTGTCCCATTACGGCAAACAATGTCGTCATGATCATCTCTCCCACCGGTTGGCATCGTGTCTGGAACGGTCTAGCTTCGCCCAAAATCATGGGGAGGCAAGCTTGCACCGCACGCTGATGCTGATCATCCTGATGCTGGCGCCCGCCCGCGCCGACGCCGCCGCCCGCATCGCCGAATCGGGCCGCTACATCTGCACGGACGGCAATGACCTCCGCTTCGATCGGCGTGGCTATGGCCCGGTGCTGATCCTCGATGGCCGCGAGCACCGTCTGGCCCAGCGCTGGGTCTGGAGCGGCTTCCGCTTCACGGCGCCCGGCCTCGCCGTCCGCGGCCGGGGCCGTGAAGGCGAGAAGACGGTCACCCTGTCCCGCTCCAACCGGCCCGACCTGCTGTGCAATGCCGTGCCGGCCGGCACCAGCCCGGGCGTCGTCACCGGCAGCGTCACTGGCGCCGTTACCATCCCCCAAGGCGCGCGGCTGACAATTACGCTGGCCCGGCCCGGCAGCACGACACCCATCGCCAGCACCATTATCCGGCCAGGCCGCACGCTGCCGTTGTCCTGGTGGCTGGCCTATCCGACCAATGCCTCGGGCGCGGTACTCAGCGCCACGCTGCGCAACGCCCAGGGCCTGCTGCTCGCCCGCAGCGCCGCCACCCCGTTACCAACCGCCCCGCCTCGGCGCCATGCAGCGGCAACACTGGTCTTGCAATAGTCCCGCCTAAAGCAGCCAGCGCGCCGTCCAATAGGTCCCCCCGGCCGCCAGCCACGCTGCGGCGAACAAATAGCTGAACATGAAGATCGGCCATTTCCACCCCCCCGTCTCGCGCTTGGTCACGGCCAGCGTCGACAGGCACTGCGGCGCGAACACGAACCAGGCGAGAAAGGCCAGCGCCGTCGGCAGTTCCCAACGGCTGCGCAGCGTCTCCACCAGCGAACCGGTGTGTTCCTCATCCACACCCTGCAACGAATAGACGGTGCCGAGCGCGCTCACCGCGACCTCGCGCGCCGCCATGCCCGGCACCAGCGCCAGCACGATCTCCCGGTTGAAGCCAATGGGCCGGAAGATCGGCTCCAGCGCCTCGCCGATCCGCCCAGCATAGCTATAGTCGAGCGCCGGCCGGTCCCAGTCCGCCGGCGGCTTGGGGTAGCTGGCCAGCAGCCACAGCGCCATCGTCGACAACAGGATGATGGTACCGGCACGGACAAGAAAGGCGGCCGCCCGCTGGTACAGGCCGATGGCCATATCGCGCATCGCTGGCCACTGGTATTTCGGCATTTCCATCAGGAACGCCGGGCTGCTGCCCTTGGTCACGGTCCGGCGCAGCACGGCCGCCGCGACCAGCGCCCCGACGACGCCGGCCACATAAAGCCCCGTAAGCACGACGCCCTGCAGGTTGAATATCCCCCCAACGGCCCGGTCCGGAATAAAGGCGGCGATGATCACCGCATAGACCGGCAGCCGCGCCGAGCAGGTCATCAGCGGCGCGATCAGGATCGTGGTCAGCCGATCGCGCGGCGAATCGATGGTACGCGCCGCCATGATCCCGGGGATGGCACACGCAAAGCTGGACAGCAGCGGGATAAACGCCCGGCCATTCAGCCCCACGCGCGCCATCAGCAGGTCCATGATGAACGCGGCGCGCACCATATAGCCCGACTGTTCGAGCAGCAGGATGAAGAAAAACAGGATCAATATCTGCGGCAGGAAGACAATCACCGCACCGACGCCGGCCAGCACGCCATCAACAATCAGCGACCGTAGCCAGCCCGGTGCCAGCGCGGCCTGCGCCGCCTCCTGCGCCGCGGCGATCAGCGCTTCGATGCCGGCCGTCGGCAGCGCCGCCCAGGCGAACACGGCCTGGAAGATCAGGAACAGCAGCGTCGCCAGCAGCAGCGGACCGGCCACCGGATGCAGCGCCAGGGCATCGAGCCGGTCCGACCAGCGCTTGGGTGAGCCGATGGTTCGCGTCGCCGCACTGGCCATCGCCCGCGCCTCGCGCTGGAGCGGTGCCAGGCTGGCCTGCACATCAGGCAGAGCCGCCGCGGCTACTGGCTCGGCCAGCCGTCCGCCAACGGCGTCGACCAGCGCCGCCAGCCCGCGCTTGCGCACCGCCACCGTAGGCACCACCGGCAAGCCGAGCAGCCCTTCCAGCCGCGCCACATCGATCTCGATCCCATCGCGCTCGGCAAGGTCGAACATGTTCAGCGCCACCACCATCGGCAGCCCAAGCGCCTTCAGCTCGAGCACGAAGCGCAGATGGTTGCGCAAATTGGTCGCGTCTATCACGGCGATGATCGCATTGATCGGCCGTTCTCCCTTCAGCCGCCCCAGGATCGCATCGCGCGTCACCGCCTCGTCGGGGCTGCGCGGTGCCAGGCTGTAGGTGCCGGGCAGGTCGATCAGTTCGGCCATCCGGCCATCGGCAAGCGCGAGCCGTCCGGACTTGCGCTCCACGGTGACACCGGGATAATTGCCGACCTTCTGGCGCGATCCAGTCAACGCGTTGAAAAGGCTTGTTTTTCCGGCATTAGGATTGCCTACCAGGGCAATGACGGGCGACACCGGGGCCGCGGTCAAGACAAGGGCTCCACTTCGATCAGCACCGCCATGGAGCGCCGCAACGCCACCACCATATTGCCCACCCGCACAGCCAGCGGATCGCCGCCAAACGGCGCACGGTGCAGGACCACGACGTCCACCCCCTCATCGAACCCGAGTTCCATCAGCCGACGTGCGGTATCGGGATCAAGCCCCTGACGGTCGATCGCCGAGATCAGCGCGTGCTGGCCCGGCTCCATCCGATCGATAACAAGGGGTTCGGCCATTGCCGCCGCGTCCGTTCAGCCAAGAGATTGCGAGGCGTTATCATGTGCGCCCTGCCAGCGCCAGTGGCGAATTCAGGAGACCGGGTAGCGCAGCCGCCCGAGGAAGCGGGCGGGGTCGGGCAGCCAGTCGACCATGCCGCGCGCCTGGGCCTTGGCCTTTTCGATTCCGATCACGCCATCGATCCGCCGTTCAATGAAGGCGCGAGTGTCGGCCATGTCCTCGCTGTCGTCATCGAGCCAATAGAGCAGCACCGCCGAATAGACCGACGCCAGGATTGCCCGCTTGGAATAATGGTTGAAGTCGGTGGACGTGTCACCGGCGGCCCGCCACATCGTATCGGCCGTCCGCCACAATGTCCGCAGTCCCATCGCCGCGTTGGCCGGCAGCGCCATCAACGCCAGTGCCCGACGCACCGCTTCCTTGTCGTGGCGGGCATTCTCAAGCCGCACGGTCAGCGCCATCCGGATCCGCTCGCGCACCTTCATCGCCGAAACATTGGCTTCGGCCATGGCCGCCGTCATCCGCGCATCGGCCAGCGCCGTATAGGCATCGCACATCGACGTCGCATCCGGCAGCGCCATGGCGGCAATGTCGGGGTCGCTGCCGAGGTCGCCGGCCGCCGCATCGCGCGCTGCAGCCGTCCAGCCCTCGAACGGCACATGCACGAGCATCGCCGAGATCAGGCGGGGCCGCAGGTCCGCCAGGGGCACATCATTGTCATTGTCCATCCCTGATGTTTACCGCCGAACAGCCGCCATCTCCAGCCGCAAAGTCGTCGCGGCTCAGCCAAGCGGGTGACGCTGCTGGACCGAGAAGAAGCGCAGGATCTCGGCCGAGGCGTCTGGCCCGGCGGCACTGGTGTGGCTACCGGCGGGGTTGCCGCCTGCCCAGCTGTGCTCGACACCGGCCAGCATGAGCCGCGCCGCGCGGACGTGGCCTTCGCTGTCGGTTCCGACGGTCAACCGCCCCCAACGAGACGCCGGCGTCTCGACCGTCAGACGATCGCCGGCGCGGCTGAGTGCATCGACAAACAACGCATCCCCGTTGCCTGGCGCCACGACGGAATCGGCGTCGCCGTGAATGACCATCATCGGCACGAATCTTCCGGCCGACCGAGCGCTTGCCGGTGCCCGCTGCATCGCTGCCAGCGCGCCGGCCATGGTGCCCGCCGCGCCCGCAGCCAGCCCGGAATGCACGGCGACACCCCGCACTTGATCGGGCGCGACATCGGCCAGCACGGCCGCCATCGCCCCGCCCGCCGACATGCCGGCGACGAAAAAGCCGCTTGTATCGAGCGCATTTTCGGCAGTGATCTGACGGGCCAGGGCCAGCAGCAACGCCGGCTCCCCCGCCTCGGCGCGGTGATGCGCCGCCTCGAACCACCGCCAGCAGCGCCGCGGATTGGCGCGCGTCGATTGCTCGGGCCAGAGCACGGCCATGCCGGCGGGGGTGGCGCGCGCGTTCATCCGCGTGCCCAGCGCAAAATCGTCCGCGGTCTGGGTGCAGCCATGAAGCATGACCAGCAGCGGCGCGCCGCTTGGCAGATCCGCCGGCCGGTGCAGCCGGTATCCGATCTCGCCATCCCGCGACCGAAAACTGTGGAGCCGGTCCGTGCGCGTCGCCGGCTCGGCTACCAAGTCGATGATATCGGTCGCGTCCGCGCGATTGGGGGCATACCCGCCCCCGGGCGCTTGCCCGCCCTCCCCCTGGAGCAGGCGCGTCGCGTCCATAGGCCGCCCGGCCCGGACAAGGGCCAGCGCTTCGGCCATGCGGGGATCGATCTTCATCATCTTATCCTGTCATCAACGCGCGAAGCGAGGCACGCACGGCCGGGGTTGCATCGATCGCGCCGAGCACCTCGACATGGGCAATGGCTGCGGTGATCAGCGAAGGGTCGACATCGGCCGCCACCGATAACAGCCCCAGCACCTTGAAGTTCAATCGCCGCCGCTCGGCGACCGCGGTCTCCAGCATCGTCCGGTCGATGCGCAACAGTCCGGTATGGAACTGCTGGCGGCTGACCGCCTCGGCGAGCAACGGATCATGGCGCGCCAGCTGGTTGCGGATCGCGGTGCGGATGAAGTCCGAACGATTGCCATAAAAACCTTCGCGGACCAGCAGATCGACATGACCGAGATCGACGAAGCCGAGGTTGATAGTGATCTTCTCGCTGTCAGGCCGATTGCTCATTTGCCATCCATATACCATCCACATGGATGGTCAACAGACACTTGTTGACCAAATATCGTTCTGCCGCACAATCGCGACGAAGGTTGCGGGACAAATGCGCCGTTGCGGCGTTGTCCGACCGCAATCGATGGAGAATGCTGATGGCCGCACGCCCCTATTGGAAAGGCCAGATCCGCCTGGCGCTGGTCTCCATCCCGGTCGAGATCTATTCGGCCACCAAAAGCGGTGCGACAATCGCCTTCAACCAGATCCACGAGCCCTCGGGCAAGCGCATCAAATATGAAAAGACCGTCCCCGGCATCGGCCCGATCGACGTCGAGGACATCGTCAAAGGCTTCGAATATGCCAAGGGCGAATATGTCATCCTCGACGACAAGGAGATCGAGGGCGTCAAACTGGAGAGCAAGAAGACGCTCGAACTGACCCAGTTCGTCGACAGCCACGACATCGACCCGATCTATTTCGAAAAACCATTCTACGTCATCCCTGCCGACGACCTTGCCGAAGAGGCGTTCATCGTGCTGCGCGAGGCGCTGCGCCGCAGCCGCAAGATCGGCCTCGGCCAACTGGCGATGCGCGGCCGCGAGCATGTCGTCAGCATCAAGCCCTGCGGCAAGGGCCTGGTGATGGAGACACTGCGGTATGCCGACGAGATCAACAAGGCCGCCAGCTATTTCCGCGAGATCGGCACCGGCGATCCTGATTCGGAGCTGCTCGACCTCGCCACCACGCTGATCGACAAGAAGACCGGCACATTCGACGCCAGCGACTATCATGACCGTTACGTCGATGCCCTGAAGGACATTATCGAGCGCAAGAAGAAAGGCAAGACGATCAGCATCGACAGCGATGAGCCTGACAGCGATCCGCGCGGCAGCAATGTCGTCGACCTGATGGCCGCGCTGAAGAAATCGATCGGTAGCGGCAGCAAGCCAGCGGCAAAAAGGCCGGCCGCCAAGCCAGCGGCCAAGGCCCCGGCCCGCAACGCCAAATGACCAATGCCAGCGACCCGGCGCTGCGCGAGATGGCGGAGCATCGCGGGCTGAAGCTGGTCAAGTCCCGCCGCCGCAAGCCCGGCACCGGCGATTTTGGCAAGTACGGCCTCACCGATATGGCCGGGAAGCCTCTGCTCGGCATCGACGGCGACAGCCTCACCGCCAGCGCGTCCGACATCGAGACCTACCTTCGCTCCAGCGCCCAGAGCAGCTGGCAACAGTCCGCCGAGGCGCCGGCACCCCGACCGCTTCCCAGGAAGCAGCGCAGGACCACCCGCGAACCAGATAAGGCTCCGTCAGCCCGCCCTTCGCCGCGCAAGGTGTCACCCATAGAAAAGCCCAAGCCGCCGCCGGCGCCCACGCCCCAACCGGCGTCAGCACCGAAGCGGGAGCCGGTCTTGGCTCTGCGCGCCGCCCGTGCCGGCGATGCCGACGCCCTGGCCATGCTGTTCAGCCAGCTCGACAGCCTGACCATCGATGCTGGCACCATCCGCGACAACCTCAAGCCACTGTCCGGCCGCGCCGCCGGGCTGATCGTCGCCGAACAGGGCGCACTCATCGGCTGCTGCGCCTGGGCAATGATCTCAACGCCCCATCGCGGCCCGGTCGGCCGGATCACCATGCTCGTCGTTGACAAGAAGCACCGCCGGCGCAGCATCGCCACCCGCCTGCTCGCCGCCGCCGAGCAGGCGTTGGCCCGCAAGGGCTGCACGCTCGTCGAGGCGATGAGCGACATCGAGGTCAGCCACATGCATGGCTTCTTCCGCAGCCTGAAGTTCGACCAGACCAGCTACCGCTTCGCCCGCGCCGTGCATCAGGACGATGGCGCGGGAACAAGCCCGCCCGCTGACGATTGAACCGAGGATCGGAACAGGCAGATGGCGCCGCGCACCCCAAAATCCAAGGCAGCGACCGACACGCTCGAGAAATACCGGGCGATGCGGGATTTTTCACGGACCAGCGAACCCTCTGGGGCCAGCGGGAAGACGAAAGGTGACGGCTTCGTCGTCCAGAAACACGCCGCTACCCGCCTCCATTATGATTTCCGGCTGGAACTCGACGGCGTCCTGCTCAGCTGGGCCGTCACTCGCGGCCCCAGCGCCAACCCCGACGACAAAAGGCTCGCAGTGCGCACCGAGGACCATCCGCTCGACTATGCGGGGTTCGAGGGCAGCATCCCCAAGGGCCAATATGGCGGCGGCACCGTGATGCTCTGGGACCGGGGCCGCTGGGAGTCGATCCCCGGCAAGGACCCACGCAAGACGCTGGCCGACGGCCATCTCCACTTCATCCTCTACGGCGAGCGGATGAAGGGCGAATGGATCCTCGTGCGCCTCAAGCCCCGGCCGGGCGAGAAGCGCGAGAACTGGCTGCTGCGCAAGGTCGCCGACGCCCATGCCGGCGGCTCGGACGATCTCGTCACTATGCACCTGACCGGCATCGACAGCGGCCGCACGATGGACGAGATCGCCGCCGGAAAGGCCCGGCCGAAACAGCGCAGCCAAAAAAAACACGCCGACACGAGGCCGCCGTCGTTCCAGCCCGTCCAGCTCGCCTCACTTGTAGACCATGTCCCGCCCGGCGAACGCTGGGTGCACGAGCTGAAGTATGACGGATATCGCACGCTGCTCGCCATCGGCAGCGGCGAGGGCCGGGCCTATACAAGGTCGGGGCTCGACTGGTCCGACCGGTTCAGCGGTCTGATCAGCGAAGCGCTGACATTAAACGCCCGCAGCGCGCTAATTGACGGCGAGGCGGTGGTGCTGATGCCGGACGGACGCACCAGCTTCCAGGCACTGCAGGCGGCGCTGAAGGACGATCCCGGCCGCATCGACTATTTTGCCTTCGACCTGCTCGAACTCGATGGCGAGGACCTAACCCGGCTGCCGCTCGTCGAACGCAAGCAGAAGCTGCAAGCGTTGCTCGCCAACGTCAGCACCCGCCTGCGCTATTCTGACCACATCGCCGGCCAGGGCGAGAGACTTTTCGAAAGCTTCTGCGACGCCGGCCTCGAAGGTGTCATCTCGAAGCGCGCAGACTCCCCCTATACCGGCGCCCGCAGCAGCGCCTGGGTGAAGACCAAATGCACCCGCCGGCAGGAGTTCATCGTCATCGGCTGGCTGCCGTCCGACAAGCAGCGCGGCTTCAAGTCATTGCTGCTCGGCGTCAACGACAAGGGCGGGCTGCGCTATGCCGGCAAGGTCGGCACCGGTTTCACCGGCGACGAAATCGAACGCCTGCTTGGCCTGATGACCCCGCTCCTGCAAAAGGCGGCCCCTGTCGACGCTCCCGCCGCCGCCGTGCGCGGCGCCCGCTGGATTAAGCCCAAGCTCGTCGCCGAAATCGCTTTTATGGAAGTTACCGGGGACGGCGTGCTCCGCCATTCGAGCTACCTCGGCCTGCGCGAGGACAAGAAGCCCGAGGCGGTCGTCCGCGAGACCGAGGCCCCGGTGGCCAGCATCGAAACGAGCGGCGTCAAGATCAGCAACCGCGACCGCGTCATCTTCCCTGAAAGCAAGCGCACAAAGGGCCAGCTCGCCGACTATTATGAAGCCGTCGCCCCGATCATGCTGCCCTGGGCCGGCAACCGGCCGATCAGCCTTGTCCGCTGCCCGCAGGGGCGCGACAAGAAATGTTTCTTCCAGAAGCACGATGCCGGCAGCTTCGGCGAGCATGTCAAACAGGTGGCGATCCGCGAGAAGGACGGCGGCGAAGAGGCCTACCTGTTCATCGACAGCGCCGCCGGCCTGCTCAGCTGCGTGCAGATGGGCACGATCGAATTCCACGGCTGGGGGTCGCGGATCGAGGATATCGAGAAGCCCGACCGGCTGGTTTTCGATCTCGATCCCGACGAGGGACTGGATTTCGCAGCCGTCGTCTCCGCCGCCTTCCAGGTCCGCGACGTGCTGGCGAAGATGGGCCTCGTCACCTTCCCGCTCGTCACCGGGGGCAAGGGCGTCCATGTCATCGCGCCGCTGACCCCGGCGGTCGAATGGCCCGAGGTCAAGGATTTCGCCCATCGCCTCGCCACCGCCCTCGCCCAATCCGAGCCCGATCGCTTCACCGCGGCACTGGCCAAGGCCAAGCGCCAGGGCCGGATCTTCATCGACTATCTGCGCAACCAGCGCGGCGCCACGGCGGTGATGCCCTATAGCGCCCGCGCCCGCGAGAATGCGCCGATCGCCGCGCCGCTGACCTGGGAAGAGCTGCGCAAACTCGAAGCACCGGCCGGGTGGCACATCAACGATGCCGCCGAGATGCTCGCCCGCGCCGCCTCGAAGGACCTGCGCCACTGGGGCCGGGCCGACCAGAGTCTGCCCGATCTCTAGCGGCTGGCTTTCAGCGTCGCATCGGGATCGATGAACGCCCAGGCCAGCCCGCCGGCCAGGCATACGCCGGCGGTGAACAGGAACGACACTGACCATCCCAATGACTCGGCAAGCACCGGCGTCAGCAGCGCGACCGCCGCGCCGCCGATCTGGCTGCCCATGTTCATCACCCCCGACACCGCGCCCGCCGAGCTGCGGCCGATGTCGGCGCTCAACGTCCAAAAGGCGCTCTGGGCAAGGTAAAGCGAGCCCGACCCCAGCGCCAGCACCGCCGCCACCACCCGAACATCCTCGACCTGGGTGGCGGCGGCAATGAACAGCGCTGCCAGTACCATGCCGACCCCTGCCACGCCGCTGCGGCCGACCCTGCCGCCATGGCGCACCGTCAGCCGGTCGGCAATCCAGCCGCCCACCGGCGACGCCACCGCCATGGCGATGAACGGCAGGGTGCCATAAATGCCGCTCGATTTCAGGTCGAGGCCGCGCACCGTCGAGAGATAGGTGAAGAACCAGGTGAAGAAGATATAGGCAGCGTAGCCGAAGCAGAAATAGCTGAAGATCAACAGCTGCACGGTCCGGTTGCCGGTGATCGCGCCCCAGCTGGCACGCGCCGGCTCGCCGGCCCGGCGCTCGGGCATCCCTGCCTCGATATAGGCGCGCTCGGCATTGCTGGCCCAGGGATGGCGGGCCGGCGTTTCGCGCGCCATCAGCAGCCACAGGAGCAGCGCCACCAGGCCGATCGCCGCCGTCGCCCAGAATGCCGCCCGCCAGTCATGGGTCAGCATGATGGTAGTGATAAGCGGCGGCGCCACCCCGGCGCCGACCCCGACGCCGGCGAAGATCAGGCCATTGGCCAGCCCGCGCTCAGACGATGGCATCCAGTTTGCAACCATCCGGTTGCTGGCGGGAAAAATCACCGCCTCGCCGACGCCAAGCGCAAAACGCACCACCAGCAATGTCATGAACGCCAGCCCAAATCCGGCGGGTATCGAGGCCGTCACCGCCGTCAGCACGCTCCAGATGATAACGCCGGCGGCGATGATGCGATAGGCGCCGAACCGGTCCGCCAGCCGTCCGGCAATCGGCTGCGTCGCTGCATAGCCGAATGAAAAGGCACTAAACACCACGCCGAGCTGGACGTTGGAAAGCCCCAGCTCCTCCTTCAGCAGCGGCGCGGCGATGGCGATATTGCTGCGATCGAGATAGGCAACCGCGGCGACCATGAAGGTCAGCGCAATCATCACCCATCGCGTATGGCCACCCGGCGTGCCCACCGCGATGCCGGGCGCCTCGGTCGCCACTCAGGCCTGCACTTCGCCGATAACCTCGGGGTCCATTCCCCAGCCGGGCAGTTCGAGCGGCCGCGTATAAATGCCCTCGGGCCCGCGCGTGATCGCATATTGCTCCTCGAACATCTGATAGACCTCCCGCGGCCCCCCTGGCGCCGGCAGGAATAGCTCGGCCCAGGGTGCATTGACCGTGGCGATCGAATAATGCGTCGAACCATTAAGGCCACCGCCATGCGGGATGACGGGAATGTCATACGCCGCAGCGAGCGCGCCGATCTTGCGCATCTCGGTCAACCCGCCACACCAGTTGAGGTCTGGCTGCCAGATCTGGGCGCCATTTGTGCGCAGCAGCTCACGGAAGCCATAGCGGCCATATTCATGCTCGCCAGTCACGATGCGGGTCGACTTGATCGCCTCGTTCAGCCGGCCGAAGCCCTCATAGTCATGCGGCTGCAGCACCTCCTCCATCCAGTAGACGCGGTAGGGCTCGAGCATCTCGGCCATCTCGATCGTATAGCGCTCGGTCCACGCCATCCAGCAATCGAGCATGATCTCGCCGTCCGGGCCGAGCGCCTTGCGGGCGCGCTCGACCAGCTTGACGTTCTCGCGCATGCCCTCGCGGCCACTGGCCGGTCCATGCGGGATCGCCAGCTTGAGCTTGGTGTAGCCGAACTCGACATGCTGCTCGATATCGTTGCCGGTGCAATAGGCCGGCACCCGGTCCTTGGTCTCGCCGCCGAGCAGCCGGTAAATCGGCACCCCCAGCGCCTTGCCGACAATGTCCCACAGCGCATTGTCGAATCCGCTGATGGCATTCATGGTCACGCCCATGCGGCCGTAAGACATGGTTGACCGCCAGTTGATGTCCCAGTTGCGCTCGATGTCGAACGGATCGCGGCCCATCATCAGCTTCTTCAGATGGCCCATGACGATCTTGCCGCCGCCCGCCCCGCCCCGGCCATAGCCGGTGATGCCCTTGTCGGTGGTCACCTCCACCGTGAAGCCGGGGACATTGTCGGCGAAGAACAGGCTGCGGGTCGCCTTGTACTCCGGGTAGATCGACATTGGGTTGGCGACTTCGACGGTATCGGTGGACCAGCTGCCCTTGGCCGGCGTGTATTTGGGATAGGGTCGCTTCGGCCGCGTCTCGACGAGCCTGATCCCGGTGATCTTGAGCCGGGATTTCTCCTGCGCAAAGGCCAGCTCGGGGAGGGCAATGCCCAGCGCGGCCAGGCCGGCTGCGCTGGTAATCAACTCGCGACGATTCATGCTACCCTCCCCGGTCTGTCAGAAGTTGAACCGAACCCCGGCACTGAACATGCGGCCGATCTGATCATAGAGCGTCCGGTTGCCGAAGCTGCTGCCCGCAATCAGGAAGGACGGCGTCTGCGGCGGGTCCTTGTCGAACAGATTGTTGACCGTGACAAAAGCCTTGAAGCGCTCGTTGGCGTCAATATCGAAGTTGAGGGTGATGTCGGTATAGACCACCGCCTTCTGATAGTTGATGTCGATCGCCGATGCATTGAAGCTCTTGTCGAAATTGCCGGGGCCGATGTACCGCCCCTGCAAAAACACGCCGTAGCGGCCGAAATCGAGATTGGCAGACACCACCCCCTGCCACTTGGGCGTGCTGTTGCCGATATCGCCCGCCAGCTCCAGCGGCAGCCCGCCGGGGATCTGGTTCTGCAGCGTGATCACATAGTTGAAAATGCCGCGCAGATTCAGATCGGCGCCGCCGATGCTGGTCTGATAATTGGCTTCGAAGTCGATGCCCTTGGTGCTGCGAAGATCGACGTTGAAGAACGGCAGTTCGATACGCGCCAGTTCGCCATCAGCGCCCCGCTGCAGGAAGCGGCAAAGCTCGGTGGCGCCCTGGAAGCAGAGGTCGACGGTCCGCTGCGCCGTCAGGGCCGAAATCGCATCCTCGATATCGATCTTGTACCAGTCCGCCGAGAAGGTGAACCCAGGGATGAACGACGGCTGCAAGACAACGCCGACAACCGTGGTATTGGCGATTTCCGGCGTCAGGTCCAGGTTGCCGATGTTGCCGGTCAGGGCGTTGCGCGAGGCATTATTGCGGAACGGATCGGTGACAGTCGCCGTGCCCTGGCTCGACCCACGATACAGCTCGGCCAGGTTGGGCGCCCGGATATCGCGGGAACGCGTGGCGCGGAACCGGATATCCCGGATCGGCGCATAAACACCGCCCACCTTCCAGGTCGTCACACCACCGCTGTTGCTGTAGTCGGTGTAGCGGATGGCGCCATTGAACGACAGTGTCTCGGCCAACGCCTCCCCTTCGAACAGCGGCACGTTCACCTCGCCGAATGCCTCCTTCACGGTGACGTCGCCCTGAGCCGGCTGCGGGTTAGAGCGTTCGAAGCCGCCCAGCGTGTTGCGCAGTCCTGGTGGGAAGCCCTGGATGCCGGCGCCAGTACGGATGCTCGACGAGATCGGATCGGTGATCTGGACGAAGCTCTCCTTGCGCCAGCCGACGCCCGCCGCCACCTTCAGCGGACCGCCGGGCAGCTCAAAGAGCCCGCCCTGCACGCTCGCTTCGAAGACATCCTGCTTGACGGTCACGTCCTGCACGGCAGTGCCGGTGACATAGCGAAGCGCCGCGTCCGAAGGCGCGCCATTGCCGAAGATGTTCATCGGTACGCAGCCATCGGTCGGCACGAGCAGCGTCGAGCGACAGATGATGGTGCCGGCAGGAACGCCGGCGGCGTTGCCGGCCTGCGCCACCACCGCATCGGCAGCCCGATAGAGATTGTTGGAGATCGGATTGTCGCTGGTCGCGAAAACCGAACGGTTCTGGCCGTGCTGGAAATAGGCGTTATAGGTCCAGTCGCTGCTGCCGATCTTGCCGTCGAAACCGAAGACGAAGCGCTTGGTGTCGCTGCGACCGTCCAGCGTCGGCGTCGCCATGTCAGGGCTGACACGACCCAGGGTGAACTGGGTGATGCCGCCGTTGATCATTGCCTGTCGGGTCGCCGCCGGAAGATAGGCATTGTCCTGGAAGATCGGGAAAGCGGTGTTGCCGAGTTGGAACGTCGGCAAGCTCGCATAATGGACATCGTTGCGGGCCAGATTGGCCTCGGCATAGATCTTGAAATTGCTGCTGACCTCATATTCGACATGGAGGAAGCCGACGATACGGGTCTGTGCCGGCTGCAGCACGAGCAGCAGGTTGGGGTTGTACGCGTTGGGGTCCGAGCTGCCGGCCATCTGGGTGGCCGTGCGCGATGTGCCATATTGGAATGCCCGCGGCGTGCTGATGCCATTGGCGAAATCAAAGGTGGTGCCGGCCAGCGCCGTATTGGTGATGAGGCCGCCGAGCGAAGCATTGGCGGCGAGCGGATTGACGACCACAAGCCGCGTCGGATTGGTCGGCGAGGCGGGATTGGTGGCGGTCACATTGGGATTGGTGATGATGCCGCGGCCGCCGGCTGTCCAGTCGCGCTGCCGGGCTTCGCCGATGCCGGCGCTGTCATAATATTCGAAGCTGCCGATGACGTTTAGCCGGTTCTCGAGGAAGGACTTGCCGGCCGCCAGCGTGACCTTGAAATATTCATTGTCACCCTGGCCCGAGACGCCGCCGGACGCATCGCCCTTGAAGCCTTCGAACTTGGTGTTGAGCCGGAAGTTGACGACACCGCCGACCGCATCCGAACCATAGGCGGCCGAAGCGCCGCCCGTGACGACCTCGACCTGGCTGATCAGCGCTTCTGGCAACAGAGCGACGTCAACAGCGCCCGAGGAGGAGGCCGGGACGAAACGGCGGCTGTCGAGCAGCACAAGCGTCCGCGAGGTGCCGAGACCACGCAGGTTGAGATTGGCCGCGCCGTTGCTCCCGGTGGTGCCGGTGCTCTGGTTGGCGACGCTCACTGAGCCCGCAAACACCGGCAGCTGCAGCAGGCCTTCGGTCACGGTACGCGGGGCGGCAAGCTGCAACTGCTCGACCGTCGCCACCGTCACCGGCGTCGGCGCCTTGGTGCTGTCGACGACGACGCGGGACCCGGTAACGACCATTTCCTGGTCGCTGGCGGCCTGGTCGGCTGCGGCCGTCGCCGTGGCGGCGGGCGCTGTCTGCGCCCAGGCCGGCACGGCCAGACAGGTCAGTGCGGTGGAAGCCGAGAGAGTCAGAAAACGGGACGCGCGCCCCCGGAACTGCGCGCGTTGCATGGACGGCATGGCGATCATGTCATTCTCCCCAAAGCATGCATCTCGGGCTCTTCGGCCTCTCGATGCTGATGAACGCACGTCTTGTTTACACCCCGATCAAGCCGGATTTCCGTCCGGCAAGGCACTTATCCCTATATTTGGGACAGCGTCTTATCATATAGGACACCACGCATTTCATTGGCTGTCAAGCGGTCCTGAGACAACGTTCAATAGGTCGTGCGACCACCCGATGTGTCGAAGGTCGCGGCGGTCGAAAAGCTGCATTCCGCACTCGCCAGCCAGCAAACGAGAGCCGCACTTTCCTCAACTTCGCCGAGCCGGCCCATCGGGATTCGCGAGCGCATATAGTCGATCTGGCTGGCCGGCAGTTGCTCGAGAATCGGGCTTTCGAACGTCGCCGGCGTGATGCAGTTGACCAGCACGCCGGTCAGCGCGAGCTCCTTGCCGAGTGACTTGGTGAAGCCGATCACGCCGGCCTTGGATGCCGAATAGGCGGACGCGTTGGGATTGCCCTCTTTGCCTGCCACCGACGCCACGTTGATGATCCGGCCATAACCATTGGCCACCATCAGCGGCACCACCTCGCGGCAGCAATAGAAGACGCCGTTCAGATTGATATCGATAACACTGCGCCACTCATCGACAGGGAACTGCACGACCGGCACACTGGGGCCGGTAATCCCGGCGCTGTTGACGAGGATATCGACCCGACCGAGCACTGTTTGGCTTGCCCGCGCCGCCTCGGCGACCGCGTCATGATCGGCGACATCGAGCGCCACCACATGGCTAGCGCCGACCTCGGCCATCGCCTCGTCGAGCATCGCTGCATTGCGGTCCCAGAGCACCACTTGGCCGCCCTCGGCGATGATCCGCTGCGCCGTCGCCCGGCCGAGGCCCGAGGCGCCGCCGGTGATGATGGCCGTGCGCCCGGCAAAGCGCAACGATCGGTCGGGAAACGCAGTCATGATCGGGCCCCTTGCCTGGCTGGTCTGTAAGCGAGCACGCGCTGGCGATGCTCGCCGAGCTTCTCGATCCCGAGGCGCATGGTATCCCCGGGCTTCAGATAGGTGGGCGGGTTCATTCCCAGCCCGACGCCCGGCGGCGTGCCCGTGGTGATGATATCGCCGGGCATCAGCGTCATGAACTGGCTGACATAGCTGACGATTTCGGCCACGCTGAAGATCATCGTCCGGGTGTTGCCGGTCTGCCGGCGCTGGCCGTTGACATCCAGCCACATGTCCAGCGCCTGCGGATCTCCGACTTCGTCGGCGGTCACCAGCCACGGCCCGATAGGGCCGAAAGTATCGCAGCCCTTGCCCTTGTCCCAAGTGCCACCCCGTTCCATCTGGTAGGCGCGCTCGCTGACGTCGTTGACCGTGCAATAGCCGGCGACATGGTCGAGCGCGGCAGTCAGCGAAACATGGCTCGCCCGTGTCCCGATGACGACGCCCAGTTCGACTTCCCAGTCGCTTTTTGTCGATCCCGGCGGCAGCATGACATCATCGTCCGGCCCCTGGATGCAGCTCGTCGCCTTCATGAAGATCACCGGCTCCTCGGGCACGGGCAGGTTCGATTCAGCGGCATGGTCCGAATAGTTGAGCCCGATGGCGATGAACTTCGGTATGTTCGCCACCGGTGGCCCCAGCCGTACATTGCCAGGTACTACCGGCAGCCGCTCTGGATCGACCGCCCGCAACCGGGCCAGACTCGCCGGCGCCAGCGCCGACGGGCTGATATCGTCGACCAGCGCCGACAGATCGCGGATCAGGCCATTGGCATCGAGAAGGCCCGGCAGCTCGGCGCCGGGCGCGCCATGACGCAGCAGCTTCATCGCCAGCCCGCGACGCGGTATCTGGTCAGTGTCATCAGTTGCGCCTCCCCAAATTTTTCCTGTTGATTCGGTTGTTTTTGTCCCGATATATGAGATAGGTGTTTATATTATGGATAATCTGAAATCAAGCCCGCCTGGCAATGCTTCGGCAAAGCCAGCGCCAAAGAAAATTCCTGCTGAAAAATCAACGGCTGCGGGAAGCCAGACCCTGTTGCGCGGGCTCGACCTGCTCGAGGCCGTGGTCGAGCGGCCGGCGTCACTCTCCGACCTGTCGAAGCGCCTCAACATCAACCGCAGCACCATCCACCGGCTGGCCTCGGCACTGGTCGACCGCGGCTACATGAAGCTCGTCAGCGGCGAGGGCTATATGCTCGGCGCCCGGCTGCTCGAGCTCGGCCACGCCGCACGCCAGCAGATCAGCCTGCCGCGCGTCGCCCGCCCCTATCTGGAGCGGCTCTGCGAAGCCACCAACGACGCCGTCCATCTCGGCGTGCTCTACAATGACAAGGCACTGTACCTCGACAAATTATCCGGAGGGCGCCGAATCGAGATCGGCTCGCGCGTCGGCGAGCGCCACCCTCTGTCCTCGACCGGGCTCGGCAAGTCGCTGCTGCTCGACCGCAGCGAGGCCGAATGGCACGAAATCTTCCAGAAGGAGCACGGCCCCTGCGCCGAAGACAGCCCGCGCTTCGCCGGCTGGCGCGCCAAGATGCGCGGCTATGCGGCGAACGGCTATTCGTTCGATCTCGAGGAGAATGAAGA
>NZ_JBIMKZ010000002.1:0-35076 GCF_051860865.1 Polymorphobacter sp. | reverse complement strand
CTGCGTCGGCGCGCCGATCCGCGACGAGACGGGCGCCATAGTCGCCGCCATCAGCGTCTCCAGTGTCGCCCAGTATATGAGCGACGCGCGCATGACCGAATTGATCGACACCGTCTCCGGTACCGCCCGCGACATCAGCCGCGAGCTGGGCTGGTCAGGCAAGAACGAAAGGCGATAGGCCCCTCATGATCATCGCCTCGGCGTCCGATTTCCGCGCGGCCGCACGGCAGCGCCTGCCGCGATTCCTGTTCGATTACATCGACGGTGCCGCCTATGCCGAGGTCACCAGCCGCCGCAACGTCGATGACCTGGCCGCCATCTCGCTGCGCCAGCGCGTGCTCAACGATGTGTCGCAGATCGATACCGCTACCACGCTGTTCGGTCAGGCCTGCCGGATGCCGGTGGCGCTGGGCCCGGTCGGGCTGAGCGGCATGTATGCGCGCCGCGGCGAGGTGCAGGCGATGCGCGCTGCCACCGATGCCGGCATCCCGTTGTGCCTGTCGACGGTTTCGGTATGCAGCGTCGAGGAAGTGGCAGCCAGCACGCCGGTGCCGCCGTGGTTCCAGCTTTATGTCATCCGCGACCGCGCCTTCATGCGCGACCTGCTGGCCCGTGCCCGGGCGATCGGCTGCGGTGCGCTGGTGTTCACTGTCGACATGCCGGTGCCGGGCGCGCGCTACCGTGATCCGCATTCGGGCATGTCAGGGCCGAACGCCGCGTTGCGCAGGTTCGCCCAGGCGCTGATGCACCCGTCCTGGGCGCTCGACGTCGGCGTCCTCGGCCGGCCGCACAATCTCGGTAACATCGCCTCGATCCTCGGCCACAGCAGCGGTCTTGAGGATTTTATCGGCTGGCTGGCACGCAATTTCGATCCCGCCGTTCGCTGGCAGGACCTTGGCTGGATTCGCGAACACTGGGACGGCCCGCTAATCATCAAGGGCATCCTCGATCCCGACGATGCGGCCGAGGCCGTGGCGCTCGGTGCCGACGGCATCATCGTCTCCAACCACGGCGGCCGCCAGCTCGATGGCGTCGTTTCCTCGGCGCGGGCGTTGCCTGATATCGCCGCACGCTGCGGCGACTCGCTGACGGTGATGGCCGACGGCGGCGTCCGCTCGGGGCTGGACGTCGTGCGCATGCTGGCACTCGGTGCTCGTGGCGTCTTTCTCGGCCGCGCTTGGTCCTATGCGCTGGCTGCACGCGGCGGCGCCGGTGTTGCCCAGCTACTCGCGATCATCGAAGCGGAGATGCGCGTGGCGATGGCGCTGACCGGCTGCACGAGCATCGACTCCATCGGCCCGCAAATTCTCGATCGCCGCGGCGCGTTTCAAAAACAGGATTGACATTTCACATATTGGGATGTCATCTCACATATAACAAAAAGAGATGACATTGGGGAGTGAAAGGTCATGCGATACCGGACATTGTTTGCGCTGGCGGCCACCACGATTCTGGCCACGAGCGGCGCCGCGGCATGGGCGCAGGAAACGCCGCCAGAACAAACGCGTTTCACCACCACGCCTGACGGCAAGCCCTGCGACGGCGTCCTCGATACCGCCCGCCAGTGCATCGCCCGCGATCTCACCCGCAACACCCTTGACCGGCCCTATCGCCCGGCCGGCCATTCCGATGGCCGGCTCGCGGGCCCGAACAGCGGCTTTGGCCGCCGCGACCGGCGCCTCGTCTACAGCGCCACCCCCGGCGGCCATGCCGGCGGCCAATATCCCGGCAGCACCAACGGCATCGGCATCATCGTGCTCGATGCCGAAAAGGAATACTCCTTCGTCAAGCGCATCCCCACCTGGGATGTGCCGGCCAGCATGACGCCGGAGGAAGTCGCCGGCGTGTCGGCCAGCCCGGCGACCAACATGATCTATTTGTCGACACGTGGCCGGCTGGCAGCGTTCGATCTCGCCACCGACAAGAAGGTCTGGGAGAACACCTATACCCCAGGCACCTGCTGCGAGCGCGGCCAGGTGACGCCGGACGGGCTGACCTTGGTCGTCGGGTCGGACCTGAAGGACTTCTGGATGGTCATCGACGCCAAGACCGGCAAGCTGAAGGGCAAGATCGACGCGCCGGCCAGCATGTTCGCTCACAACATGGCGCTAAGCGCGGATGGCAAGACCGTGTTCATGGCGCCCAACGGCAACACGATCACTGTCGGCGATGTGGCGAAGATGAAGGCGACCAAGACCATCACCTTCTCCGACCACGTCCGCGTCTTCACGATTAACCATGACGCATCACGCGTCTATGCCAACCTCAACAACCTGCTCGGCTTCGAGATCGCCGATGTGGCGACCGGCAAGGTGATCAAGCGCATAGAGGCGCCGGACTTCATGTGGAAGGCGCAATGGGCCGATCCAACCAAGCGCTTCTACGGCCACGGCGGCCCAGTGCACGGGATTGCCATGTCGCCCGACGAGAGCGAGATCTGGGTGGTCGACAACATCAACTATGGCGTGCTCGTCTATGACAATACCGGCGAATGGCCGGTGCTGAAGCAGACCTTCAAGACCACCCATTCTGCCAACTGGATCAATTTCGGCCTTGACGGCAAACTGGTCTATCTGGCCTCGGGTGACGTCGTCGATGCCAAGACCAAGGAGATCGTCGGGCACATGAACGACGAGTTCGGCAACCCGATGTTCAGCGAGAAGTATCTCGAGATGAGCTTCTCCAACGGCAAGCTCCAGCGCACCGTCAACCAGTTCGGCCACGGCATCCCCGAGGCGGTGAAGGCGCGGCTGGCGCAGAAATGATGGTCTGGCGCCGCGCCTTGATCCTGGGCGCGGCGCTGGCTGCGCAACCGGCCGTGAGCGCCTCGACCTTCGAAGGCGACCCGCTTAACAAGGCGGCCGTCGACAAGGTCTGCACGCGCTGCCACCAGAACGGCATGTTCCTGACCACGCCGCGCTCGTGGATCCGCTGGACCGACGTGTTCCGCACCATGTCGGCCCGCGGCGCCACCGGCACCGATGCCGAGCTCGACCGGGTCGTCACCTTCTTTCTCGAGAATCTGACGATCATCAGCGTCAACGCCTCACCCGCCAACGAACTGTCGCCGGTGCTGGGCGTCACCGAGGCTGTGGCAGACGCCATCGTCATCCGACGCGAGACCAGACCGTTCCGCGACCTTGACGAGCTGGCCGCCTTCCCCGGGGTCGATCGTGCCACGCTCGAACGCCGCCGCGCCCGCATCCAGTTCTGAAAGCCCCTGTCATGTACAAGCCGATCATCTCTCTCGTCGCCATGGTGACAGCCGCGTGCCTGTCCGCCGGCGCGCACGCCCAGCCCGCCGACCCCGTTGAGCACGCGGCCGCGAGCACCATGGCGAACGCCGTCACGCGCACCACCGACGGCGTCGCCGTCCACAATGTTTTCAAGGACCCGCTGGCCCGCACCGTCCATGTCCGGCGTGATACCTCCGGCGTCGTCGAGCGCCACGAGGCCTTCAACGATGTGATGATCGCCACCAAGGGCAGTGTCACCCTGCTGCTTGGCGGCCGTATCGAGGGCGGTGCCGAGACTGAGCCCGGTGAATGGCGGGGCGGTACCATCGTCGGCGGCCGCCAGCAGCTGTTCAAGGCCGGCGACATGCTATGGATTCCGGCCGGCGTGCCCCATCAGATGCTCGTGACGAAAGGCAGCAGCTTCACCTACAGCGTCGTCAAGACCGCCCGCTAACGCCGGGATGCCCGTCCTTCGCCCGCTCCGCGCCCAGGACATGGTCGCCAGCCTGGCGCTGGGATTGATCGCACCCGTCGCTGCCGAGCCGGCCGACGAACCGAGCGCCCAGACCATCATCGTCACCGGTCAGCGCGAGGACGGCCTCCGGCTCGATCGTCTCGCCACCCCGATTATTGACACCCCCCAGGCGATCTCGGTCATCACCAGCGCCGATCTCGAGGCACGCGGCATCGCCAGCCTTAACGACGCGCTCCGCAATGTCGCCGGCCTCAGCCTCGGCGCCGGCGAGACCAGCTTCCAGGGCAACAATGCAATCCTGCGCGGCTTCACCACCCGCAACGACCTGTTCGTCGATAATGCCCGCGATTATGGCTATTATTACCGGGACACCTTCGACGACGAGCGCGTCGAGGTCATCAAGGGCCCGTCCTCGACGATGTTCGGCCGCGGTTCCACCGGCGGCGTCATCCACCGCGCCGGCAAAATGCCGGGCCCCGAGGACCGGTTCGCCGCAGAAGCCCGGCTCGGCCTCGACGATACCCGCCGGCTGACCGTCGATGCCAATATTGCTCGGCCACTCGGCGAGGACACGGCGGTGCGCCTCAACGCCATGGTCCACCATTCGGCGGTCGCGGCGCGCGATGCCGGCACCCAGAAACGCTGGGGCGTCGCCCCCAAATTCTCGGCGGGCCTTGGCCAGCATACCCGCCTCACCCTCGCTTGGCTCCATCAGGAGGAGAACAACCGCCCCGATTATGGCATCCCCTGGGTGTCCGGCACCCCGGCCGCGCCCGGTTACCCGGCCCCTGTTGACCGCAGCAACTATTATGGCTTCACCAACGACCGGCTGGACACCGTCGTCAATATTTTCACGGCTCGCATCGAGCATGATCTAGGCGACCGGTCGCTGCTGCGCGGCCAGCTCCGCTACTCGAACAACAGGCGCGATTTCCGCTACAGCGAGGCGATCATTCCCGCTGGCAGCTCGCGCGCCACTCCCCTCGACCAGGTCACCGTCAGCCGCAACCTGTTCGAGGGCCGTTCGCGGGACCGATTCCTCCAGGCCCAGCTCGAAGCCGAGACACAGCTGTCGCTCGGCGCCAGCCAGCACCATGTCATCCTCGGCGTCGAGGCTGGGCGCGAGGCCACCGACCCGGTCTATGTCACCAACACCAACGTCCCCACCACCTCGCTTATCGATCCCGACTATCGCTTCTTCGACAGCGTCCCCGGCGGCTATATCCGGCTGCGCGGCCGCGCCCGATCGAACTTCATCGGGCTGTTCGCGCTCGACACGGTCAGCTTCGGCCCGCGCTGGCGCGCCATCCTCGGCCTGCGCTGGGACCAGTTCAGCACCCGCTACGACAGCCAGCGCTTCTCGCCGGCCGGCATGCCGGACCGCGAGACCCGCGTCACCCGCGACGACCGGCGGTTCAGCGGCCGCGCCGCGCTCGTCTACAAGCCGGCCGAAGACGGCAGCCTCTATGTGTCCTGGGCCAATTCCTTCAACCCGTCCGGGGAAGGCATCGAATCGCTGATCTCGGTTGGCCGAACCGTTGCGGAGGCCAATATCGACCTGGCTCCGGAAAACAGCACCAGCTACGAGCTCGGCACCAAGTGGAACCTGTTCGAGGACCGGGCGCTGTTTTCCGCCACGCTGTTCCGCATCGAGAAGGACAATGTCCGCGTTCCCGATCCGGCCACGCCGGGGTTCAACACGCTCGGCGGCAAGCAGCGCGTCGATGGCTTCGAGGTCGAGTTCAGCGGCCAGCCGCTGCCGGGCTGGAGCGTTCGCACCAGTTATGCACTCCTCGACAGCCAAACCCTCAAGTCCACCGCCACCGGCCCGCTGGTCGGCGCCCCGCTGCTGATCGCGCCACGCCATTCCGGCTCGTTCAGTACCAGCTATGACTTCACGCCCGAATTCAATGCCGGCTTCAACCTTGTCGCCAGCGCCAGCCGCGTCGGCCAGAACACGGCCGCCAGCTATCTGGTCGCGGGTGGCTATGTCGTTGCCGATGTCAGCGCCACCTGGCGTCCATCTCGCCAGGTCACGGTCCGGCTGCTGGTCAACAACATCACCAACCGCCTCTATTACGACCAGCTGCACCCGGTCCACGTCATCCCGGGCGCCGGCCGGACCGCGCTGGTCAGCCTCGGCACCGTGCTGTAGACCGGAGCCATGCTGCACATATCCGAGGTGCTGACTGCCGACGAGCTGGCCGACGTCCGCGCCCGCATCGCTGCCTGTGACTGGATCGACGGCCGCGCCACCGCTGGCCACCTCTCGGCCCCGGTCAAGCACAATCGCCAGCTTGCCGAGGATGACCCCGGCGCCCTGGCGGCGGCCGCCATCGTCCGCGCCGCGCTGGCGCGCAACACCGTCTTCGCCGCAGCCACGCTGCCAGCCCATATCGCGCCGCCCCTGTTCAATCACTACGGGCCCGGCGACCATTACGGCGACCATGTCGACAACGCGGTCCGCCCCCTCGGCGACGGCCGGATGCGGCTCGACCTGTCGGCGACGCTGTTCCTCACCGACCCTGCCGATTATGGCGGCGGCGAGCTGGTCATCCATACGGCCGCCGGCAGCCAGGGCTACAAGCTCGATGCCGGCGACATGCTGCTCTACGCCGCCGGTGCCGTCCATCAGGTCGCCCCGGTCACCCATGGCACTCGCGAGGCCTGCTTCTTCTGGGTTGAAAGCCTGGTGCCGAGCGCCGCGCACCGCGAGATGCTGTTCAGCCTCGATGCCAGCATCGCCATGCTGCGCAGTCAAAGCGCGACAGACAACACGATCCTCTCGCTGACCGCGCTCTACCACAATCTCGTTCGCGAATGGGCGCGGCTGCGCTAATCGCCATCAGCCCCAGTTCTGGCGCGCCGCCCATTGCTCGATGCTCTCGAGCGCTACCGGCAGTTCCGCGAGCACCGGCCCCATATCGACCTGAAACGGCCGCTCCGGGGCATGATTGTACCAGGCGTAGATCCGCTCAAGCGCCGTGGTCAGCGCCGCCACGTCGAGCGTCGCCGTCGACTGGAAAACGGTCGCCATCCTCTCGGCAAAGCGCGCGATCGGCAGCGTCTCGAACCCGATCCGCCGTCCCAGGACCTCGGACAGCCGCTGCGCCAGTACCGGACCGCGCACCGCCTCACGCCCGCCGACATTGAACGCACGCCCGGCCAGCCCGGGGCGCTCGGCCGCGGCGATCATCAGCTTCGCCGTATCGTCCTCGCTGATCCAGCATACCTCGAGCGTTTCTTCATGCGGATACCGGATCATGCTGTCGCCGATGATGTCCGGATAGGCCCAGGCACGCAGCAAATTGTCGAGATAGATCACCGGCTGGATCGACACGGTCGGCACGCCGCTGGCAAATAGCTGTTCGCGGATCGCGAACCGCGCATCATGCGCGGCAAATCCATTGTGCGCGTCGCAGATGATCATGCTGCTGTTGAACACCAGCATCCCCACCCCCGCGTCGCGCGTCGCCTCGGCCACCCGCGCCGCCGCCGCCTGCACATCCTGCGCCTTCTGGAACGATGTCGATGGCAGTGTCAGGAACACCGCCTCGGCGCCGGCCACCGCCCGGCGCAGGCTGTCGGCATCGCCATAATCGGCGACGATCGCCGGCCAATCGGGATCGAGGCTTGCCGGATCGCGCGCTGCCGCCAGCGGCTGGTGGCCGGCGGCCAGCAGCTGGCGCATCTGCGCCTGCCCCTGGTCGCCACTGGCGCCAAATACTGTGATCTTCATCGCAAGCCACTCCTCATGCCGCTGCCGCCGGCGTCATCAGCGTCCGGAAGGCCAGATGCGCGCGCCACAGCAGCAGCGCCGCCAGCGCCGCGGCGACACCGCAAACCAGGGTCATCGATTCACCTACCCGCGCCTCATCGGCAAAAACCTGATCGGTCATCACCGCAATGATCGTCGGCGCCGCCCCCAGCCCGACGATGTTGGCGGTGAACACATAGAGGGCCGTGGCGATGCCGCGCATCCGGTTGGGCGTCGCTAGCTGCAGCGCCGAAGCCGCCAGCGCCATCGGCGAGCTGTAGAGAAAGCAGGCGATCGTCGTCAGCACCAGCGCCAGCCAGAATGCCGAGGTAAAATAAAGCATCGCCGAAACCGGCACCAGCAGCGCCGCCGCCACCGCCGGATAGAGCAGAAAACCGAACTCCCCCTGTGTCCTGGTAAACAGCCGCGACAGCCAAGGGCCGGACAGCACGCCCAGCGACCCGCTGACCAGCATGAGCGCACCATATTGCAGGCCGATATCGGTCATCGACATGCCGAACCGCCGCATCAGGAAGACCGGCGTCCAGGCCGGATAGCCATAGAGGCAGATTGCCAGGCAGGCGATGCCGACGAAGAAATTGCCGTAGAAGCGCCGCCGGGCTATGAATATGTCACGGATCTCGGCCAGCGGCATAGGTACGTCGGGAACCGCGGTGCCGCTCTCGTTGCGCCGCGCGGGCTCACGGACAAAGGCCAGCAGCACCGCCGCCAGCGCGCCGACCAGGCCGATGACCACGAACACCAGCTGCCACGGCGCCTGTCCGGCCAACCCCAGCACGCCGGACATGTCCCAGCCGCTGACCACCGCCAGCAGCCAGCCGCCAAGCACGAGCGCCAGCCCGCTGCCCATGTACAGCCCGAGCAGATAGATGCTGAACGCGCGTGGCAGGCGGCGCGGCGAAAAACTGTCTGTGATCATCGACCAGGCCGCCGGCGTCAGGGAGGCTTCCGCTGCACCGATCAGCACCCGGGCCAAGAACAATTCGGTATAATTGCGCGAAAAGCCGCACAGTACCGTGCCGATGCTCCAGGCCGCGATCCCACCCATCAGCACCATGCGGCGGTTGACGCGGTCGGCCAGCCGGCCGAACACCGGGCCCATGGCGATATAGGCGATGGCAAAGGCCGCGCCCTGAAGCACGCTCATCCGCGTATCGGTCAGGTCGAAGTCGGCCTTGATCGGTCCGACCAGCAGGTTAAGGACCTGCCGGTCGATGAAGCTGGTGGTATAGGCAAAGGTGAGGACGAACAGCAGATACCAGGCGGCCGGTGCCGGCGGGTCGGCGCGGTCCGGCACCGGACTCAGGGTTGTCATCGGGGCAATCGCCTTTCCGCCGGCTCAGAGCTGGAGCACGCCGCGCCGCCGCGTGCCCCCTGCCCTATCAATAGCGCAGCGACAGTTGCAACTGGATCGTGCGCGGCACATTGCTAAAGCCGCGCTGGTCGGAGACCCGAGCATTGTTGGTGCCGGTACCGAAACCGGTCGACGATCCGTCCAGCGCCCCGGTGATCCAGAACTGGTTGGTCAGGTTCTTGCCGATCAGCGCCACCTGCCAGCTGTCATCGTCCTTGGCGACTCGGAGCAGCGCGTCGACCGACACATATCGCGGTTGGCGTGTGAACGGATTGCCGAACGGCGATCCCAGATAATCACTGCTGTAGCGGGTATCGATCGAAAAACCCGCTGTCATGTCATTGCCCAGCGGCCGATCATAGCTGGCGCCCAGCGATGCCGTCCACTTCGGCGCGATCGATGTCGGTGTACCGGCCAGATCCTGGCCGAGCCCGCCGAAGGCTGTGGTGTTACAGCCCGCCGCGATGCTCTGCCCGGTATAGCAGGGCGCGATGAAGTCGACGTAGCGGGCATGGTTGTAGTTGACCGACCCGCGCATGTTCAGCCCATCGATGCCGCGCGGCGCAAACTCACCCTGCAGCTCGATGCCCTTGGTCCGTGCCGACCCCGCGTTGGTGGTGATGAACGCGAAGGTCTGGCCATTGAAGAAGTCGATCTGGAGATCGTCATACAGGAACGTATAGGCGGTGACATCGAAACGCAGCTGGTTGTCGAACACTGTCGCCTTGAGGCCAACCTCGAAGCCCTTGGCCTTTTCCGGCCCGAACGACAGGTCGGTCGGACGGCTGGTGACCAGCAGCGCACTCGAATTGGAGAATCCGCCGGACTTGTAGGCCGTGCGATAGCCGCCATAGATCGTCAGATCGCTGGTCGGCCGCCAGGTGATCGAGGCCTCCGGCGACCAGTCGGTGAAGGTCTGGTTGGCGATCACCGGCCGGCCGACGACATAATTGGCCAGCAGCGCCGTATCATGGACGAACTGGCTGTCCTTGGTCTCATGCGTGTAGCGCACGCCGCCGGCGATCTCGATCTGCGGAATGACCTTCAGGGTCACCTGGCCGAACGGTGACAGGGTGCGACCGTCGGTGAAGGACTCCTTGCCGAACGCCACATAGCGATCCTCGGGCGGCTTGCGCGAATCCTCGAGATTGCCGGCAGCGACATTCTGGTCGACGTCGCGGCGCGTATCCTGGAACAGGAAACCGGCGAGGAAGTTCAGCGGTCCTTCGAAAGACGACACCGCCCGCACCTCAGTGGAGAAGGAGCGGAAGGTCGATTCGTCAGTCACCAGCACCTGGGTCACTGCCTGCTGGTAGTCGCTGTCGCCGACGAAGATGTTGCTGCTGTAATTATAGTTGATCACCGCCGACAGGATGATGTCGTCCATCCGGTATTCGAGCACATTGTTAACGCCGATGCTCTTGTACTCCGACCGCAGGCTGCCATCGCCGGCGAGCGGGAACACCTGCGCAATGTCGGGCGCAATGCCATTGTGATAAGTGAACCATTCGCGGCGGCACGGCACCGTCGGCTGCAGCTGGCTGAACCCGCCCGGGCAGCTGAAGATGATGTTGTTCCAGGCCGGGTTGTTGGTCTTGCTGATCGTGCCGCCGACCTTGAGCGTCGCGGTGAAGTCATTGGTCGGCTCCCACATCAGCGTGGCACGGCCGACGAATTCGCGCTCCTTGGGCGATATTGCCGGTCCGGGCGGGGCAATGTGCGGGTTGAGCGCACCGGTAGCCAGGTCGCGCGTTGTGAACGGCTGCGCCGTGCCGAAGCCGTCGGTATAGCCGTCAAACATCTTCGACACCCGCACCGCCACGCGCCCCGACAAAGTGTTGGTCAGCGGCCCCGAAATCACCTGCTCGCCGTACAGCTGCTGGGCGTTAAGCTCGAAACCGACGCGCGTGCTGCCGAAGAAATCCCGGGTCGGGTTGGCGGTGGTGATCGAGATCACCCCGGCCGTGGCATTCTTGCCGAAGAACAGGGCCTGCGGGCCTTTGAGCAACTCCAGCCGTTCGAGGTCGAAGAACCCTTCGTTGATGATCCGGCCATTGCCATAATATGCGCCGTCGACAATCACCGCGACCGACTGCTCGATGCCGACCGAACTTGAGTTCGAGCCGATGCCGCGCATCGTCAGCTGGGCGCCCGATCCGACGGCGGACCGTCCGACCTGAAGCTGTGGGTTCATCGCCGCCACCTTTTCCAGGGTGGTGATGTCCTGCCGCGCCAGCATCGCGCCGGAGAGCGCGGTGATCGCCACCGGAATATCCTGCGCGGACTCAGACCGGCGCCTTGCCGTGACGATGATTTCCTCCAGACCGCCGCGGCTCGCCGCGTCCGGTTGGGCATCGGCCGAGACATCGGGCGCCGTCTGTGCCGTTGCGCTGGTGGCGACAGCCAGTGCACCGACCGAAGCCAACCACCAGCGAGCCTGCGATGTCCGAGCCAAGGTCCTGCCGATATCGTGCATGTCCATCCCCTTCCTTGCACCGGCGTATCGCCGACTGCTGTGTTTCAACCGGAGGCGTCATCTTGCTCTTCCGGCAACAGGGCGCTTCTGGCGGCACCCTTGTCGAGGATCACTTATTATCTGTCGAGCCTAGCATTACAATCAGTTTTGTATGTTTTATTCGGCCTGTTGCAGAATGACCACATCGGCCCGTCAGATCCTTGAATCTGACCCAATATGTCGAGTTTCATGATTTAAATCAGCTATATAAATAATAATAAGCGGATCTGCGGCAACGTAGCTTCCCGGGGAGGGGGTTGCATGCGGGTAGGTAAGCCTTCTATATTTATTTGGGAAGCAACGGCGGATGAGACCGTTGGGAAGGCACAGGATGTCAACAGGGCAGATAATCGGGTGACCGTGCAAAACCACATCGGGCAGGCGATTCCCGAGGGTGAATATCGACTTTCCCAAGCCATGGACGACGCGCTGCGTGCCGCCAGCGGGGCACTGCCGCGCGGCAGCGATGGCCTGGCCCATCCGGCTTTCGCCTTCGTCGCCGCGCTCGGTGGCATGGGGCTGGATATCAAGACCGTCTGTGCACGGCTGGGACTGCCGTTCGACACGGGCGCGGTTCTGGGCCGCTGCCGTATCGCCTTTGACCGGCCGATGCTCGTCGACCATGCCTATGGCGTGCACGCCCGGATAGTCTCTCTCATCCGCAAGTCGAGCCGCCGCTTCGGCGGCGCCGATCACCTCTGCCTCGCCACCGACATCCGAGTTGGCACGACCCACTTCGCCACAGTGGAACTGACGATGATCGTACCGGTCGCCAGCGGGACAGCCGAATGACCGACACTCGCCCGCTGCCCGAATGGACAATCGACGCCGTTTCGGCGCCGGCGATGAAGACCTGGTGCGAATTTCTCCGCGACGAGAACCCGATTCATCTCGATCCTACCGCCGCCGAAGCGCTCGGCTTCGGCCCGCATCCGGTCAATCCCGGCCCCGCAAACCTTTCCTATGTGATCAACATGGTCATGGCAGCGATGCCGGACCGGGCTTTCTCCGAGATCGAGGCGCGGTTCCTCGGCAATGTCCTGGCGGGAGACACCCTCCATGCCAACGGCGCAGCGACACCCGGCGTCGCCGGCAGCTATGACGCGCAGTTGATGCGGGGCGACACGCTGCTGGTCGCCGCCCGCATCGCGCTTCGCGACAAGCAATGATGGCCCCGGTCGCCCTACCGACCGTCTATACCCTGGTAGCCATGCGGGCCCGCACCCGCCCCGATGCCATCGCGCTGATCTCAGGTGAGCAGACCCTCGATTACCGCGCACTGATCAACCGCGTCGACCGTTTCGCCGCTGACTTCGCCGCACGCGGCATCGAGCGCGGCGACCGCATCGCCATCCTGTCCGAAAACTGCATCGACTATACCATCGTCCAGCTCGCCTGTGCCAAGCTCGGGGTCATCGCCGCCTGCCAGAACTGGCGGCTCGCCCCCGCCGAGCTGCGCCACTGCATTGCCCTAGTCGCGCCGCGCTTGCTGGTCGTGTCCGGTCGACACGCCGACACGGCCCGGCAGCTGGAAACCGGCGTCTCCGTCGTTGCCTTCGCCACGCTCGGCCGCGATTCAGGACCCGCAGCACCGGCCGCCGCCCTGCCCGAAGATGGGCTGCTGATCATCTACACCAGCGGCACCACCGGCCTGCCCAAGGCGGCGGTGATCAGCCACCGCGCCGAGATTGCGCGTATGGCCGTGCTGCGCCTCGATCTCGGCTGGCGCCCCGGCGACGCCTATGTCGCCTGGGCGCCGATGTTTCACATGGGCGGCACCGAGCATCTGCTCGCCACGCTGATGTCGGGGGACACCGGCATCATCATCGATGGCTTCGACGCCGATGCGATTATCGACGCGCTCGTCGCCCACCGCATCGGCTGGCTGCTGCTGGTGCCGGCGACAATCGAGCCGCTGCTGGCCCGGCTGGACGAACGACGCCCCCGCATCCGCGGCGTCGGCGCCGTCGGCTGCATGGCCGATCTTGTCCCCGCCACCGTGATCGCCGCCATTACCCGGGCCCTGAATGCCCCCTATCTGGACAGTTTTGGGGCCACCGAGACCGGCATGCCGCCGCTGTCGGCCGGGTTGATCCCGATCGGCACCGCACCATCCGCCTGCCCCAAGCAGCTGAGTTCGCTGACCGAGCTCGAGCTGGTCGATTCGTCGGGCCGGCCGGTGGCACCCGGCGAACCGGGGGAGGCGCGAATGCGCGGCGCTACCTTGTTCAGCGGCTATTGGAACGCCGACGCCGCCAACGCCGAGGCGTTCCGCGATGGCTGGTTCCATATGGGCGACCTGTTCCGCGCCACCGATGCCGGCCACATGTTTGTCGGCCGGTCCAAATATCTGATCAAGTCAGGCGGGGAAAATATCTATCCCGCGGAGATCGAGCGTGTCCTGCTTGCCGACGACCGCGTTGCCGATGCTATCGTTGTGCGCCAGCCTGATCCGCGCTGGGGCGAGGTCCCGGTCGCGGTCATCGCCCGCGCCGACGACCGCCTCGATATCGAGGCCGTCGCCGCTCTCTGCCGCGCCGGCGTGGCCGGCTACAAGCAGCCGCGCCGCATCTGCTTCATCGCCGCTGACCAGTTGCCCCGCAGTGCCAGCGGCAAGATCATCCGTGAAGCTGTGGAGGCCATGCTGGCGAATGGCGATATCGCCTGAACTTGCGTCGACGCGGTTCGACGGGCAGTCTTGGCCCATGCAAGCCAGAGCCGAGCCGGCCATGATGCGCTTCCGGGGCGCACGATGATGCCATCCCCTAACGCAAGGACATGCACATGGCTGTGACCGACGACGACGGCGAGCCCCTAGCCTGGCGCCGCCGCAAGGACCAGCGCCCCCCGGAAATCCTCACCGCCGCGCGCCAGCTGATCGAGGAGCACGGCGCCGCCGGCACCTCGATGGCGCAGATCGCCAAGCTCTCGGGCATATCCGAAGCCACCGTCTACAAATATTTCTCGAGCAAGCAGGATCTGATCAATCAGGTCCTCGCCGCCTGGGCCACCCCCTTCGTCGAGCGGCTGACCGTCGAACTGTCGAAAACCGTGGGAATCCGAGCCCAGCTGACGCTGATTGCCGTTCGCTTCCTCCGCTCGATCGAGGAAACACCCAAGCTCCATCGCGTCTTCTACCAGGAACTTCGCTGGAGCAATTATCGCGGATCTGAACTGCACCGGCTCAATCACCAGTTCGCCCAGTCGGTGGTCGATATCGTCCGCCAGGCCGATGCCGCCGGCGAGCTGCGTCACGGCATCAACCCGACAATGATCCGCGACATGCTGTTCGGCGGCCTCGAACATATCACCATGCGCACCAGCTTCATCGGCCGCGCCATCGATGTGGAAGCCGAAGCCGCCCGCTACGTCGACCTGATCCTGTCCGGCATGCTGAAGCCGAACGAGATCGCTACCGCGCCCCGACCCGAGCCCATGACTGCCATGCCGGCCATCACCAGTCCTGCACCGGGCCTGATCGTCGAGCGCCAGGGCGGCGCGCTGCTGCTGACCATCAACCGCCCCACCCGCCGCAACGCCATCGATGCCGCAACTTCGCAGTCTATCAGCGCCCATATTGACGAGGCCGAAGCAGATCCCGGAATCGGCTGCGTCATCCTCACCGGTGCCGGCGACATCGCCTTCTGCGCCGGCATGGATCTCAAGGAGGCGGCAGTCATCGGCGCCGGCCAGGGCCTCATCCCAGGTCGCGGTTTTGCCGGCATCACCGAGCGACAGCGCACCAAGCCACTGATCGCCGCGATCAACGGCATCGCCGTCGCCGGCGGCTTCGAGCTGGCGCTGGCCTCGGACATCATCATCGCCGCCGATCACGCCCAGTTCGGCCTCAGCGAAGTCAAGCGCGGTATGTTTGCCTTCGCCGGCGGCATCCAGCGGCTGGCGCGGCAGATCCCACGCTCGGCCGCCATGTCCATCATCCTCAGCGGCGAGCCGATCCCGGCGTCCAGGCTCTTCGATCTTGGCGTCGTTAGCGAACTCGTCCCTGCCGACCAGCTTCGGGCTCGCGCGCTGGCGTTCGCCCAGGCCATGCTAGCCAACAGCTGGGACGCAATCCAGAATGGCAAGCAGCTTTACGACATGGCCGTCGACATGCCGATTCCGGAGGCGCTGCGCGTCGGCAAGGCAATCGGGCTGGCGACACTTACATCGGCTGACACCCGCGAAGGCATCGCCGCCTTCGCCGACAATCGCACCGCCGATTTTCAACGCAAGGCCTGACCGCCGACGCCTGGGAGCCCGATAATGGCCGATCGAATACTGATCCTTTATGGCTCCTACCGCGCAGACAGGATGGGCATCCGGCTTGCAGAATTTCTGGTCGACGCGTTCCGGGCGCGCGGCGCCGAACCGGAGCTGGTCGACGCCAAGGCCATCGGCCTGCCAATGCTCGACCGCATGTACAAGGAATATCCGGCTGGGGAAGCACCGCCGGCGATGCAGGCGCTGGCAGACAAGATCCGCGCCGCCGACGCCTTCGTCTTCGTCACCGGCGAATATAATTGGGGCGTGCAACCAGGCCTCAAGAATCTCACCGACCATTTCCTCGAGGAATGGTATTGGCGGCCTGCTGCCATCGCCAGCTATTCCGCCGGCCGTTTCGCCGGCGCTCGCGCCGGTCTCGCCTGGCACGGCACCCTGTCTGAAATGGGCATGGTGGTGGTATCGAGCACATTGGCGGTCGGCGGCATCGGCCGTGCCCTGGACCGCGACGGCAAGCCCATCGGCGATGGTGGCGCGGCCTTGGCCAAGGCCTTTCCGCGCTTTGCCGATGATCTCGGCTGGTGGGCGGAAGCGGCCCGAGCCCAGCGCGCCAAGGTCGCGCCGCCCTATTGACCGCACGCCTGGTCGGATCAAAGCGGACGATAGTCTGTTGGCCATGATAAGCCCATGCGGATCAGGCCGTCGGTCTGCGCGCGAGCGTCCGCGGCAAGCAACGAGGATCTGAAATGACTGACCTTCTCCAAGGCTCGCTGCCCGCCTGGAGCCTGGTATGGATCATAACATTGGCCATCGTCATCGGCGGCTGCCTGATCGCACTGGCCTTGCATCGGTTCGTCATCAACATGCTGATGCGGCTGGCCCGGCGCAGCGCCAGTCAGAGCGACGACATATTGATCAACCGGCTGATCAAGCCAACCCGCTGGATCGCCATTGGCTTGGGACTGAGCATCGCTCTCAACGCCGCACCGCTCGAGACCGACGCGTCGGCACTCATCCGGCTGGCCTCTGGACTCATCGTGCCGCTCCTGATCGGCTGGCTGGCGCTTGCGATCCTTTATGCCTTCCGCGACATCGTCCATGACAAGTCCGACATCTCGGCGTCCGACAATCTCGCCGCCCGCCGCCGGCGCACGCGGATCACCATCCTTGCCCGGATCGGCGCCTTCATCATCATCTTCCTGACGATCTGCATGATGCTGCTCAGCATCCCGGCAATCCGTAACGTCGGCGTCACGCTGATGGCCTCGGCCGGCCTCGCCGGTCTTGCCGTCGGCGCCGCTGCCCAGCCTGCCCTGAAGAACCTAATCGCCGGTATCCAGATGGCATTCAGCGAGCCGATCCGCATCGATGATGTGGTGATCATCGAGGGCGAATGGGGGCGAATAGAAGAAATCCGCATGACCTTTGTCGTCGTGCGCATCTGGGACGAGCGTCGGCTGGTCGTGCCGATCAGCCAATTTCTCGAAAGCAGCTTCCAGAACTGGACGCGAGAGAGCAGCGAGTTGCTAGGAACCGCGTTTCTCTATGTCGATCCGACCGCCGACGTTCCCGCTCTCCGCCAGCAGCTGGACGCCATCGTCCGCCCCCATCCGAAATGGGATGGCCGTGTCATCGGCCTTCAGGTCACCGATATCAAACCCGAGGTGATGGAGCTGCGCGCGCTCATCAGCGCCGCAGACGCCGGCAACGCCTTTGATCTGCGCTGCGACGTTCGCGAAGCCATGATGGCCTATATCGCTTCCGACATGCCAGACGCCCTGCCGCGTCGACGCGCACAACTGTCCGGTCAGCTGGCCGATACGGCTGCCGGCTGAACCGATTCCAGCGCGTCGGTAAAGCGCCGGCGCCACCAAAGCACATCCTGCTCCTCGATATTGGCGATCATCGGCCGCCACCGCGCAACCCGCTCTTCCCGGGGCATCGCCAGCGCCTGGGCGATTGCGTCGGCAATCTCCTCGGGGCTATGCGGATTTACCAGCAGCGCGTCTGTAAGCTGATCAGCCGCGCCGGCGAAGCGGGACAAAATCAGGACACCCGGATCCTCGGGATCCTGCGCCGCCACATATTCCTTGGCCACCAGGTTCATGCCGTCACGCAACGGCGTTACCAGCCCCACCCGGGCGGCCCGGAACATGCCGGCCAGTTCTTCGCGTGGATAGCCCTTGTTGACGTAGCGGATCGGCACCCAGTTGAAATCGGCAAACTCACCGTTGATCCGCCCGGATAGTTCATCGAGCGTCGCCCGGATGTCTTGATAACTCTGTACATCGGCCCGCGACGGCGGCGCGATCTGAAGCAGGAATACCCCGCCCTGCCGTTGCGGCTGCGAAGCGAGAAACCGCTCATAGCCAAGAAACCGCTCCTGCAGCCCCTTTGAATAGTCGAGTCGATCCACCCCGATGATCATCGCGCGGCCATTGGCGCTGGAAACCATCTGACCGTGAATCTCGGCAGCCACCGGACCATTGGCGCTGGCCCGGAATTCCACCGCATCGATGCCGATCGGGCATGCGATCAGCCGAACCGTGCGTCCCTGATAGGCGACAAACCCCTCAGCATCGACTTCCACATCGAGCTGATGGCGAGCATAATCGAGGAATGCCTCGAGCGAATCCTCGGTCTGGAAACCGACGACGTCATAAGCGAACAGCGACGTCACCAGCGCGAGGTGACTGGGCAGCGAGTGCAGCAGGCGCATCGGTGGCCACGGAATGTGCAGAAAAAAGCCGATGCGATTGGCGCAGCCCCGGTCGCGCAGCTTCTGCCCGAGCGGGATCAGGTGGTAATCGTTCACCCACACCAGATCCTCGTCCTCGATCAACGGCACCACCGTATCGGCAAAGCGGGCATTGACGCGCTCATAGCCGCCCGCGAAGCCGCGCTCATATTCGGCCAGGTCGACACGGTAGTGAAACAAGGGCCACAAGGTCCGGTTGGCGAATCCATTATAATATTCATCGATATCCTGCGCCTCGAGATCGATCGTGGCGGTTGTAACGCCGAAGTTGCGCTGAAAGTTGATATGCCCGGTATAATGGTCGGTCTCTTCCCCGGACCATCCGAACCAGACACCATTGCTTTCTTGCAAGGCGGCCGACAACGCGACAGCCAGACCGCCCTGCGCCCCGGATTCGGATGTCGGCGCAGACACACGGTTGGAAATGATGACCAGGCGACTCATCGGACGGCACTCCACGGTTCGCTCAGCATCACGGCGCAGTTGATCAGACCGACAAGAGAGTAAGTCTGGGGGTAGTTGCCCCATAATTCCCCTGTCAGCGGGTCGATGTCCTCTGACAGCAGCCCTGCACCTGTGCGCCTTGCGATCATCTCCTCAAACAGTTGACGGGCATCATTGTTGCGCCCGGTCGCGTGAAGCGCCTCAATTAACCAGAAAGTACAGACATTGAACGCCGTTTCGGGCAGGCCGAAATCATCCTCTGTGGCATAGCGGAGCATATGCGAGCCTCGGCGCAGCCCCTGTTCGACCGCCTCCAGCGTGCCCCGGAAACGCGGGTCGTCCGGCGCCAGGAACCGGAGGTCGAGCAGCTGGATCAGGCTGGCATCGAGGTCGTCGCCGCCAAAAGTCGCCGAAAGCCGCTGCGTTTCCTCGCGCCAAGCCTCACGCTCTATCGTCGCCCGGATGGTTGCGGCGCGCTCGCGCCACAGCGTCTGCCGGTCGGATATCCCGAGCGTCCCGGCGGCGTTGGCCAGCCGGTCGCAGGCCGCCCAACACATGGCCACCGAATAGGTGTGGACATGGCTGCGTGTCCGCAATTCCCACAGTCCGGCGTCCGGCTTGTCGTGCCGATCCCAAGCCCGCTCGCCGACCGTCTCCAGCGCCTTGAAGTCCTCGACCCCGCCGACCCGCAGCAGCCGCTGATCGAAAAACGCCTGGGCATTGGACAGGATAATCTGGCCATAGGCATCGTGCTGGACCTGCTCATAGGCCTGGTTGCCGACCCGCACCGGCCCCATGCCGCGATAGCCGTTGAGCGCCGGTTCGATGCGCTCGATCAGCCGCGCCTCTCCGCCGACGCCGTAGAGCGGCTGGATGTGCCCGCCGCGTGCATTGTCGACGATATTGCGCAAATATTCGAGATAGCCCTCGAGGACATCGAGCGCACCGAGCCTGTTCAGAGCCTGTACCGTGTAATAGGCGTCGCGGATCCAGCAGTAGCGATAGTCCCAGTTGCGCTGTGACCCGGCATGTTCGGGAATAGAGGTGGTCAGCGCCGCAACGATGGCACCCGTTTCCTCATGCTGGCAGAGCTTGAGCGTGATCGCCGATCGGATCACCGCATCCTGCCATTCGACCGGCGTCGCCAGGCCGCGCACCCAGTGGCGCCACTCGGCAATGGTCCGCGCCAGCATCGATTCGACCGTCGCTCCGGTCTCGCCCTCGAAACTCTCGTCGGGCCCGAGAAAAAAGTGCAGCGGCCGCTCGACGCGGAACAGCCGTTCGCCTTCGATCCAGCCGACCGGCGCGTCGGTCGTCAGCCGCAGCGTCATGTCACCGAGCAGATAGCGGATATGGTTGGAACCGCGCGTCTGCTCCGCGTCAGCGCTTCCCCAGTCGCGCGCCGGACGCAGCCGCACCCGGATGCGCGGGCTACCCGCAACCGGCCGCACGATCCGCACAAAGGCGACCGGCCGATACATCCGCCCCCGGCGACTGAATCGCGGACAGAAATCGACTACTTCGACAACATTGCCGTCATCATCGCCATGGCGGGTTACCAGCACCGGCGTGTTGCGGACATAATATTGTTCAGTGGATGTGCAGGCGTCGAGATCGATCTCCCAGAAGCCGCGCGCGCCGTCCGCGCCGCGTGGCTGGTCGTCGAGCAGCGAAGAAAAGGCCGGATCACCGTCAACGCGCGGCACACAGCCCCAACAGAAGCGCCCGGCGCGGTCGATCAGCGCCGAGACCTGGCAATTGCCGATCGGCCACAGGTCCAGGGTTGCCGTCATTTCCCGTCTCCGGCCAACCAGCGACGTACCGCGGCGGGGTCGGCAAGCCCATAAGTGGCAGCAGTCGGGCGCGGCAGTCCTACCAGAATGCCCACGCCGCCCAGCGCCCGCGCCGCCTCGAAGCCATGCTCGTCGGTGACATCGTCGCCGACGAAGACCGGCCGCGTACCCGTCATCTCGGGCCGCGCCATCAACGTGCGCACCGCCAGCCCCTTGTCGCTGCCGGGCACCCGCACTTCGGCCACCATCTTGCCCTCCTGCACGACAAGCCCGAACTGGTCGGCGAGTTGTCTCGCCAGCGCCAGCGCCCGGGGCTCGAAATCGGGCGCCAGCCGATAATGCAACGCCACGCCGAAACTCTTGCGCTCGACGATCGACCCGCTATGCGTCGCTGCCGCCGCCCGCATCTCGGCCTCGACGAGATCGAGGCTCGCCGGCCGTGTCGACTGGGCCTGATATCCTTGCCAGCGATATTCGGTGCCATGGCTGCCGGACACCGCCAGCGTCCGCGCCGGCGCGCCGATCAGCGCATCGAGTTGCGCGATCGACCGGCCACTGATGATGGCCAGGCGGTCGCCCTGTTCGCGCGCCAACGCCGCGATCAAATCGATCAGCCCGCTGTCGACGATAACGCCGTCGGGGTCATCAGCAATGTCGACAAGCGTGCCATCGAAATCAAGCAACAGCGTCGCAGACCGGCGAAGATCGGCGGGCGGATGCGGCAGGTGATGCAAGTCCGGGGCAGCGGACATCTGGGTCTCCTTTCAAAATCTGCGGGGCTGCGGGGGCTGCGTTCCGGACGATCCCTGACTGCAGGGACCATGAGCATCGAATCACCATCTATATGAACAGTTTCCGGCGGCTTTTGATCCGCTGGACGAGGATCAAATCTGGTGCATATGCTGCTCAATGAAGGCTGCCGCCGCGCCAAGGAGTCCCGGCTCTGGATAGACGATGAGCTTGACCGGGATCGCCGCCATCATCGCCTCGAACCGCCCCTTGGCGACAAAACGCTCGGCAAAACCAGAGTCTGGCAGATGGTCGACGAGCCGGGCCCCGAGCCCGCCGGCGATTACCACCGCGGCCGCGCCCTGTGCCAGGGCGATGTCGCCGGCCGTCGCGCCGAAGCTCATGCAGAAACGGTCGAGCGCCGCCGCCGCCAGCCGGTCGGTCCCGGCCATCGCCGCCTTCCACAGGGTGATCTGGTCGATATCGGCAATCGCCCGGCCCTCGATCGCTGCCAACGCCTCATGGATATTGGCCAGACCAGGCCCGGAGACGATCCGCTCGGCCGACACGCGCCGGTAGCGTGGGCGCAGCCGTGCCAGGATCGCATCGTCGATCACATCGAGCGGGGCGAAGTCGATGTGACCGCCCTCGGTCTCGCTGACGAGCCCGCGGCCACCTGACCGCAGTACATGGGCGACACCCAGCCCCGTTCCCGGGCCAATGACGCTGATGATCCCGCTCTCGGGCAACGCCCGGTCCGGCCCGCAGACATGGCGAAAATCCGACGGCGCCAGCTGGCCGATGGCATGGCCGACCGCGCCGAAATCATTGATCAGCGTATAGCGGTCGACGCCCAGGCTGGACGGGATCGCAGAGGGCCGCACCACCCAAGGAATATTGGTGAGATTGAGCCTGTCGCCCGACACCCATCCGGCCACGGCAATGCCGACATCGCGTGGCAGCGGCCGGTCGCAGCGGTCGGCAAACGCCGTCCAGGCGCTTTCAAGGCTGGCGTGGGCACCAGTCTTGAGCGTGGTCTGCGCGTGCAGCGCCACCACCCGGGTATCGACCACTTCGGCAATGGCGAACCGCGCATGGGTTCCGCCAAGATCAATTGCGACAATCTCCATCGCCAGCGACCTTAGCGAACGATCCCCGCGATGGCCAATCGCCGCCCCGATCAGGCGTGATAGCGGCTTTCGCCCCCGACCACCGTCTCGACGATTTTCACGTCAATGATCTTCTCCGGGTTCACCTTGTACAGGTCATCGGAGAGGATGACGTAATCCGCAAGCTTGCCCGGGGTGATCGAGCCCTTAGTGTTTTCCTCGAAAGTCGAATAGGCACCGGCGATGGTCGAGCAGCGGATTGCCTCCTCTACCGTGACCTTCTGCGACGCCCCCCAGGTCTCGCCGTTGAAGCCCTTGCGGGTGACCATGCCCTGAATCGCCATCAGCGGATCGAACGGGCCAGGATAAAAGTCGGAGCCTGTAGACGCGTTGATCCCGGCATTGATCATGTCCCGATAGGGCATCATATGCTCGGCCATGTCGGCGCCATAATAGCGGAACTTATCGGCGTTATAGTACATATAGGTGCTGAACATCGACGGCTGGGCGTCGGCGGCCTTGATGCGCTTCATCTGCTCGGCGCTTGGCAGCGAGCAATGCGTCAGCTTGGGACGGGTGTTGGGCCGCGGAAAGCGGCTCTGGGCATAATCATAAGCATCGAGCGCCTGCTGGATCGATGGCTCGCCATTGGCATGCATGTTCATGCGGATGCCGGCGCGGTGGACGCGCTCGGCCCATTCATTGGTATCCTTCTGAAGCTCGACGAGGTTGCCCTTGTAGGCCGGGGTAACGCCGATATAGGGCCGCGTCATCGACATGGTGCGCGACGACAGCCCGCCATCGAGCGAATGCTCCCTTGTACCGCCGAAACGGAACCAGTCATCGCCGAAGCCGCTGCCGACGCCGGCCTGGATCATGCCATCGACGACGGCGGGACTGGCATCATAGCTGATCCAGGTCTTCAGATTCTTGCGGTCGCGGGCACCCTGGATCGTCGGGATGAGATCATCGCCGGCGTCATAGGAGACGCTGGTGAGGCCGAATTCGGCAAATTTGCCCGAGATGAATTCGAAGCCCTTGAGCGCCCGATCGGCCGCTTCCGCGGGCGAATAGACGGTCCGCACGCCAAAGCTGTTCATCTTGCGGATGGCATTATCGGTAACGCGGCCGCTGAGCTCGCCCTTCTCGTTCTTCTCATAGGTGCCGCCGAGGATGTCGGGGGTGTTCTTGGTGACACCGGCCTGCGCGAACGCCTTGCTGTTGAACACCGAGGCATGGCCGCCACGCAGCCGCACCTCGATCGGATGCTCGGTGCTGGCCTTGTCGATGTCCTGGATCGTCAGCGGGCGCTTGTCCTTGATCTTGGTGTCGTCGTAGAAATTGGCGACGATCCATTCGCCGGGCCGGGTCTCGGCGGCGCGGGCCTTTAATTTGTCGATGATGCTCTGGATGGTGACATATTCGACGACATAAGGGTTCCCGGCGTTGACGCCGTAGAGCAGCGCCTCGCCTCGGCCATGATTATGGGTGTCGTTGAACCCAGGCACGACCATGCCGCCGCCGGCATCGACGATGCGCGTCCGCGGCCCGGCGATCGACTTCATCTCTTCGGTGGTTCCCACCGCAAGGAAGCGGTCGCCCTTTACCGCAAACGCCTGGGCGGTCGGCTTGGCGGGATCCATTGTCCCGACCACGCCGTTGATGACGATCAGGTCCGGGTCTTGCCCGGCGATCGCGCCCAGCGCCGGCCCGCCCCAGGCGCCGGCGGTCAGCGTCAATCCGCCAAGACCGCATTGCTCGAGAAAACCACGACGGCTGCGCAAACCCCTCATGTGACCACCCCCTGCTGGCAGGGCCCCGGCCCCGCATTCCCCATCACGAGGCTACCCCAAAGATTGCACGAGTCAATCCGCTGCGGGAGCGAACGGAATGCCTGTTGCGCCAGATCAATTCGGCCCGCCCACCGATGATGCAGGATAGGCCATGCCCAACCGACCCCATATCGAATTCGTCCAGGCCCAGATGCTGCCATGGCGCCGGCTGGGCCCCGGGCTGGCGCGCACCGACGCCGAATACAAGCTGCTGTCCCACGACGTCGCCACCGGCGCCTGCTCGGTGCTGATGCGTTATCCACCCGGCTGGACGCGCGAAGGCCCCGAGCATTTGGGAGCCGCCGAGGAATTCTACGTCCTCGACGGCGGTCTCGAGGTCGACGGCCGCGTCTATGCCGCAGACTGCTATGCCTTCCTGCCTGCTGGATGGACCCGACACCACATGGCCAGCCCTGCCGGCTGCGTGCTGCTGGCCTTCTTCGATGCCGAGCCTGTGTTGCACGCAGGTGCCGGCGATGGCCGCGCCGAAGCCGATCCGGCCGCCGTGCCGTTCCAGAACGTGCTGCACATGGCCTGGGACATGACGCTCAATGACCCGAAGCTTAGGCACCTCGGCATCGGCCGCAAGGACCTGCGCCGCGATCCGGTCACCGGGGAGCGCACGTTCCTCTCGCTGATCCTGCCGCAGAGCGAGCCGCCTGGCCGCCGCGGCCCCACCGAGCGCCATCCCGTCGTGGAGGAAGCCTATGTCGTCGCCGGCTCGCTCACCGGCCCGCACGGCACGATGCACCCCGGCGCCTATTTCTGGCGCCCGCCGGGCATCGCCCATGGCCCGTTCGGCTCCCGCTGGGGCGCCGTCTCGCTGGTCCGTTTCGTCGGGGGCCGCCATGTCAATTTGTGGTCGACAGACGAGGCCCCCTTCGCCTTCGACGCCCCTTATGCGCCGGTACTGCCGCCTGACCTCGCCCATCTGGCGCTGGTCCCCTATGTGGCGGCGGCCGCCTGGTGATTGCCGCTACAGGATGCACCCTCATCGCTCGTTGGAGGTCGCTTCCGATCCACCTCGCACAGTTGTAATAAAATTCAGTGTCCGCATTCTTTACACTATAGTAGCACTCGGTGCTGTAACAATTGACCTATTGCGCCTGAACCCTGATCTGCCGTAGGCGAAGTCGGCGTTCGCGGTGCCAGAGGTTCGTTACATGAACAGTTTTTCAACCATTACTGCAGCATCGTTGGCAACTCTCGACGATGCCGCCTTGGATGGATTGCCGTTCGGCGTTATTGGCCTTTCAAAAGAAGGGTTTGCCGACGTTTATAACGCTACTGAGTCACGGCTGGCCGGTTTGCCGAGGGCAAAAGTAATAGGCGCTCACTTCTTTGACGATATTGCCCAGTGCATGAACAATTTCATGGTGGCGCAACGTTTCGAGGATGAATCGGCACTTGATGCCACCCTGGATTACGTCCTGACCCTCCGCATGAAACCGACCCCTGTGAAATTGCGCCTGCTTCAGTCGCCAGAAGTTGCGCTCCGCTATGTCCTGATCGAGCGCAATGTCTGACGCTGTCGACTCCGATGGGCTGGCGGAGCAGAATGAGGAACTGCTGGAATTTCTCTATGCCGCTCCAATAGGTCTGGCCCAGACATCGGCCGACGGCTCGATCCAGATCATCAATCCGCTGGCCATGCAGATGCTGATGTCGATTACCTCACGTGGCGCAGCCGATAATCTGTTCAAGACGCTGTGGCGGCTGTCACCGGACTTACGCAACATCATTCAGGGTTTTGACGCACCCCGCGGTGTTGTGTGCGACGGGCATCGGATCTTTGTCAGTCCGGCAGGCAGGAATGGCCTCACCGATCCCATGGTTCTCGCCTGCAAGCTCGTGAAGCTGCGTGCCGATCGCTTCATCATCGCCTTGTCGGATGTCTCGAGCCAGGTGGCGCAGGAACGCCGGCTCAAACAGGCCGAGACATGGTTTGCCACGCTGCTCGACGGCGTCAACGACTATGCGGTGCTGTCGCTCGATCGCGAAGGCCGGATCGACGCCGCCAATGCTGCAGCGGCCAGACAGACAGGCCATTTGCCTGTCTCTATGCTGGGCAAGCCGCTCGACGAGATCGACACCCCGGAGCGTGGCGCCTTCTCCGCCGCCGACCAGCTGCTGATAACACAACGCGACGGCTGGCATCTCGATGAGGGGTGGCGGCAACGCGCCGACGGGCATCGATACTGGTGTCAACGCCTGATCGCCGCGCGCAGCGAGGATGGCAGCGGGCCGGACCGCCTGATCATCGGCTACACCGTGGTCTTGCGGGATGTCACGCGCAGTGGCCTGGGCAGCGTGCAATTGAAGCAGATGCTGACCACCGATCACCTGACAGGAGCCTGCAACCGGGGCCATTTCTTCGAAATTGCCGAGCGGCAACGCCTTGAAAGCATACGCCAGGGCAGGCCGCTGGCGCTGATCGCCATCGATCTCGACGACTTCAAGACAATCAACGATACGCACGGTCACAGCGTCGGTGATACCGTGCTGAAGGCCGTGACGGAACGATGCCTGTCTCTGCTGCGCCTTGGCGAAACATTCGCCCGCATCGGCGGCGAGGAATTTGTCGCGCTGCTGCCCGCGGCCGACCTCGATGCCGCCCGGTCCACGGCAAATCGCCTGCTCGACGGCATTCGGTCCCTGACCGTGGCGGTACCGGGGGGAACGCTGCGCATCACCGCGAGTCTGGGCTGCGCCACGCTGGCCGATCCGGCCAACACACTTTCCGATCTGCTCGAAGCCGCCGACGAACAACTCTATAATGCCAAAAAGGCAGGACGAAACCGGGTCGAGCCAACGGGCTGAAAGCGGTCAGGCGGAAAAACAAGATGCTCTGAGGATCTTGCCTGGATGAAATCGGATGCATGCCATTTGGCGGTGCTTTCCCGGTCTCAAACTTCTTCGTAAATTCGGCACGATCGTGGTCTGCTCGCGCCGCGCTTTGCGCTCGGCTGCTAGCGCTCTCCCTCTTTCGCGGCACCGCCAGGCGCGCATCCGGCGAAGCAGCGGATCAACTATGCGCCCGAGTTCGCGTCGGCAAATCTCGGCATGGGCGGGAACATGTGCGCAAGGCGGACTGTTGTCCTGGCATCCAGCTCGACCGGAGACATCGTTTGCTTTCGACCAATCCCTGCATGCTTTCTGCTATTTCTGATTCGAATGTCGAGGATGGTTATCCCGATTCAATGATCCTGACAGCAGGGGCTGCGGCGGGGTTCGAAGCTTTGTTGTGGCCCATGGCCCAGGGCTATTTCGGACCCGCGGGCAATCTGCCTGACGGGCTCGCTCGACGCTGCGCCAATGAAGGGCTGGCGTTTCTGCTCGATGTGGACGTTACACGGTTTCCGAACAGCCATCCTTTGGTGTCCGACCAGCCGGCACTATTTGCAGGGCGCCGTAGTGTCGAACGCGAGGGCCCGGTCGATCCGCGTGTGGCGACCCCCGCAGCGGGTGAAGCCCAGGCCCGGTTGCGCGATGACGGCGCGATCGATGCCTTACTGCCAGTGATTGCGGACCAACTGGTCGCACTGCTCAAGCAAGGCGTACACGGCTTTTGTCTCGCGCAAGCCGACCGGATAGCGCCGGACTTCATCCGCATGTTGATTGCCCGATTGCGGGCACATAAGGCCGATGTGGCGTTTTTTGCGCGTGGGCGTGGGCTGACTGGTGCGGCCGGACACGCGCTGCTTGGGGTCGGACTCGATGGCCTGATTTCGTCGGTGGACCGTCGGAATTTGCGATCCTCCGCCCTCGTGCAGGAACGCCATGACATGTGGCCTGTCGCAAAGTTGATTGCGGAACCGCATTTTGCACAACTGCCAGACGATCTTGTCGCACCCAGCGTTGCCGTGGCTGCCGCCACCGCGGATGGCATGATCTTTCCGCTGCGCATGGTGCGGCAACACCCGGATCTGACGAAGCAGGTCGTGGAAATCGCCCGGCAGGTGATGCCTTTTGCGGGTGAAATGAGGCGGCTGAATGGCGCCGGGAGCCCGGTCGTCGCCCTGCTGCGCGCCGACACCGCAGATATGCGCGACTGTGGCGCGGCGGCGCTGGTGCTGATCAACACAACGGGCAGCGTTCACCCCGCGCCCGCAGCAGCGGATTTGCTGGCAGTGGCGGGGGCCGCATTTGCATCCTTGGATGCGGCCGCATTCGCCGACCTGCAACCGGCAGAGGTCCGCGTGACGACCGCCCGCCGCGCACCGCCTGTGCTGATCGGCAGCGCCAAAGACGGCGCCGTTGCGGCGGCGCGGCTGCCAAGGCTGGTGGTGGAGGCTGTCTCCCCGCGTGTGGAGGGCGGGTTTCCCGTGAAACGGGTTGTCGGCGAAACGGTCGTGGTCGAGGCATCGATCTTTGCCGATGGACATGAGCAGTTGGCGGCCGAACTGCTGTGGCGCCCTGCCGATCGCGATGAATGGTCGGTCGTCCCGATGGTGGAATTGTCGAACTATTGGTGGCAGGCCGATTTCGCGACTACCCGCATCGGACGGCACGAATTTGTCATCGAGGCATGGCTCGACCGGTTCGGCGGCTTCACTCGCGATTTCCGTAAGAAGCTCGCGGCTGGGGTGGCAACCTCGATCGATCATGCCGAGGGCCGGTTGCTGGTCACGCAAGCGCGCGATCGATCGAAGGGCGCGCTGAAAAAGGCGCTGACAACATTCGTCACGGGGTTGAAGCGCGACGACAACGCAGCCTTGTTGCTGTCTGACGAACTGGCGACGGTGATGGCACGGGCCGATGATCGGCCGCATGTGGTCCGGTCCGCTGTCCAGCCGTTGGATGCGGAACGTTTGGCCGCTCGCTTTTCGAGCTGGTACGAGCTGTTCCCGCGCTCGCAGTCGCCTGTGCCGGGCAAGCACGGCAGTTTTGCCGACGTCATTGCGCGGCTGCCTGCCGTTCGCGACATGGGGTTCGACACCCTGTATTTCCCGCCGATCCACCCGATCGGCACCGCCAACCGCAAGGGACCGAACAATACGCTGACGCCGGCCCCGGGTGATCCGGGCAGCCCCTATGCGATCGGCTCCCCGGACGGCGGGCATGATGCGATACATCCCGAGCTGGGCAGCCTCGACGATTTCCTGCGGCTGGTCGACGCGGCGCGCGACCATGGACTGGAGATCGCGCTCGATTTCGCCATCCAGTGTTCGCCCGATCATCCGTGGCTCAAGGAGCATCCGGGATGGTTCGCGTGGCGGCCGGACGGGTCGATGAAATATGCCGAAAACCCGCCCAAGAAATATCAGGATATCGTCAACGTCGAATTCTATGCCGAAGACTCGGTGCCCGGCCTGTGGACGGCGTTGCGTGACGTGGTGCTGCTGTGGATCGAACGCGGGGTAAAGACCTTCCGCGTCGACAATCCGCACACCAAGACGCTGCCCTTCTGGGAATGGATGATCGGCGACGTCCGCGCGCGGCATCCCGAAGCGATCTTCCTCGCCGAAGCCTTCACCAAGCCGGCGATGATGTATCGCCTGGCCAAGGTCGGCTTCTCGCAGAGCTACACCTATTTCACCTGGCGCGATAACAAGGCTGAGCTTACCGATTACATCACCGAACTGACGACGACTGCGCCAAAGGAATTTTACCGGCCGCATTTCTTCGTCAACACCCCCGACATCAATCCGCTGTTCCTGCAGACCTCGGGCCGTCCGGGGTTCCGCATCCGCGCGGTGCTGGCGGCGACCCTGTCGGGACTGTTCGGCGTCTATTCGGGGTTCGAGCTGTGCGAGGCCGCGCCGGTGCCCGACAAGGAAGAATATCTTCATTCCGAGAAATACGAGTTGCGCCAGCGCGACTGGGCGGCGCCCGGCAATATCATCGCCGACATCACCATGCTCAATCGCCTGCGCCGCGCCTGGCCCGCCTTGCAGACACACCTCAACACACGCTTCTACACCGCGCACAACGACCGGATCATTTACTATGGCAAGGCGGCGCCGGATGGCGGCGACATGATCCTCGTGATGGTCAGCCTCGATCCGCACAACGCACAGGAGGCCGATTTCGAGGTGCCACTGTGGGAATTCGGCCTGTCCGATACCGACAGTATCGCAGTCGAGGATCTCGCTGAGGGGCATCGCTTCAACTGGCACGGCAAGATCCAGCACATCCGTCTCGATCCCGATCTGCCCTACCGCATCTGGCGCATCGCGCCCGGAGATATCGCATGACCGGTCTCGATCAGGATCCTCTCTGGTACAAGGACGCCGTCATCTATCAGGTACACGTCAAGTCCTTCTTCGATTCGAACGATGACGGCATCGGCGATTTCGCCGGGTTGATGGCGAAGCTCGATTACATCGCCGAACTGGGTGTCACCGCGATCTGGCTGCTGCCCTTTTATCCCAGCCCGCGGCGGGACGATGGCTATGACATCGGCGAATATCGCCAGGTCAGCCCCGATTACGGCACCCTGGATGACGCTCGCGCGTTCATCGAGGCCGCCCATGCGCGCGGCATGCGCGTCATCACTGAGCTGGTGATCAATCACACGTCCGACCAGCATCGCTGGTTTCAGGCGGCGCGCCGCGCGCCGGCAGGCAGCCCCGAGCGCGATTTCTACGTCTGGTCGGACAGCGACAAGCTCTATTCGGGCACCCGCATCATCTTCTGCGATACCGAAAAGTCGAACTGGACCTGGGATGACGAAGCCAAGGCCTATTTCTGGCATCGTTTCTATTCGCACCAGCCCGACCTCAATTTCGACAACCCCAAAGTGCTCGAGGAAGTGCTGTCGGTCATGCATTTCTGGCTCGACGCCGGCGTCGACGGCCTTCGCCTCGATGCCATTCCCTATCTGATCGAGCGCGACGGCACCTCGAACGAAAATCTTCCCGAGACACACGAGGTGCTCAAGAAGATCCGCGCCAATCTCGATGCCCATTATCCCGACCGGATGCTGCTCGCCGAGGCCAATATGTGGCCCGAGGATACCCAGCAATATTTCGGCGATACCAATGATCAGGGCTATGGCGACGAATGCCACATGTCGTTCCACTTCCCGCTGATGCCGCGGATGTACATGGCCGTGGCGCAGGAAGACCGGTTCCCGATCACCGACATCATGCGCCAGACCCCCGACATTCCCGACAACTGCCAATGGGCGATCTTCCTGCGCAACCATGACGAGCTGACCCTCGAAATGGTCACCGACGAGGAACGGGATTATCTCTGGAACACCTATGCCGCCGACAAGCGCGCGCGGATCAACCTCGGCATCCGCCGCCGGCTTGCGCCGCTGATGGAGCGCGATCGCCGGCGGATCGAGCTGATGAACGCGCTGTTGCTGACGATGCCGGGCACCCCGGTGCTCTATTATGGCGACGAGATTGGCATGGGCGACAATGTCTATCTCGGCGACCGCGACGGCGTGCGCACGCCGATGCAATGGTCATCGGACCGCAATGGCGGCTTTTCGCGCGCCGATCCTGCCAGCCTGACGCTGCCGGCTATCATGGATCCGCTCTATGGCTTCCAGGCGGTCAATGTCGAGGCGCAGGAGCGTGACCAGCATTCGATGCTCAACTGGGTCAAGCGCATGCTGGCGGTGCGCCGCGAGCATCAGGCCTTCGGGCGCGGCAGCCAGCGCTTCCTTCGCCCCGCCAACCGCAAGATCCTCGCCTATCTCCGCGAGCAGGGCGATGAAGTCGTGCTCTGTGTGGCCAATCTCGGACGCACCGCCCAGGCGGTGGAACTGGACCTGCATGATTTCGTCGGGCGAACCCCGGTCGAGCTATCCGGTGGCGCCACCTTCCCGGCGATCGGACAACTGCCCTATCTGCTGACGCTGCCGCCCTATGGCTTTCTGTGGTTCAAGCTGTCGAACGACGAGGACGCGCCCGATTGGTCGAGCGCGGCACCGGGCGCCGATGTCGAACGCCACACCTTCGTTCTGCGCCCCGATCTGGTCGGCGTCACTCAGGGCGCCAATGCACAGGTGCTGGAGCGCGAGATTCTGCCCGGCTATGTCGCGCATCGTCGCTGGTTCGGCGAAAAGGACGAGACGATCGGGCAGGTGCGCGTCATTCGCACCATCGCCATGCCCGAGGCGACCGATCTGGTGCTGACACTGATCGACGTCACCACCGGCGCCGGCACGCAGACCTATACGCTGCCGCTGGGTATCGCCTGGGAGGGCGAACAGCATGGCCCGTTCGCCTCCAATCTGGCGATCGGCCGGGTCCGGCGCGAACGCCGGGTGGGGCTGCTGACCGATGGCTTCGCGCTGGCGGGGTTCGCCGAGACGGTAATCGGCGCCCTCCGGCGCGGCGATACGGTGGCCGTCACCGACGGCGCCCTGCGCTTCACCGCGACCGATGCGCTCGACATCGAACCCGATGCGGCGCCCGAATGGATCGGCGCCGAACAATCGAACAGCACCATGGTGCTGGGCGAACGTGCGGTGCTCAAGCTCTTGCGAAAGGTCCAGCCGGGCATCCATCCCGATGCCGAAATGGTGCGCCATCTGGCCGCCAATGGCTTCGAGAACGTGCCCGCCATTCTCGGCGAGGTCTGGCTCGATGAGAGCGACCAAACCACCTTGCTGATGCTGGTGCAGCGCTTCGTCTACAATCAGGGCGACGGCTGGGCGTGGACGCTCGGGATGCTCGAGCGGCTGGCGACCGATGCCGACTGGAACTCGTCGAACTACGAGAATTTCGCCCGGAATATCGGCTGCCGGCTCGCCCAGATGCACGCAGTGCTGGCGTCGCCGAGCGATGACCAGGCCTTTTCGCCCGAGGCGATGACGACGGACGATGCCGACCGGCTCTCAGCGCGAATCGAGACACAGGTCGACAAGGCGCTGCGTTCACTGGACGCGGCGACCCTTGGCGAAGACGCCTTGAGCCAGGACGATGCCGACGCGGCCGCCTGGCTCCGCGACCAGCATGCCGCCCTCACGGCGCGCATCCGGGCCGTGGCCCGACAGGCCGAAGGGCGCACCTGCACCCGCATCCATGGCGACCTGCATCTGGGCCAGATGCTGGTGACCGGCAGCGACATCATGCTGATCGACTTCGAGGGTGAGCCGATGCGCGCGCTGGCAGAGCGCCGGGCCAAGGACCTGCCCGAGCGCGACATCGCCGGGGTGCTGCGCTCGTTCGACTATGCCGCGGCTGTCGCCGAACGCGCGCGCCCGGCCATGGCCGAGACGGAGGAGGCGCGGACCGACGCACGCTACGAGGATTTCCGTCGAAGCGCCTGTGAGGCGTTCATGGACGGCTATCGCGGCGTGTCAGAGTCCGTGGACGAGCCCCTGCTCGATCTGATGGTGCTCGAAAAGGCGGCGTATGAAGTCGCCTATGAGGCGGCCAACCGGCCCGGCTGGATCGGCGTCCCGAGCGCCGGGTTGGCGCGCGCCGCCCAGCGGCTGCTGCAGGAGGATCCCTCGTGAATGCCCGCAACAACCTATTGGGCGCAACCGCCGCATTGCTCGAAAGCCGGCTAGACGATCCGTTCGCGATGCTGGGCGTCCATGAGGGCGAGGTCCGCACCTTTCAGCCGGGCGCCGAGGCGGTCAGCCTGATCGCGCGCGACGACGGTCGCATTATCGGTACGCTCGACGAGCCTGCGCCCGGACTGTTCGTCGGGCGGCAGGTCGAGGATGTACTCTATCTCCTGCGTATCACATGGCCGGGCGGCGCCGTGCAGGAGACCGAGGACCCCTATGGCTTCGGACTGGTACTGGGTGACCTCGACCTTTACCTGTTCAACGAAGGCCGACATCTCGATCTGGCGCACGTCATGGGCGCCCATCCCCGGACAATGGACGGGGTCGCCGGCGTGGCCTTCTCGGTCTGGGCACCGAACGCACGCCGTGTCGCGGTGGTCGGCGACTTCAATGGCTGGGACGGCCGGCGACATCCGATGCGGCTGCGTCACGGCGCAGGGGTGTGGGAACTGTTCATCCCACGCATCGGCGCCGGTACCCTTTACAAGTTCGAGATTGCCGGCGCTGACGGCAGCATCGTCCAGAAGGCCGATCCGCTGGCCCGCCAGACCGAACTGCCGCCGGCCACTGCATCGATCGTCGCGCCCCCGCCCGACTATCGCTGGTCAGACAGCGACTGGCTCGCCGAACGCGGCGCGCGCCATGCGCCGGACGCGCCGATCGCCATCTATGAAGTGCATCCCGGCTCGTGGTTGCGTCCAGCCAAGGATCCGACCGGCACGCTCGACTGGGAGGCGCTGGGCGAACGACTGATACCCTATGTCGTCGACATGGGCTTCACCCATATCGAGTTGCTGCCCATCATGGAGCATCCGTTCGGCGGCTCCTGGGGTTATCAGCCGCTGTCGCAATTCGCGCCCTCGGCCCGGTTCGGGCGGCCGGACCAGTTTGCGGCGTTCGTCGATGCCTGCCACCGTTCGGGCATCGGCGTGATCCTCGACTGGGTGCCAGCGCACTTCCCCACCGACGCACACGGCCTGGCGCGTTTCGATGGCACCCCGCTCTATGAGCATGCCGATCCCCGCGAGGGCTTCCACCAGGACTGGAACACGCTGATCTACAATCTCGGGCGGCGCGAGGTGTCGGGCGTCCTGCTCGCATCGGCCTTCTGGTGGCTGGAGACCTTCCATATCGACGGGCTGCGCGTCGATGCCGTCGCGTCGATGCTCTACCGCGATTACAGCCGCAACGCCGGCGAATGGCTGCCCAACATCCATGGAGGACGCGAAAATCTCGAATCCGTCGAATTTCTCAAACGCTTGAACAGCGTCGTCGCCGAGCGCTTCCCCGGGGTGATGACGATCGCCGAGGAATCGACCGCCTGGCCGGGCGTGTCCGCCCCGGTATCGCAGGG
>NZ_JBIMKZ010000001.1:0-98910 GCF_051860865.1 Polymorphobacter sp. | reverse complement strand
AATTATCGGGGTCTGGGGCCTGCGGCCCCAGCCGCCGGAGGCATCTTGTTCCCGCCGGAGGCCACTTCCGCTGCGTTTCGATATCAATTAATCCCCTTCGAATTCGACAAGCGTGGTGACGTCGATGCCAACGTCGCGCAGCCGTGCCGCGCCGCCGAGATCCGGCAGGTCGATGATGAAGCTGGCCGCCGTGACATCGGCGCCGATGCTGCGCAGCAGCGCGGTGGCGGCAAGTGCCGTGCCGCCGGTGGCGATCAGGTCATCGATCAGCATCACGCGCTGGCCGGGAGGGACGGCATCGACGTGCATCTCGATCCGGTCCTGCCCATATTCGAGCGCATAATCGATGCCGGTGACGGTGCCGGGCAGTTTGCGTTGCTTGCGGAGCAGGACGAGGCCGCAGCCGAGCCGGACCGCCAGCGCGGCGCCGAAGACGAAGCCGCGCGCCTCGATTGCGGCGATCGCCTGCGGCGGGGTGGCGATGCCGGCGGCCATCCGTTCGATGCTCAGCGCGAAGCCGGGGCCATCGAGCAGCAGGGTGGTGATGTCGCGGAACTGGATGCCGGGGCTGGGGAAGTCCGGAATGGTGCGGATGAGGGCGGCGAGATCGGCGTTTTTCATGGCCTGAGGCTAGGCGAGGTCAACGCCAGAAAAAAGAGGCGGCGGCATCGCTGCCACCGCCTCTCTTTCAGAAATCGCCGTTTGGCGCTCAGGCCTTGGGCTTCTTGATGTCGCGCCAGACCTTCTTGTAGCTGAGATAGCCGAGCGTGGTGAGGATCAGCAGGAAGGCGATTGCCGCGACGCCGGTCTCCTTGCGGTTCTCGAGCTTGGGCTCGGCCGTCCAGGTCAGGAAGGCGGCGACGTCGGTGGCGTAGTTCTTGACCGTGCCCGGGGTGCCATCGGCATATTCGACCTGCCCTTCGGCGGCGAGCGGCGGCGGCATGGCGATGTTGAGCGAATGGAACCACGGGTTGTAATAGAGCGTGTCCGGCTTCGTGACCTCCGCCGGCACCTCGTCGCGGTAGCCGAGCAGCAGCGAGCGCAGATAGTTGGTGCCGTCCGGGCGGGCCTTGGTGATCAGCGACAGGTCGGGCGGATAGGCACCGCCCTGGGCGGCGCGGGCAGCCGCCTCGTTCGCGTAGACCAGCGGGAACTTGTCCGCCGCCGTCGCCGGGCGGGTCGTCGGCTCGCCGCTGTCGTCGATGGCGGCGACTTCGTAGCTGGCGGCGATGGCCTTTACCTCGGCATCCGAGAAGCCCAGCGCGAGAAGATCGCGGAAGGCGACGCGGTTGATCGAGTGGCAGGCGGCACAAACTTCCCGATAGACCTGAAGGCCTCGCTGCAGCTGCGCCCGGTCGAAGGTGCCGAAGACGCCGAGGTTGCCGGGGCCATTATGGGTCCAGGCGACCTGCTCGGGGTGTTCGTGATACTTCTTGACGGGATCGAAGGGCACGTCCTCGCGCGGCTGGACGGCACCCCAGAGCACCGTGATGCAGAAGACCGCGCCGACCAGCATCGCGCCGGTCTGAACGAGGGAACCAGAACGGGGCATCGACATGTTCCTTATTCAGCCGGCTGGGCGGCAGCGCCACCGAGGGTGGTGCCCGACGACGGCGGGGTGCCGCCCTTGAACTTGTCGAGCACGGCTTCCGAGATGGAGTTGGGCAGCGGCAGCGTCTTCTCGAAGCGGCTGACCAGCGGCGTGATGATGAGGAAATGGGCGAAATAATAGGCCGTCAGCACCTGGCTGAGCCGCACCCAGGGTTCCTCCGCCGGCTTGCCGCCGGCGATGCCGAGGCCGAAGCAGACCGCCACGAACACCCAGAACAGGATGCGGTTGAGCGGCCGATACTTGTTCGAGCGCACCGGCGAGGTGTCCAGCCAAGGCAGGAAGAACAGCAGCAGGATCGACGCGAACATCGCGATCACGCCCCAGAGCTTGGCGGGGATGAACAGGAAGTCGGTCGTGAAGGCGCGCAGGATGGCGTAGAATGGCCAGAAATACCATTCGGGCACGATGTGCGCCGGCGTGCTGAGCGGGTTGGCCGGGATGTAATTGTCCGGTTCGCCGAGCGAGTTGGGCATGAAGAACACGAAGGCCGAGAAGACGATCAGGTAGACGCCGAGGCCGAAGAAGTCCTTCGAGGTGTAATAGGGGTGGAAGGGAATGGTGTCCTGCTCGCTCTTCACATCGAGCCCGGTCGGGTTGTTGGAGCCCGGGATGTGCAGCGACCAGACGTGAAGGATGATCACCCCGAAGATCACGAACGGTAGCAGGTAATGGAGCGAGAAGAAGCGGTTGAGCGTGGCGTTGTCCGGCGAGAAACCGCCGAGCAGCCAGGTCTGGATCGTCTCGCCGACCAACGGCAGCGCCGAGAACAGGCCGGTGATGACGGCCGCACCCCAGAAGCTCATCTGGCCCCAGACCAGCACATAGCCCATGAAGGCGGTGGCCATCATGAGCAGGAAGATGACCAGGCCAAGCATCCACAGCACTTCGCGCGGCGGCTTGTAAGAGCCGTAATAGAGGCCGCGGAAGATATGGACGTAGACGACGGCGAAGAAGAAGCTGGCGCCGACGGCGTGCATGTAGCGGATCATCCAGCCGCCGTTGACGTCGCGCATGATGTGCTCGACCGAATCAAAGGCGACCGTGGTGTCGGCGGCATAATGCATGCCGAGGACGACGCCGGTGATGATCTGGATGACCAGCGCGACGCCGGCGAGGACGCCGAAATTGTAGAAATAGTTCAAGTTCTTCGGCGTCGGATAACCGGCGCCGAGAGAATTGTAGACGAAGCGCGGCAGTGGCAGCCGGCTGTCCATGAACTTGCCGAACTCGGTGGTCGGTCGATACTGATTGGCCCAGGGAAAGCTCATGGGATCCTCCTTAGCCGATGGTGACCGCGGTTGCGGACTTGAAGACATAGGGCGGCACTTCGAGGTTCAGCGGCGCCGGACCCTTGCGGATGCGACCGGCCGTATCATAGTGCGAGCCGTGGCAGGGGCAGAAATAGCCGCCGTAATCGCCGCGCGATTCACCCTGACCGGCGCCCAGCGGCACGCAGCCGAGATGGGTGCAGACGCCGAGCGTGATCAGCCATTTGGCATTGTCCGGCTTGGTGCGGTCGGCCAGCGTCTGCGGATCGCGCAGGCTCGCGGCATCGACCTTGTTGGCGGCGTCGATCTCGGCAGCGGTCAGGTGGCGCGCGAAGATCGGCTTGCCGCGCCAGCTGGTCTTGACCGCCTGGCCTTCCTCGATGGCTGCCAGATCGAGATCGATCGACGCCAGGGCCAGCACATCGGCGGACGGATTCATCTGGTTGACCAGCGGCCAGACCACGGCGCCGACGCCGACGGCGGCAACGGCACTAGTGGCAATGTAGAGAAAGTCCCGACGTTTTTCACCCTGGGGTGGCAGGTGATCGTCCATGGGGAGCTGCGTTCCGCTTGCCATCAAGCCACCTCTGTTCTGCAAAACCGAATATGACGGAAATCATGAGCAGGCCCGGAGCCCACCAACCGTCTGTCCAATAGCGTTGACACAGGCGGAAAGGCAACGGGGATTTTCCGGGGCATTTTGGCGCGGTGGGCGGGGAACGGTTGCTCCCACGCGCGGGAACAGTGTCGCGCACACTGTTGCGAAAATGGGCCTTTCTTCGGGCGCATATCTGCGGCTAGAGAACGCTATGCAGACGCTCGATGATCGCCAGACCGCCGCCCAGACCTGGTTTCGGGAGATCAGGGACCGCATCTGCGCGGCGCTGGAGGCGCTCGAGGACGAGGGTGGCGGCGACGCGCCGGCTGGACGGTTTGTGCGGACGGCCTGGGACCGGGCGCCGGCGACCAACGAGGATCCCGGTGACGGCGAGGGCGGCGGCGGCGTGATGTCGGTGCTGAAGGGCCGGGTGTTCGAGAAGGCCGGCGTCAACATCTCGACCGTGCACGGCGTGTTTGCGCCGGAATTTGCCAAGCAGATCAATGGCGCGTCTGAAGACCCGCGGTTCTTTGCGACAGGCATCAGCCTGGTGCTCCACCCCTGGAACCCGCATGTGCCGGCCGTGCATCTGAACACCCGCTATTTGGTGACGTCCAAGCGCTGGTTCGGCGGCGGCACCGACCTTAACCCGGCGCTGCCCGACGACGGCCAGACCGCCGCCTTCCATGCCGCGCTGAAGACGATGTGTGACCGGCACGATGCGGGCTATTATCCGGCCTATGCGAAATGGGCGGAGGAATATTTCTGGGTGCCGCACCGCAAGGTGCATCGCGGCGTCGGCGGGATTTTTTACGATCATCTCGACAGCGGCGACTGGGACCGGGACTTTGCCTTCACCCAGGATGTCGGCAAAACCTTCGTCGACATCTATCCGGCGCTGGTGCGCGAGAAGATGCACGCGCCGTTCACCCATGAGGAGCGGCTGAAGCAGCTGCGCTACCGCGGGCTCTATGCCGAATTCAACCTGGTGCATGATCGCGGCACGGTGTTCGGACTGAAGACCGGCGGCAATATCGACGCGATCCTGATGAGCCTGCCGCCGGAAGCGCGCTGGGACTGAGCTGCCTCTGCCTCAGGCAAGACGGCTGTAGATAACGCAGGCTGCCGCGGCGGTGGCGATGGCGACGACCGTAGAGGCGAGCGCCGGCACCAGCCCGGCGGCGAACTGCGCGGCGTCGGCCAAGCCGATCAGCGTCAGCACCGAGCCGAGCGCACCGCCGACACCGCCGGCGATCAGGCCGAGCCCGAACAGGCCGACCAGACCGAGTATGAAGAAGCCGAACAGAGGCCAGGCGGCGGGGGCGGTCATCGTCCAGCTGGTGCGAATCAGGCTGAGCGGATCGGTGCGCTCACCGGCCAGCGCCAGCGGCACGATCAGGAACAGTCGGGCGGTGATGTAAAGGCCTGGGAGCAACAGCAGCAGGAAGCCGAGACCGCTAGGCAGCGCCGACAGCATCAGTGCGGCCAGATAGCTGGGCCAGACGGCAAAGGCCGCCGCCAGCGCCATGCGCGGGGTGGCGCCGGGGCGCAGGATCAGGCCGGCGATGGTCAGCTGGGCGAGGCTGCCGATGATGCCGGGCAGCACGATCAGCCAGAACAGGGTGCGCGAGGTGACGTCGGCCATGGTGGCCGGGGGCGCGGGGCCGAAAATGCGCAGCGCCATGTCGACGAGCAGGGTGAACGGGGCGGCGACCGCGAAGAACAATCCCATGCGCTCGCGCAGGAGATCGACGATGCCCTGCCAGATCTCGCCGATCCGCAGCTTCTGCTCCGACAATGTCGCCGCCTCAGGCGGCGGACGGCGCGGCGCCCGCCTTTTCGAGCAGCTCGGCGAGCTCCCCGTCCTGGAACATTTCCATCATGATGTCGGAGCCGCCGACGAACTCGCCGCCGATATAGAGCTGCGGGATGGTCGGCCATTCCGAATAGGCCTTGATGCCCTGTCGGATCTCGGGGTCGGCAAGAACATCGACGGTCTCGAAGTCGACACCCAGCCGCTCGAGGATGGCGATGGCGGTGCTGGAGAAGCCGCACTGCGGGAAGAAGGGCGTGCCCTTCATGAACAGCACGACCTTGTTCTCGCCGACGAGGCTGGCGATCCGGGCGTTCACGGGGTCAGTCATAAGGGGCTCCTCAAGCCGGAATCGTGGTGAGCTTCAGGGCGTGGAGTACACCGCCCATGCGGCCGCCCAGGGCATTATAGACAAGCTGGTGCTGCCGGACACGCGGCAGGCCGGCGAACTGCGGGGCGGTAACGCGCGCCGCATAATGATCGCCGTCCCCGGCCAGATCGGTGATCTCCACCGTGGCACCAGGCAGGGCTGCCAGAATGGCGGTCTCGATCTCGGCGGCGGGCATCGGCATGGATCAGGCCTCTTCGACCTGCTGCTGCGCCACCTTGGTGGCAGCGAGCAACTCGGCGCGGACGGCGGCCTCGTCGGTGCCGGTGGCTGCAAGATCGGCGACCAGCTTGCGGATCACATCCTCGTCCCCGGCTTCCTCAAGATCGGCGACGACGACCGAGCGGGCATAGGCGTCCGCCGCGTCGGCACCGAGGCCGAGGCGGGCCGCGGCCCATTCGCCGATCAGCCGGTTGCGGCGGGCGAGGATACGGAACTGGCGCTCGGCATCATGGGCGAAGCGGTTCTCGAAAGCGGCTTCGCGGTTCTCAAAACTGTTCATGGCCGGCGCTCCTTTTGCTGCCGACAGAGATAGGGCCGGCATTGCAGGGCTGCAAGCGCCGCGCTATGAAGAACTCACTGCCCCGGGGTGCGCCTTACTGGCCATTGCCGGGGTTTCGAGATTCTGGCCCCTTCCAATTTCGGGTTTTCGGAAAGGGTTGTTTGCCAACCAGGTCCGGCCAGCCCAGCCGGCGCAAGGAGAGCTGCCATGACCAGGCGCCGCCAGATTTACGAGGGCAAGGCGAAGATCCTCTACGAAGGGCCGGAGCCGGGCACGATCATCCAGTATTTCAAGGATGATGCCACCGCCTTCAACGCGCAGAAAAAGGGCACGATCAGCGGCAAGGGGGTGCTGAACAACCGCATTTCCGAGCATCTGTTCACCATGCTGGCGACGATCGGCATCCCCACCCATTTCATCCGACGGCTGAACATGCGCGAGCAGCTGGTGCGGCAGGTGGAGATCATCCCGATCGAGGTGGTGGTGCGCAACGTGGCGGCGGGCAGCCTGTCCAAGCGCTTCGGCGTGGAGGAAGGCTCGGTGCTGCCGCGCACGATTCTCGAATATTATTACAAGGACGATGCGCTGGGCGATCCGCTTTGCACCGAAGAGCATATCGCCGCCTTTGGCTGGGCCAGCCAGGAAGAGATGCACGACATCGCCGACATGGCGATCCGCATCAACGACTTCATGGCCGGGCTGTTTGCCGGCGTCGGCATCCGGCTGGTCGACTTCAAGCTGGAGTTCGGGCGGCTGTTCGACGGCGAATTTTCGCGGGTTATCCTGGCGGACGAGATTTCGCCCGATGGCTGCCGGCTGTGGGACATGAAATCGGGCGAGAAGCTCGACAAGGACCGGTTCCGGCGCGATCTCGGCGGCGAGGTCGAGGCCTATCAGGAAGTGGCGCGGCGGCTGGGGCTGCTGCCCGAGGACGATGCCTCGGTGCTCGATCTGGACGAGCACCGGAAATCCCGGGGCAAGTGAGCTTGCGGTCGGCGCGGACGGGGACTAAGCGGCTGGCATGAAAGCACGTGTCACCATCACCCTGAAGAACGGCGTTCTGGACCCGCAGGGCCGCGCCATCCAGTCGGCGCTCGGCGGCCTCGGGTTCGAGGGCGTCGCCGACGTCCGCGCCGGCAAGGTCATCGAGCTGGAGCTGGCCGATGGCACATCGCCCGAGACGATCGACGCGATGTGCCGCAAGCTGCTCGCCAACACGGTGATGGAGAATTACCGGGTGGAGCTGCTGTGAAGACCGCCGTCATCGTTTTTCCGGGATCCAATTGCGACCGGGACCTCGCGGTGGCGCTGGAGATGGTGACAGGCATCAAGCCGGCGATGGTCTGGCATGCCGAGACCGAACTGCCGGCGGGGATCGACCTGATCGGCGTGCCGGGCGGCTTTTCGTTCGGCGACTATCTGCGCTCGGGCGCGATGAGCGCGCGCGCGGCGATCATGCCGGCAGTGGCGGCGGCGGCCGAACAGGGCCGCGCCGTGCTCGGCATCTGCAACGGCTTCCAGATCCTGACCGAGGCCGGGCTGCTGCCGGGCGCGCTGATGCGCAATGCGGGGCTGGACTTCGTCTGCCGCGACGTGGCGCTCAACGTGGTCAACAGCCAGACGATGTTCACCAGCCTCTATGAGGCGGGCGAGCGCATCTCGATTCCGGTGGCGCATCACGACGGCAGTTATTTCGCCGATGGCGCGACGCTCGACCGGCTGGAAGACGAAGGCCGGGTGGTGTTCCGCTACGGTGAAGCCGTCAACGGCTCGGCGCGGGATATCGCCGGAATCGTCAACGCGCGCGGCAATGTGCTTGGAATGATGCCGCATCCGGAACGCGTGGTGGAACCGGCGCATGGCAGCACCGACGGCCGACGGCTGTTCGAGGGGCTGGTCGGCGCACTGGTCGGCGCCTAGATGCTCGTTTTGAACGGCGTGAAGTTGGTGTCGGTATCGTAGACATCCAGGCCTTCCTGGCGCTTGAACCAGGCGACGACCTTGTAGGTGACCGGGGTCAGCGCGGCTTCCCAGAGGACTTTCAGCGCATAATTGGTGAGGAGCACGCTGATCACAAGTGACGGCTCCCACACGCCCCAGAAGGCCAGCGGATAAAAGATCAGGCTGTCGACCCCCTGCCCCACCACGGTGCTGCCGATGGTGCGGGTCCAGAGATAGCGCCCGCCGGTCCACACCTTCATCCGCGCCATGACGAAGGCATTGGCCATCTCGCCGGCCCAGAAGGCGAGGATTGAAGCGAGGAAGATGCGCGGCACCTGACCGAAAACGGCGGCGAGCGCAGCCTGACCTTCGTAACCTTCGGCCGGCGGCAGGGTGACGATGAACCAGCTCATGCCGGCGGCGAACAGCGACGCGGCGAAGCCGACCCAGACGACGCGGCGGGCGCGGGCGAAGCCATAGACCTCGGTCAGCACGTCGCCGAGCACATAGGACAGCGGGAAGAACAGGATGCCGGCGCCGAAAGTGACGGCGCCGATCAGCGGCACCTCGACCTGTGCCGGCTTGGCAGCGCCGATCAGGTTCGAGCAGATCAGGATGACAGCGAAGGCGGCCATGGCGACATCATAATGGCGCAGTGGCCGGCCCTTCAGGGCATCGGCGTCGATCGCCGTAATGGCGGGCGTTTCGGCGGGCACGTCGACAGCGGACATGACCTCTTGTCGCGGCAGTGCGCGCCGGTTGCAAGAGGGGGTGGAAAAGGTCGCAGCCGCCGGTGCGGCCGGGCGTCAGGCCACGCTTTCGAGGAAGCGAATCAGAGCCTTTTCATCGGCTTCCAGCATGCCGCTGAACTGGCCGCCGAGGGCGCCGGCGCGCCAGCCGGGGAAGACATGGGGGTGGATATAGGCGGCGCGGCAGACGGCCGGGGTGTTGCCGAGCTGGGTGGCGGTGGTCTTGACGCAGGCAACGATGGCGCGCTTGGCTTCGGCCTCGGTCAATGGCGGATCGGCGGCGGCGAGCGTGCGGGCGGCGCCGAGCGTTGCGGCCCAGGTGCGGAAGTCCTTGGCGGTGATGTCTTCGCCAGTCAGCGTGCGCAGATAGTCGTTCACGTCGGACGAATCGATGGCATGGGCGGTGCCGTCGGCGTCTTCATATTGGAACAGGCGCTGGCCGGGGAGATCGCGCAGCTTCTTGATGACGGTCTGCGCCTTTCGGTCGGTGATGCGGGTGCGGTGGCGGACGCCGCTTTTGCCGCGGAAATCGAACAGCAGCGCCTTGCCATCGGCCTTGAGGTGGCGGGCGCGCAGCGTGGTGAGGCCGAAGCTCTTGTTGGTGCGGGCATAATCCTCGTTGCCGATGCGGATCAGCGTGGTCTCGAGCAGGCGGACGATGGTGGCGAGGACGCGCTGGCGCGAGAGGTCACGGCGGGCGAGGTCGCGGTCAACGGCGGCGCGCAGGGCCGGGAGAACCCGGCCGAAGGCGGCCATCTGGCCGAACTTGGCGCTGTCGCGATGTTCACGCCACTTGGCATGGTAGCGATATTGCTTGCGGCCGCGCGCATCGCGGCCGGTGGCCTGGACATGGCCGCGGGCGTGCGGGCAGATCCAGACCTGGGTCCAGGCCGGGGGGATGGCGAGGGCGGCGATGCGGGCGAGATCGCCTTTGTCGGTGACGCGGCGGCCCTTGGCATCGGTGTAGCGAAATTTGCCGGGGCTCCCGCTACGGCCGATGCCGGGATCGTCATCGCTGGAATAACGCAGACCGGCCTCGCGGGCGGCGCTGACGGACTCGGGATCGGGAGCAGCGCTGGCCATCGGACGCTCAACCGGGCGGCGACGGCGGAGTTCCAGCGTTCTATTTTTGTTCTATTCGTGATAGTCTTCCCAGATGGACGATTCGCGGCCTTTGCGGTGGTTGTATCTCGACCTCAACAGCTATTTCGCCAGCGTCGAGCAGCAGCTGAACCCGGCATTGCGCGGCCGGCCGGTGGTGGTGGCGCCGGTCGATACCGACAGCACGAGCGCGATCGCCGCCAGCTATGAGGCCAAGGCGTTCGGCATCCGCACCGGCACAAAGATCTGGGAGGCGAAGGCCAAGTGCCGCGACCTGGTGATCGTGCCGGGCCGGCACGAGGACTATGTGCGCTTCCACCACCAGATCATCGAGGAGGTGGGGCGGCATGTGCCAGTCTATGCGGTCTGCTCGATCGACGAGGTGGCCTGCAGGCTGCTCGACAACGAGAATGGCGAAGCGTCGGTGCGGGCGCTGGCGGCGCGGATCAAGGCCGGGATCCGGGGCAATGTTGGCGAATGCCTGACCTCGTCGATCGGCGTGGCGCCGAACCGGCTGCTGGCGAAGATGGCCGCCGACATGATGAAGCCGGACGGGCTGACCATCCTGCCGGCCGAGGCCATTGCCGGTCGGCTCCGGCAGCTGCCGCTGAGCGATATTCCCGGCGTCGGGCGGAACATGGCGGCGCGGCTGGCCGCGGCCGGGGTGGTGACGATGGACCGGCTGCTGGCGCTCGACCAGCGCGAGGCGCGGGCGGCCTGGGGCAGCGTCTGGGGCGAGCGGATGTTCTGGCTGCTGCGCGGCCATGAGTTGCCCGAGGTGGAGACGGTCAGCCGCTCGATCGGCCACAGCCATGTGCTGGGGCCGGAGAAGCGGCCGCTGCCGGCGGCACGACTGGTGACGCGGCGGCTGCTGGCCAAGGCGGCGACGCGGCTGCGGCGGGCCGGCAAGCGTTGCGGCCGGCTGGGGCTGAGCGTCAAGGCCGAGGCGGCGCGGGGCGACAAGCCGGCGAAATGGGGCGGCGAGGTGCGGGTGGCGGCGCTGATGGACACCCCTGCCCTGCTGGCGGCGCTGGAGGGGCTGTGGGCGCGGATGCTGGCGGAGTTCGGCCAGCATCGGCTGCTTCAGGTGGGGGTGACGCTGGCCGATTTTTCCGATGCCGATGCGGTGCAGGGCGGGCTGTTCGATGACGTCTGCGTGGCCGACGAGGCGCGGCGGGTGGCGCTGAGCCGGGCGATGGACAAGGTCAACGCCCGGTTCGGGCGCGATGCGGTGACGCTGGGGCATGACCGGATCGGCGCGGTCAAGTCGGCGGGGCCGCGGATCGCCTTTACCCGGATTCCCGAGCTGGCCGAATTCAGGGAGTGATCAGTGGAGCTTGAGGCGCGGGCGGACGACCTGATTGACATGGCCGATCAGCAATAGGCTCATTCCCTTCAGCCAGCCATGGATGGCGAACAGGTGCATCCGGTACAGGCTGATATAGACGAAACGGGCCAGCCGGCCCTCGATCGCCATGCGGCCGCCGACGAGATTGCCCATCAGGCTGCCGACCGTGGTGTAGCGCGCCAGGCTGACCAGCGAGCCCTTGTCCCGGTAGACGAACGGCTTGAGCTCCTTGCCGTCGATCAGCGCGCGGATGTTGCGATAAGCGGTGTCGGCCATCTGATGGGCGGCCTGGGCGCGCGGCGGAATCGGCTTGGCGCCGTCCGAAGGCACGAAATAGGCGCAGTCGCCGATGGCGAAGATGCGGTCGTCGCGGCTGGTCTGCAGCGTGTCATGGACGACCAGCGTGTTGCCGCGCGTCGTCTCCAGCCCGCCGATATGGGCGAGGAAATCGGCACCCTTGACGCCGGCGGCCCAGACCTTGAGCTCGGCCGGGATGCTCTCACCGTCGGCGGTGTCGATGCTCTCGGCGGTGGCGGCGGTGACCTTGGTATTGGTGAGGACGCGGACGCCGAGCACTTCCAACTCGGCATGGGCGGCCTGGCTGAGCTTTTCCGGCAGCGCCGGCAGGATGCGCGGGCCGGCCTCGATCAGCGTCACCTGCAGGCGCTTCTCGTCGAACACCTCGAGGCCGTAATAGCCGAGCGCGGTAGCGGCGGAGTAAAGCTCGGCAGCGAGCTCGACGCCGGTGGCGCCGCCGCCGACGATGGCAACGCGGGCAAAGGCATCAGCGTTGGGGTCGGCGGTCATCTGGCGGGAGACGCGCAGGCACTGGTTGAGCAGCTTGCGGCGGAAACGGTCGGCGTCCTTGCGGCTGTCCAGGCTCAGGCAATGCTCGCGGACGCCGGGCGTCCCGAAATCATTGGAGACCGAGCCGACCGCCAGCACCAGATAGTCATAGCGGATGCTATGGCGGCCGATGACCTCCGAGCCGTCCTCGTCGATGATCGGGGCGATGATGATCTGCTGGGCCTCACGGTCGATCGATTCGAGGGCACCGTCGAAATAGCGATAGCCCCAGCGGAAGGCGTGGCCGCGATAGCCGACCTCGTCGAGATTGGCATCGAGGCTGCCGGCGGCGACTTCGTGGAGCAGCGGCTTCCAGATATGGCTGGTGTTGCGATCGACGAGGATGAGGTCGAAATCCCGGTTGTCCAGCGCGCTGGCGAGCTTGCGAACAAGCTCCAGCCCGCCGGCGCCGCCGCCGACGATGACAATCTGGGTCTTGCGGCCGTCGGGCCTTGTGCGGGGCATGCTGTCCCTTCGGGGTCTCGTCTGGCCGTTTCCGGCTTTCCTTAACGGGCTTGCGCGACTTTCCCAAGCGGGCAGTTGGACGGGACAGCCAAAACGGCTAGAGCCGCCACATGAGCAGCCCCATCACGCCCCAGATCGTTGCCGACCATGGCTTCACCCCCGAGGAATATCAGCGCGTCCTTGCCTCGATGGGGCGCGAGCCGAACATGCTGGAGCTGGGCATCTTCTCGGTGATGTGGTCCGAGCATTGCTCGTACAAATCATCACGGATGCACCTGGCCAAGCTGCCGACCGAGGCGCCCTGGGTGATCTGCGGGCCGGGCGAGAATGCCGGCGTCATCGACATCGGCGACGGGGATGCGGCGATCTTCAAGATGGAGAGCCACAACCATCCGAGCTTCATCGAGCCCTATCAGGGCGCGGCGACCGGGGTGGGCGGCATCCTCCGCGATGTCTTCACCATGGGGGCGCGGCCGGTGGCCAACATGAACGCGCTGCGCTTCGGCGACATCGAGGCACCGCGGATGCGCCATCTGGTCAAGGGCGTGGTGGCCGGGATCGGTGGCTATGGCAATTGCGTCGGCGTGCCGACGGTGGGCGGCGAGACGATTTTCCACCCGAGTTACAATGGCAACATCATCGTCAACGCGATGACCGTGGGCGTGGCCAAGGCCGACAAGATCTTCTACTCGGCCGCCGCCGGGGTGGGCAATCCGGTGATCTACGTCGGCTCCAAGACCGGGCGCGACGGTATCCATGGCGCGACCATGGCGTCGGCCGAGTTCGACGAGAATTCGGACGAAAAGCGGCCGACCGTGCAGGTCGGCGATCCGTTCACCGAGAAGCTGCTGATCGAGGCCTGCCTCGAGCTGATGGCATCCGATGCCATTGTCGCCATCCAGGACATGGGGGCGGCGGGGCTGACGTCTTCAAGCGTCGAGATGGCGTCCAAGGGCGGGGTGGGGCTGCGGCTCGACCTCGACCGGGTGCCGTGCCGGGAAAGCCGGATGACGCCCTATGAGATGATGCTCTCGGAGAGCCAGGAGCGGATGCTGATGGTTCTGAAGCCTGGGCGCGAGGCTTTTGCCGAAGCCATCTTCCGCAAATGGGGGCTGGATTTCGCGGTGATCGGCGAAGTGGTGGCCGGCGGCAATCTGACAATGACCTTCCACGGCGAAGTGGTCGGCGAGATTCCGCTCGAGCCGCTGGCCGACAGCGCGCCGAAATATGACCGGCCCTGGGTGCCGACGCCCAAGCGCGAGGCACTGGGCGCGGTGCCGGAAAGCGTTGATGTGGGCGCGGACCTGCTCACGCTGATGGGCAGCCCCGACCTCTGCTCGCGCGCCTGGATCTGGCAGCAGTACGACCATATGGTCGGCGCCGACACCGTGCAGCGGCCGGGCGGCGATGCGGCGGTGGTGCGCGTCCATGGCACGGCCAAGGCGCTGGCGATGACCACCGATTGCACGCCGCGTTATTGTTTTGCCGACCCGGTGGAGGGCGGCAAGCAGGCGGTGGCGGAGACCTGGCGGAACCTGATCTGCGTCGGCGCGAAGCCGCTGGCGATCACCAATTGCCTGAACTTCGCCAGCCCGCAGAATCCGGTGGTGATGGGGCAGCTGGTCGGCTGCATCGAGGGGATGGCCGAGGCCTGCCGGGCGCTCGACTATCCGGTCGTGTCCGGCAACGTCAGCCTGTACAACGAGAGCCGGGCGACCGGCGGCGGTCGGGCGATCCTGCCGACGCCGGCGATCGGCGGGGTGGGGCTGCTCGCCGACTGGCAGAAGGTGATGACGCCCGGCTTCAAGGCCGAGGAGGAGACAATCTGGCTGGTCGGCGGCGACGGCGTCGATCATCTCGGCCAGTCGATCTGGCTGCGCGACATCCATGGCCGCGAGGACGGGCCGCCGCCGCCGGTCGATCTCGCGCGGGAGCGGGCAGCGGGCGACTTCGTTGCCGATCTGATTGCCACCGGCAAGGCGTCCGCCGTGCATGACGTGTCCGACGGCGGCGTGCTGGTCGCGCTGGCCGAGATGGCGCTGGCGGGCGGCCTCGGCGCCGAGACGGAGGCGATGACCGCAGCGGCGGCGTTCGGCGAAGGCCAGGGGCGCTATCTGGTGACGATGCCCGAGGACTGGACGTTCTTCGACGCGCCGGTGCCGCTGCGGAAGATCGGCCGGACCGGGGGCGATGCCGTGGCCGGAGTGCCGCTGGCGGCGCTGCGGGCCGCACACACCGGGGCGCTGCCGGCGATGCTGGAGGGATGAGTCAGGCCGGGAAGCGGCGCCGCGTCCCGTTGGCGAGGGCGACGAGAGACAGCATGACCGGGACTTCCACCAGCACGCCGACTACGGTGGCGAGCGCGGCGCCGCTGTTGAGGCCGAACAGGCCGATGGCGACGGCGACGGCCAGCTCGAAGAAGTTGGAAGTGGCGATAAGAGCGCAAGGTGCGGCGATGGGAAACGGGATCTTCCACGCCCAGGCGGCGGCATAGGCCAGCGCGAAGATACCGTAGCTTTGCAGGATGATCGGCGTGGCGATCAGCGCGATGAGGCCGGGCTGGGCAAGGATCAGCGGTCCCTGGAAGCCGAACAGCAGCACGACGGTGAGCAACAGGCCGATCACTGAAAAGGGCTTGGCTGCGGTGATGAAGCGGCTGACGGCGGCCTCGCCGCCCTGCGCGCCGAGGCGTCTGCGGGTGAGCGCGCCGGCGGCCAGCGGCACCACGACATAAAGCGCGACCGACAGCAGCAGGGTCTCCCAGGGCACGTCGATGCTGGTGACGCCGAGCAGCAGCGCGACAATGGGGGCGAAGGCGACCACCATGATCAGGTCGTTCACCGATACCTGCACCAACGTATAGGCAGGGTCCCCGCGGGTCATCTGCGACCAGACGAAGACCATGGCGGTGCATGGCGCGGCGCCGAGCAGGATGAGGCCGGCGATATATTGCTCGGCGTCATCGGGCGCGATGAGGCCGGCGAAGACATGCTCGAAGAACAGCACCGCCAGCGCGGCCATGGTGAACGGCTTGACCAGCCAGTTGACGATGACGGTAAGGATCAGTCCCTTGGGGCGTTTGCCGATCTGGCGGATGCTGGAAAAATCGACTGCCACCATCATCGGAAAGATCATCGCCCAGATGAGAAGGGCGACCGGAAAATTGACCGAGGCATATTCGAGCCCGGCAAGGCTCGTGAAGACCGGGGGAAACAACTGCCCGAGGCCGAGACCGGCGATGATGGCGAGGCCGACCCAGAGCGACAGCCAGCGCTCGAATACGCCGAGAGGAGAGCTTTGTGCCATCAGCCGGCGGCGATAGGCGCGGTTTGTGACAAGCGCGTGTCAGCCAAAATCCAGGCCGATATCGGCGGACGGCGCGCTCTGGGTGATGCGGCCGACGCTGACATAGGTGACGCCGGTTTCGGCGATGGCGCGGATGGTGTCGAGGTTGACGCCGCCCGAGGCTTCGGACGGGACCCGGCCGGCGATGAGCGCCAGCGCCTCGCGCAGCATCGGCGGCGGCATGTTGTCCAGCAGCAGCCGGTCGGCGCCGGCGGCCAGCGCGGGCGCGATCTGGTCCAGCGTGTCGACCTCGACGACGATGCCGTTCAGGCCCGCGGCCTTGGCAGCGGCGACGGCGGCATCGACCGACCCGGCGACGGCGATGTGATTGTCCTTGATCAGCACGCCGTCATCGAGGCGGAGCCGGTGGTTGGTGGCGCCGCCCTGGCGAGTGGCGTATTTTTCCAGCAGGCGGAGGCCCGGCAGCGTCTTGCGCGTGTCGAGCAGCGTCGTTCCGGTGCCCTGGATTGCGTCGACATAGCGGCGGGTCAGCGTGGCAATACCGGTCAGGTGCTGGACGGTGTTGAGAGCGCTGCGCTCGGCCGAGAGCACGGCGCGGGCATTGCCGGAGATCCGCAGCAACGGCGTGCCGGCGGCGACGCGGTCCCCGTCCTGCACCAGCGGCTCGAGCGTACAGCCGGGATCGAGCGCACGGAAGAACATTCCGGCCAGCGGCAGGCCGGCGACGGTGATGTCATCCCGGCTGGCCATCACGGCGGTAAGCCGCGCATCGGCGGGGATCGTCGCGGCGGAGGTGACGTCGCCGCCCTCGCCGAGATCCTCGGCGAGCGTCGCGGCGATGAAGGCCGGCAGGTCGAAGCCGGCAATGGCGAAATCAGTCACCGCGCACCGGCACGTCCGAGACCGCGGCCGACATTTCCAGCATCCGGTCGAGGCTGATCTTGGCGCGCAGCCGGACATCCTCGGGCACGGTGATCTCGGGTTTGAGATCGCGCAGCGCCAGATAGAGCTTCTGCAGCGTGTTCAGCGCCATATAGGGGCACATGTTGCAGCCGCAATTGCCATCCGCACCCGGCGCGCCGATGAAGGTCTTGTGCGGTGCCTTGAGCTGCATCTGGTGGATGATGTTGGGCTCCGTAGCGACGATCACCACCGGCTCGGGGCTGTTCAGCGCATAGTTGAGGATGCCGCTGGTGGCGCCGATATAATGGGCGAGATCGAGGATGGCGGCCGGGCATTCGGGATGCGCCAGCACCGGGGCAGCCGGATGCTCGGCCTTGAGCTTGAGCAGCTCGGTGACCGAGAAGCGCTCATGGACGATACAGCTGCCGTCCCACAGCAGCATGTTACGGCCGGTCTTGCGGTTGAGCCAGGCGCCGAGATGCTTGTCGGGTGCGAACAGAATCTTCTGGTCGGCCGGCAGCTGGTTGATGATCTTTTCGGCCGAGGAGGAGGTGACGATGATGTCGCTCTCGGCCTTCACCGCCGCCGAGCAGTTGATATAGGTCAGGCTCAGATGATCGGGATGGGCGCGGCGGAAGGCGGCGAAGCTCTCCGGCGGGCAGGAATCCTCGAGGCTGCACCCGGCCTTGAGATCGGGCAGCACCACGGTCTTCTGCGGCGACAGGATCTTGGCAACCTCGGCCATGAACTTGACGCCGCAAAAGGCGATGACATCGGCATCGGTGGCGGCGGCCTTGCGGCTGAGATCGAGGCTGTCGCCGACGAAATCGGCAAGATCCTGAATCTCCGGGTCCTGATAATAATGGGCGAGGATGACGGCATTCTTCTCGCGCGCCAGCCGCTTGATCTCGGCCTTGAGGTCGAGTGCGGGGCCGGCAGGCGTGCCGAGCGGATTGAGACGGGCGTCCATGGGCGCGGGCTATTCCTGAGTGGGGGAAGTTGCAGCTGATGTAGGAGCGAAGCCGGCGAATGTCACCTTCACCCGGGCATCGTCATAGCCAGCGGCGACCAGTGGCAGCAGGAACATTCGCTGCACGGCATCGCGCGCCGCCTCGTCGGCCAGCCGGGCGATCGCCGGCGCCTGGGCCTGGGCCCGCATGTCGGCGGCAACCGCCGCGCGGTTGGCGGCATCGAGCCGGGATTCGACATTGGTCAGCGCCATCAGCAGCGCGCCGTTGCTGAACTCGCGGGCGGCGGGGAGATCGACCTCGGGGCCGGCCGGCTGCGGGCGTGGCGCATGGATGGTCAGTGTGCGCGTCGGCACGTCCCAGCGCATGGTCTCGACCTTGAGCGTCGACAGGTCCAGCTCATAGCGGATGGTGCCGGGGATAATCAGCGTCTTGCTGGCCGAGACCAGCCCGCCCAGCCGCTCCGAGCGCGAGGTGATGACCGAATTGAACCGCGCCGTCAGCACGATCAGCCGCGACTGGCGCTGCACCGATTCGAGGCTGGTGGCGGCGATGCTGAGCGGCGCCTCACGGCCGCCGAGCCAGGCCGGCAGCCGGTCCGAAGCGAAATTCAGGCCAGCAATGACAAGCCCGGCGCCGATTGCCAGGCCAAGGAGAACACGAATCATGCAAGAACCCATTCGTCTGAAGCCGGCTGCACGCGGCCACGTGCCTGGAGATCAAGGAGATGCGCCAGCACCGACCGACCAGCGGCGCCGTGCAGCCGCGCATCGATGCCCGCATACATGGTGGCGACCATCGCGGGAATGCTGCGCGGGCCGCTGGCCAGCGCCTTCAGGATCTGGTTCTCGCGCTGCTTGCGATGGGTGATCAGCCCGCGCACGAAGCGCTGCGGATCGGTGACCGGCTCGCCGTGCGTTGGATGATAAATCACCTCGTCACGGTCGAGCAGCTTGCGCAGGCTGGCCATGTAATCGGCCATGTTGCCGTCCGGCGGCGCCACGACGGTGGTCGACCAGCCCATGACATGGTCGCCGGTGAACAGCGCCTTTTCCTGCGGCAGCGCGAAGCACAGGTGATTGGAGGTATGGCCGGGCGTCGCCAGTGCGGTCAGCGTCCAGCCCGGGCCCTCGACGGACTCGCCGTCCACCATCACCCGATCCGGGGCGTAGAGCGGATCGAAGCCGGCATCGGCGCGCGGCCCGTCGTCCGAGAGCACCAGCGGCGCGCAGCCGATGATCGGCGCCCCGGTGGCGGCCTGAAGCGCCGGCGCCGCCGGGCTGTGGTCCATATGGGTATGGGTGACGAGGATATGGCTGACCGTCTCGCCGGCCAGCCCCTCGATCAGCGCCTTGACATGCGGGAAGTCCGCCGGCCCCGGATCGATGACCGCGACCGTGCCGCGACCGACAACGAAGGTGCCGGTGCCGGTATAGGTGAAGGGCGACGGGTTGCGCGCCAGCAGCCGGCGAACCAGCGGGCTGCGCGCCACAAGCTGGCCATAAGCGACGGAATCGGGATGGGCGGCGGGGTCCATGCATGGGCTTTTGGCAGGCGCGGGCTTGAATGGGAAGCTTGCCGGGCGCGGCGTGGCGTCCTAGCACGCTCGCAACCGAGCGGGAGAGACGGACATGCAGCGGTTTGATGTGGTGATTGTCGGATCGGGCCATGCCGGCGCCCAGGCGGCGATCGCACTGCGCCAGCTGGGCTATGCCGGCAGCATCGCGATGGTCGGCGAGGAGCCCGAGCTGCCCTATGAGCGCCCGCCGCTCTCCAAAGACTATCTTGCCGGCGAGAAGAGCTTCGAGCGGATGTTGATCCGCCCGGCCGATTTCTGGGCGGACAAGGCCATCACCATGCTGCCGAACCGGCGGGTCGTGGCGGTGGACAGCGAGGCGCATGAGGTGCTCGATGGCGGCGGCGAGCGCATCGGCTATGGCGCGCTGATCTGGGCCGCTGGCGGCGCGGCGCGCAAGCTCGGCTGCCCGGGCGCCGATCTGGCCGGGCTGCATTCGGTGCGCACCCATGCCAATGTGCTGGCGCTGAAGGCCGAGCTGGAAAGCACGCGCCATGTGGCGATCGTCGGCGGCGGCTATATCGGTCTTGAATCGGCGGCGGTACTCGCCAAGCGCGGGCTGGCGGTGACGGTGCTGGAGGCAATGCCGCGGCTGCTGGCACGAGTCACCGGCGCGGAAATCGGCGATTTCTATGCCATGGTTCACCGAGCCGCCGGCGTCACCATCCGCACCGGCGTCAGTGTCGTCGGGCTGGAAGGGCACAATGGTCGGGTGACCCATGTGCTGCTCGAGGGCGGCGAGGCGGTGCCGGCCGAACTGGTGATCGTCGGCATCGGCATCATTCCCGATGTGGCGCCGCTGCTGGCGGCCGGCGCTGAATCGGCGGCCGGCGGCGTCCGTGTCGATGACTATTGCCGGACCGCGGTCGCGGATGTGTTCGCTATCGGCGACCTCGCCACCCATGCCAACGCCTTTGCCGACGGTGCGGTGATCCGGTTGGAATCGGTGCAGAATGCCAATGACATGGCGACGACGGTGGCCCGGGTGCTGACCGGCAATCCACAGCCCTATCGCGCCGTGCCATGGTTCTGGTCGAACCAATATGATCTGCGGCTGCAAACGGTGGGGCTGAGCATCGGCCATGATTCGACTGTGCTGCGCGGATCGCCCGACAACCGGTCGTTCAGCCTGATCTATCTGAAGCAGGGCCGGGTGGTGGCGCTGGATTGCGTCAACGCGGTCAAGGACTATGTCCAGGGCAAGGCGCTGGTCGAACGCGGGCTGGTGATCGCCCCGGAGCAACTGGCCGACGCAACAGTTCCGCTGAAATTGCTGCTGCCGGCTTGAATTGCCCGATAGGCGCGCCGCTTCTACTCGGCTAGGCTTCCCCGAAAAATGGGGATGGACCAATGGCCCATGCATCGGATGTCTGGGATTTCATCATCGTCGGCGCGGGCTCGGCGGGTTGCGTGCTGGCCAATCGGCTGACCACCGACAAGACCACGCGCGTGCTGCTGCTCGAGGCTGGCGGGCGCGACAATTCGATGATGATCGCCATGCCCGGCGGGCTGGCCCAGATACTGCCGCCGGAACGGCAGAGCGAATATGACTGGGGCTATTGGACCGTGCCGCAGACCGAAATGGGCGGCCGGGCGATGTACTGGCCGCGCGGCCGCGTCCTTGGCGGATCGTCGTCGATCAATGGGATGGTCTATATCCGCGGCCATCCCAGCGACTATGACCGCTGGGCTCAGTTGGGGCTGTCGGGCTGGGGCTGGCCGGACGTGCTGCCCTATTTCCAGCGGGCAGAAGCCAGCGACCGTGGCGCCGATGCCTGGCATGGCGGCACCGGGCCGCTGCGCACGTCAAGGACCGGGGCGCTGCCGCACCCGCTCAACAAGGCCTTTCTCGACGCCTGCGTCGAAGCCGGCCTCAAGCGCACCGATGACTTCAACGGCCAGCAGTTCGAGGGCGCCGGCCTGTATGACGCCACCATCCACAAAGGCGCGCGCTGGTCGACGGCCCGCGCCTATCTCGATGCCGATGTGCAGGCGCGCCCCAATCTGGCGATCATGACCGGGGTTCAGGTCGAGCGGGTGCTGTTCGATGGGCGGCGTGCCCGGGGCGTGAGCTTTCGTCGTGCCGGCCGCTCGGAATCGCTACGCGCGCGCCAGGTCATCCTCTGCGGTGGCACCGTCAACTCGCCCCAGTTGCTGATGTTGTCGGGCATCGGCCCCGCCGCCCATTTGCGCGCCATGGGCATACCGGTCATCCATGACAGCCCGGACGTGGGCGGCAACCTCCAGGATCATCTCGACGTTACCGTCCAGTGGCGCTGCCGCGAGCCAATCACCCTCAATGCCAACGCCAGGCTGGGCAACAAGCTGAAGATGCTTGGCGCCTGGATGCTGGCGCGGCGCGGCAACGCCGCCCATATGCCGACACCGGCCGGTGCTTTCCTCTGCAGCCGGGAAGGACTTGCCGCCCCCGACATTCAGATGCATTTCATGCCGATGATCTGCAATCCGCACGGCCGCGGATCACTGGGCACCGACCATGGCTATCAGATGCATGTCTGCCTGCTGCGACCCCAGAGCCGCGGCGCTGTCCGCCTCGCCGCCCCTGACCCGCTGGTCCTGCCAGCCATCGATCCACGCTATCTTACCGCGCCCCAGGATATCGAGAGCTTGCGGCGAGGCATCGAGATTGCACGCCAGATCGGGCGCCAGCATGCGTTCGATCGTTATCGTGATAGCGAGATATGGCCCGGCCCGACTGTCGATGATCCGGAAGCTCTGGTCTCAGCGATCAGGGCATGGGGGGAGACCATCTACCATCCGGTCGGCACCTGCCGGATGGGCATCGATTCCCAAGCGGTCGTCGACGCCGAGCTGCGCGTCAACGGCGTCGAAGGCCTACGCGTCATCGACGCCTCGATCATGCCCCATATCGTTTCCGGCAACACCAATGCGCCAACGATCATGATTGCCGAAAAGGCCAGCGACCTGCTGATGCAGCAGCGCAAGCTGGCGCGCAAATTGGGTCTCGCCGCATGACCGCGGTCAGCGAGATGACGCTCGAGTTGCCGCAATGGCGGATATCCCCGGGGCTGGCTGACTATGCTGAGACGCTGGCCGCGATGGAGGCGCATGTCCGGGCGATGCAGGCCGGCACCGCCGACGAACTGGTCTGGCTCGTCGAACACCCCCCGCTCTACACGGCGGGCACCAGCGCGCGTATCGAGGAGCTGCTCGATCCCCAGCGCTTTCCGGTCTTCAACACAGGCCGCGGCGGCCGCTACACCTATCACGGGCCGGGGCAACGCGTCGCCTATGTGATGCTGGACCTCAGCAGGCGCGGGCGGGACTTGCGGTGCTTTGTCGCTGCGCTCGAGGCCTGGGTGATCGCGGTCCTTGCAGACGTCGGCGTCGAAGGCTTCCTCGTTCCCGAAAAGGTGGGCGTCTGGGTGGACACCCCCGCCGGCGCGGCCAAGATCGCCGCGCTTGGTGTCCGGGTCAGCCGCTGGATCAGCTATCACGGGATCGCTCTGAACATCGATCCGGATCTCGAAAATTATTCGGGAATTCAACCCTGTGGACTGGCCGAACCGGTCACCAGCCTGCGCGCGCTGGGCGCCCCGGCAGCCATGGCAGCCGTCGATCGCGCCCTGGCGACACGTCTGCCGGCGATGCTCGCACAGCTCGGCCATTGACCGGCCATTCGGCCGGCCGCAACAAAGCGTCCACTGGGCGTTCGGCTGAATAATTATTCATCGAGCCGCTTGAGACCGGCGCCGAATCTGCTAATACCCCAGTCAGGTTGGGGGATTAGGGCGAACCGATCCAACGCCTCCTGCGACCGGCGTGAGGTCACGCTGGCACGGGAATAGTCTCAAGGAGCTATATGATGGCTGATATCGTCTCGAAGCTGAAGACCGCCGCTCTCGTTGCCGGCGCTGCACTGATCGTTGTTGCCTGCGGCGAAAAGCCTGCCGACACCACCGTCGAAGTCACCACCGACGCCGTTCCGGCCGAAGAAGCCGCTCCGGCTGCTGACGCCGCCGCCATGGAAGCCGCTCCGGCTGCTGACGCCGCCGCCGCCTCGGCTGACGCCGCTGCTGCCTCGGCTGACGCCGCTGCCACTTCGGCTGATGCCGCTGCTGCTCCGGCCGCTCCGGTTGAAGCTGCTCCGGCCAACTAATCTCGACAGCGTCTTCATGACGTGTAGAAAGGGCTGCCGAAAGGCAGCCCTTTTTTGTTGTCTCAATCGTTGGAGTAGGCGGACATGAGTCTGGAATCGATCACCGAAGAGATGAAAAGCCGGATTGGCACAGGCGGAAGCATCAAGAAGTCGGTGAAATTCGATTTCGGCGACGATGGCATCGTCCGGATCGATGACACGGTGTCTCCGGCTGTGGTTGACAATGCCAACGCGCCGACGGATTGCACCGTGCGTGTTTCGATCTCCGATTTCGTCGACATTGCCCAAGGCAAGCAGAATCCGCAGATGGCCTTCATGATGGGGAAGCTGAAGGTCGAAGGGGACATGTCAGTTGCCCTGCAATTGGGCAGCATCCTGGGTTAGTCAGACGCTATGCATGCCCTGGCTCGGTTGTTTGGCGCGGACGCAATGTCCGCCAGAAAGTTTCTCTTGCGTACTCATAACCTTTATCGGTCCGGCCTTGTTCTTCAGGCCGTGGTGATCGCACCGCTTCTGCTCCATGCGTCAGCTTACGCTCAGGCTCCTGCACCCAGCCCTCCACCCAAGCCGTCCGGCTTCATGGTCCCCAAAGTTACAGCATTGCGCGCGACGACCGCTGCCGAGGCCGAAGCCAATGCGATCTGGAACCTGAGGGCCGCGCTCAACGTCGCAGCCCTGCAGTGCCAGTTTTCACCCTATTTGATGACGGTGCGAAACTACAACGAAACGCTCCGGCATCATGCCGCCGAACTCAGCCGCGCCCAAAAAGTACTGCAAGGCCATTTCCGCCGTCATGATGGCGCCCGCGGCGCCAACAGCTTCGATCAATATACAACGCGGACCTACAACAGCTATTCGACACTTGATGCCCAATATAGCTTCTGCGGCGCAGCGGGCGAAGCGGGCCGCCAGGTGCTCACCATCAAGCGCGGCCAACTCGGCAAGGAAGCCCCGAAGCTGAACATCGGCCTGCGCGCATCGCTGTCGGAGCAACCCAAATTGACGCTCTACGAGATCCGACCTCTGGCCCCGCTGATATTGGCGCAGATAGAGCCACCGGTCGAAGAGCGCCGACGCCGGCGATAGGCGATTCTCATGATCTAGCGTGAAGGCGCCGCCGGCCCAAAACCGGCGGCACATTTTTTGCCGGTCGCCTGGTCAGTCCCAGCAGCATTTCCGATGCCCGGCACCAGCAATAAAAAGGGCCGCCTCTTGCGAGACGGCCCATCTTTAGTTCGCTTGCGCGAAGATCACATCGGGCGGCAGGGGCCCGTATCAGCCGGCACCGGAGCGCCGCTGAAGGTGATTTCCACACGACGGTTCTGCGGTTCGCGCACACCATCAGCGGTTTCGACCAGCGGCCGGCTCTCACCAAAGGCCTCGGTTGCGATGACCGATTCCGGCACACCCTTGCCGACCATGTACGCCTTGACGGCGTCAGCACGGCGCTGCGACAGGCGAACGTTATAGTCGTCGGCACCCGACTTGTCGGCGTGACCGGCAAGCGCGATGCTGGTCTGGCCAGTCGCGGCATACTGTTCCGCAGCGCGGTCCAGGATGGCAGCGGCTTCAGCCGTCACGAGCGACTTGTCCCAATCGAAGAACACCAGGAACGGTCCAGGCGTCACAGCGGCCGGCGGGCACGGCGGCAGCGGAGCCGGCGGCGGAGCCGGGGGAGCCGGCGGCGGCGGCGGCGGCGGCGGCGCTTCCGCGGTGAAGAAGTTGTAGGCCAGCGTCACCATCAGACTGTGGCTACGATACTTGCTTTCGGTCTCCAGACCATTTGTCGTGAAGGTCTTCACGTCGGGGACGTTGAAGAAGCGATACTTCAGACCGAGGTCGACATGGTCGCTGATCGGCTTGTAGACGCCAGCAAGCACCTGCCAGGCGAACCCGGTGTCGGTGTCGTTGATGAACGCCTGACCGAACTTGGCGGTCTGCAGATCGGAGAGCTGGACGCGGGCGACACCGGCACCACCACCGACATAGGCGCCGAGGTTACGCTCCTGGCCACCGAAATCGAGCAGGCCGTTGGCCATGAACGACAGGACGCGGGCATTGCCGTCGGCACCCGGATAGGCACCCACGCCGGGAACGCGGGGAGAACCGTTGAACATGCGGATGGCCGGGATCACCTTGTCGATGTTCACGACATCGAGGTTGTTGTCCTTGTAGGCCACTTCGAATTCGGCACGGAACGGACCGAAATCATAGCCGATGTTCCCACCGGCATCGAAGCCGATCTCGTACTTGTTACGGATGGCATCGGTCGTCGTGACGGTGCCGGCCGCGTTGCGGATGTCAAAAACCTGATTCTGCATCAGGTTGGCACCGGCGCCGACGCCGACATACCAGGACTTGTCACGGGCCTGGGCGCCACTGGCAAGCATCGTCGTCGCGAGTGCTGCCCCAATCAAAAGTTTACGCATATAGTTCCCCTTATACAGCAGGTGTGCCGCTTTGAACTGACGTGTCATCTAGCCCACGCCTCATCGCCTAAGCAAGCCCTGAATGCAGTCTATTGTTGTATAATGGCAACACCCCCACATCGATCTGAACAGACGCGTCAAGCCCATCCTCTAATCGATAACCCCTTGGCTACGCAGCGCCGAAAGCAACGCCCCAAGGCATGCGCGCGCCTCCACGTCGACGATCGACCCGCCAACAGGCTCGGCAATCTCGGCCGTTGCCACACCGAATAACAGGCGCTCTCCGACCATCAGCGCGGACACCGGCCAGCCCGACGACCAGCCCCCGTTCCAGACAATGCTGCCCTGCTCGTCCGCCACCCAGACCGCCGTGCCGGTCACCGGGTCGGAGAACACCCAGCCCACGCCATCGAACAGGGCGATCCGTCCCTCCTCACCGGCCCAGGCCCCGCTCGCCCCCGCCGGCACAAGATACGAATCACCCGCCACCGCCGCCGGCGGCGCCGTCACCGAACGAGACACCACGGCCAGCTGCAACGCCCGGTCAATGGCGGCCAGCGCCTCATTGTGCGTCACTTCCTTTTGTGCCTGCCCAGCAACCAGCAACGGCAGCTTGTGACGGATGCTCAAGCTCATGCTTCTCTCCTCAATGGCTAGCTGATTGGCAGGCTGGCAACGGCCGGCCGGCCCGGCCCCACCGCAGCGCTCAACTGCGAAATCTCGACCCCCACGACCGCGCCATCCCCATCGGCAACCCGATCGGCCGCCGCATAACGAACGCCCGGCGCCACCACCTCGCGCTCGCGCACCACCACGCCGTCGAGGCTGATCCGCACCCGATAGGCTTCGACCGCCTCGGCCAGCGGCGCATCGACGAAGTCCAGCCAGGCAAAACCACCCCGACTGCGCCGCACCCAGCGCGCCACCACATCGTCGCCCACGCGCGCCATTCGCAAATGCGCGGGCGCCAGCGGCAGCAGTGCCGTCCCGCGTACCACCAGCGCCTCGGCGCCGGCGCCGACATCGAAGGCCCCCGTCGGCCGCGCCAGCACCGTCTGGCCCAGCATCTCCAACCCCAGCTCAAGGCCGACCGGCGCCGGACTGTCGAGCAGCACGAATCGCTCCCCCGTGCCATGCCCGGCCACCGCTGCCTCCGTCCCCCGTCGCCCGCGCAGCAGCCGGCTCAGCCTAAACCGCCCCGGCCCGGTCGCTTCGGCCCGTCCGAACTGGATCAGCTCATCGCCTAGCAGCGCCAAATTCGCCCCTTGCAGCACCGCCACATCGCTCTTGCCCTCCAGCCACATATGCACGCCGAGCAGCTCGACCTCGACGCTGTTGTGTACGTCCCACACCGCCGTCGCCCCGGCCGCCAGCACACTGGACGCCACCCCCATCGCCGTCGGCACCGAAACCAGCCCACCCCCGGCATAGCTCGCGCCCCCGTCCCGGCTGATCTCGAATCCCGCCCGCCGCCACGCCGCCGAGGCCCCTGCCGCCGCCACCTGGAGCACCGGCACGGTCGGGGTTCCGGCGCCCAGCCCGGGCAGTTCCATCAGCTGCAACTGCGTCGGCCCCGCCGCGCCATCACCCGGGTCGGGAACCCGCCCGCCATCGCCGCGCAGCGCCACACCGGCGCCCGCCGCCACCCGCTCGAGCGACAGCCCCATCACGAACTGTTCGAAGCGCAGCTCGCGCACCCGCCAGACATCGACCGCCCCGCCCAGCCGCACCAGCATTCCGGGCGCCAGCCCCAGTTCGCGCCAAGGCAGGCTGATCGTCCGCTTCAGCCTTGATGCCTGGCGCCGGGACAAGGTCCGCGCCGCCAGCGTCTTGGCCGCGTCCGGGGACATCGCCGCCGGCAGCACCCCCTGCCCCAGCCGGCTGCCACTGCCCCGCCGCACCCGCTGCAACCCCGATTGATAGTCGCGGCCGACATCATAAAAGCCGATCTGGAACACGTCCGGCCCCGAATCGCCGCCATAGCTCTGCCGGTCTCGCGTCCGCGCCAGGCTGTCGGCCCGCGCCTGCTCGCTGCCCCCGGCAATATCGATCACCGGCAGCGCCGCGCCATCGCCGATATCGCGCAAAACCAGCCCGTCCCCGCTCGCCACCACAGCGGCATCGACCATCTCGACCAGCGGCGCCAATGCCTCGGACAGGCTGCCCGGCCGCCCGAAGAAGAAACCGGACACCGGCGAGAACACGCCCTCGACCGCAAACGCCAGCCGCCCGCCATCACCGTCGACACCTTGCACCAGCGCCTGCGCCACCCCGCCCAGATCGAGCGTCCCCTCGCGCTCATCGGCAATGATCTCGAAGGTCAGGTTGGGAATCCGGTTGCCAAACTCCCCCAGCGCCAGATCCTCGAACACGGCATAGGCCAGCCCCCTGTAAGCGGGCGTCTCGCCCCCCTCGGCCGCCGCGATCAGCGGATCAACGGGCTGGTCCTCATCGCCCGGATGCAGCCGCATCACCATCGGCAGCAGGAACGTCCCTTCCGCATCGCGCACCAGCCGCCCATCGGCCCAGATCCGCCCCACGCCCGCGATCCGCCGCGCCGCGAGGCCCACCGCGAACGACGCCGAATAGCTGTACTGGTTGGCCGCCGCCCCGCCCTTGCCGCCGCCGCCGCGCGCCACCTGTTCGGCGATGCCGCTGCTCCAGATCAGATTGCCCGCCGCCCGCATCCGGCCAACAATCACCGGGATCGCTTCGCCATAGGCCGCGCTCTGCACCACCGGATTGTCGATCCGGCCGATGTCGCGCACCCCACCGGGGCTGAACAACGCCCGGTCGACGAAGCCGCCGGCCACAGAGCCCAGCAACCCACCGATCGGTCCGCCGAACGCCCGGCCCACCGCCCCCAGAACAATTGTCGCCATGGTTCAATGCGCTCCCAGAAATCGCCAGGCGCCCACCCAGGCCCAGGCCGGATCGAGCGGCCCCTCGACCACCCGCCCCAGGCCGGCATGGGCATGCACGATCCCGCACGGCGTCAGCACGCCGAGGTGCAGCCGCCCGGCCGCCGGTGCGATCACCGCCATGTCCCCCGACACCGCCCGCTCGCGCGACACCGCCATGCAGCCGCTGTCGCGCAGCACCCGCTCCAGCAACGCCAGATTGTCGGCCGACTGGTCATAGGCCGGCAACGGCCCGACCCGCAGACCCGCTGCCCGCGCCGCAATCGCCACCACCCCCACGCAATCGAGCCCCAGCCCGACGACACGCCCCTGCCTCCTGAACCGCGTCCCCAAACAGCCCCGCGCCGCCGAAACGATTGCCGCCAGCCGCACGTCGTTCCCGGCACCACTCACAGCCCGGCGATCCGCATCAGCAGGTCGCCACCCGGCACATGCGGCTCGCCCCTGAAGTTAGCGCCATTGCTGAAGCGGGAGACGCAGGTCGAAAACCGCTTGTCGCAGCCCTCGAGCAGTTCCAGCCGCGTACCGTGCTCGAGTGCGATCGGCAGGTCGAGCACCAGCACCTCGTCATCGGCCGCGATCACCCGCCGCTCGATCCCGGCCAACGCCCCATCGAGCACCCGCACCCGCCCCTCGACCAGGTCAGCGGTCACCACGCCGCCGGCTATCACCGACAGCCGGTCGCCATCGCTCGCCCCCACCGCAGCCCGATGCACCCGGCCACGCAGCGGCACCCGGCAGCGCCGGTCGCCCAGCGCCGCCCGGCATTCGGGCGAATAGCTCTCCACGGCGGTCGCCTGCAGCGCCGCTGTCGGCCCCAGCAAGGTCGCCACAAAGCCGGCATCTGGCCCGTCGCCGGCCTCCACCGCCCCCAGCCTCCCCCGGGCCAGTGCATGCCGCCCGGCGTCCGGCGCCCGCCAGTCGACCAGGAACAGCTCGACCGCCGCCCCGTCATACCGCCCGGCCAGCAAATCGGTCGCCGTGATTGCCGAGGCCGACAGCGCCCCCGCGACCTCCATCGTGTCGATCTCGAGCCCGTCGCTCGACACCACGGCGGACGGCGAGATCCCCGGCGCATGTTCATAGCGCATCCCGCCGACGGTCAACGGCCGGTCATGGCTCGTGAAGCCCAACGCCACACCGTCCCCCCGCACGATCCGCCAGCACAGCACCAGCATTGTCAGCGGCGCCGTCAGCCGCTCGGCCAAGGCTGCCATCGCCTAGCCCTCGCGCACTTCGACGAGCGGCACCGAGGGCAATTCCCCCGCCCGCCAGCCAGCAATCGACACATCGATCCGGTCGACCGCAAACCGCACCGGCACATCGAACCGATAGCCGGCGGTTACCAGCGCCCCGGCCGCTGGCGGCTCGTCGAAGTCGACAAAGCCGCCCTCGCCCACCGTCCAGCCGCCGGCCATGGTGGCACCGTCCACGGCCACCACCACCGTCTCGGCCAGCGGCCGGCTGATCCGCCGCAACTGCGCATCCTCGTCCTCGCCGTAGCGTTTGGTCAGCGCAAAGCGTGTCCGCCCGCCATCGCCGGCGCCCAGCGGCTGGTCGGTCGGCGACACCGGCTGGCCCGGCAGCCCCGAACTGTTGTCGAGCGGATCGTTGAAGCGAAAGCCATAAGCCTGCCCCCGCCGCGCCCGGAAAAAGGCGATCAGCAACGACAGATCGGCCTCGGACCGCACCCCAAGCCCGGCATCATAATATTGCCGCGCATCGCTCCACTGGCTGTTGCGCTGCTCATGGCCGGAGGCAGTCACTACCACCTGCGTCGAAAACTCCGGCCCGCCCGCCGCGCCGAAGCCCAGCTGCAGCGGAAACAGCACATCATGAAAAGCCACCGGCGCCTCCTCCCCGTCCTCACCCACCGCAAACACCGTGAACCCGGCGCGCGCCACCTGTGGCCAGGCCCAGATGAAGGTCTCGGCGACCCCGCGCCCACGCGCCGCCTCGGCGGCCCCGGCGATCGCCGCCCAGTCGCCGTCGGCCAGCGCAAAGCCGGAAAAATAATGCTGCGCCGCCAAAGGATAGCCGAGCCGTGCCGCCACCACGTCGCGCGCCCGCCGCTGCCCGCCAAAGTCATTGCCGGTGACGAATTCATAATCCTCGAGCTGCAGCACCTCAAACGCCGGCGCCGCCCAGGCCAGGGGCAGGTTCGCCCGGATCAGCTCGGGCGCCGCGCTGTCGAGCACCTGCGGCGCATAGAACAGCAGCAGGCTCTCGCACTCCGCCGCCGCTGTCCGTGCCGCATCGCGCAGCGCCAGCGTCGCCCGCCCCAATAGCCCCCCGCACCAGTCGAGAAAATCGCGCTGCGCCGCCGTCGTCACCGCCCGCACATCGCCGATCGCCGGCGCCACCAGCCCGGTCTCGGCCAAATACAGCGCCACCGTCGCCGGATCATAGAGACACGGCTTGCCGTCCGGCCCCACCCACCACCAGGGCTCGCCGATCTGGAAGCGCGGCGCCGCCCCGGCCGTCACCGCCAGCCCCATGAACACCGCCGCCACCGCCTGCAGCCAGGCCATCGCCGCCGGCGCGGCCGGAGACAGCAACGCCGACGGCGGCACATAGCCCGTCAGCCCGCGCGCCCCGTCGCCATTGCGCTGCGCCCAAGCGTCCGGACAATGCTGGTCGAGCAGCTCGAACGACAGCGACAGGATCGGCGAAAACCCCAGCGCCACCGCTCGCGCCACAAAATCCGCATGCCAGGCGAGCGCCGGCCCACACACCGGCGCCTCCGCCACCGGCAGATAGGCCCCTGCCCCCGCGTCCCAGCCCAGCGCCGGAAAATGGCTCATCCCGACATAGTGAACCAGCGACCCCCGATAGCCGAGCGCCAGCATCGCCTCGACCAGCCGCTCCGGTGTCTGGTTATAACTGTCGTCATAGCCGGACGCGATGTGCAGCCCATGCGGCGGCACGAACGCATCGCCCGCCGCGATCACCGACCCTGGCCCCTCGCAGACGATCTCGCCCAGCAGCATCCGCCCCGCCGCCACCGCCGGCAACGGCGCATCGCTGCCGTCATAGCCGGTCGCCACCAGCGAAATGAACATCCGGTCGATGTCGCCCGCCCACACCCGGTCCGCCTCGCCCGGCAACACAAAGCCGCCGTCGAGCGCATCGAAATCGAGCACCACCCGCGCATCCGCCGGCGTGCCGCTGGCATAGTTCCACAGCCGCACATACCAGGCACGTCCCACCCCGGCCGCGTCGCGTCCCTCGATCGTCAGCACCGGGCCGTTGACGGCATCGAGCAGCACCACATCACCCGAAAGCTGCACCCGGAAGGACAGCCGCACCCCGCGGTAATCCCGCGCCGTCTCCAGCGCCAGCAGCGGATGGCTCCACCGGTCCTCGGATTCCCAGATCAGCCCCGCCAAATCGCCACGCCGCAGGAACTCGGCATCGACCGCCAGCCCGTCCGCGCCGACGCTGGTGACCGCCGCCATCATCGGCCGCGGAAAATCCACGGTCCAGAAGCGCGGGTCGAACCGCTTCACCCAGCGCCGCCGCTGCCCGTCGCCCGCCTTTGCCAGCCAGTGCCGCATCATCCGTCCGCCCGCATCAGCGCCCGGCGCACCGCGCGCGCCACCTGCGTCCCGGTCTGGGTCATCATCGCCGCGCTCGCCTCGCGCGGCGCCGCCACATTCACCGTCACATTCACCGCCCCGCGCCCGGATCCCGCCGCCTCGACCCGCCCGGCCGCCGTCGGCACGAACAGCTCCGGCCCGCGCTCCCCGACCCGATAGGCCCGCCCGGCACTCACCGGCCCGCCGGTCGCCCGCCCCGGCGCCCCGCCGACCAGCCCCGAGATCGCGCCCCCCAGCGCCCCCAGCACGCCGCCCCCGCCCCCACCGCCAAACAGCGCCGACAGATCGTTCCGCACCGCCCCGGCGGCAATATCGGCCAGCGTCCGCAGCGCCACCCGCCGCAGATCCTCGAACCCCAGCCGCCCGCTCACCGCCGCGCGGGACAAGGCCCGCTCGATCCCACCACCGGCCCGCTCGGCCCCCTGCGTCAGCGGCCCCTCCAGCTCGCGCCGCACATCGGCCAGCCCGGACATGAACCCGGACGTATCGGCCCGCACCTGCAGCACCAGCGTGTCCAGCGCACCCGTCTCAACATCCATCGGGAAATGCCTCCATCAATCGCGCCAGCCACACGGAATCGACCGCGCCCGCCGCATCATCCTCAAGGTCCAGCCCCAGCGCCGTCCGCAGCTCCGCCGGCGTCGCCGCCCAGAAGTCATCCGGCCGCCAACCCAGCTCGGCCGCCGCCACCCGCGCCGCCCGCCGCGCAGCCGCAGCGAAATTCATCGCCCACCCAGAATCTGCCCCAGCAGCACCCGCAGCGCCGGCGTCGCCGAAGACAGCCCGCCCGCCACCAGCGCCTCGCCAAAGCCCTCGCGGTCCATCGCCCCCGGTGCCACCAGACAGTGCCACATCAGCCCCGCCATCTCGGCCAGCGTCAGCCCGCCCCCGGCCGCCCGCTCCACCAGCTGGAACAGCGGGCCCAGTTCGGCCTCGGCCGCCAGCAGCGCCTGGAAGCTCGGCCGCAGCACCAGCGTCTCGCCGCCCAGCACCAGCACCGCCTCGCCGCGCTCCGCGTTGGCCGGCCTCACGCCGTCACCACCGGCCCGGAGCTTTCCAGCGCCATCGTGTAGGTCCGCTCGCCGTTGAAATCCCCGGCATAGTCCAGCCGCGTGATCAGGAACTTGCCGGTCACCGTCTCGCCGCTCTCGAACGCCACCCGATAGTCGTCGATGACCCCGGACAACGCATTGCCCTTCACCCGCGCCTCGGCCGCCGATCCGGTGAACACCCCCGAGCCGCTCAACGACACCGAGCGCACCCCGGCCCCGGACAGCAGCTCCCGCCACCCGCCCGAGCCCTGATTGGTCACCACCACGGTCTCGGTGTTCACCGTCATCTGCGTCGTCCGCAGCCCGGCCACCGTGGTGAACACCGGCGGCACCGCGCCATTGCCCACCTTCAGCAAAAAGGCACTGCCCTTTTCCATCGCCATGTCCCGTCCCTTCCCGATAAAGTTCAGCCCGCCATCGCCCGGCTCCGCAGCCGGAATTCCACCAGCCCCTCGCTCCAGCCCTCGCTGTCCCGCGTCACCAGCGCCCGCACCAGCCGGCTGGACACCAGCCGGTGCCCTTCCGCCTCGCCTGCCATCCCGGCCAGCGCCGCCTCCACCGCCGCCATCAATGGCTTCAGCCGCGCCGTCCCCGGTGCCGGGCCGTCCCGCTCATCCCACACCCGCACCTGCACCCGGTGCTCATGCCCGGTCTCGGTCTTGGTGCTCCAGTCGGTGACCAGGTCCGGCCCGATCGTCAGATAGGGCGCCACCGCCCCGGCCGGCGGCCCGTCATACACGCCGCTCACCCCCGGCACGCCGGCCAGCGCCGCCATCATCAACCGCTGCATCGCCAGGCTCGCGCTCATCTCAATTTCCTCCCGCCGACAGCCACGCCGCCAGCATCGCCAGCCGCGGGTCCGGCCCCCGCCCGCGCCGCCCGCGCGCCCGCACCGCCAGCCCCGGCGCCCGCAACACCAGCCGCCCCTCGTCCCGCTCGACCGCCACATCCGGAAATTCGGCCGCCACCGCCGCCTCCAGCCCGGTCAGCCGCCGCGTCACTGCCGCCTCTGCCCGCCTCTTCGCCCAGCCGGCCGCTTCCTCCAGCGCCATCACCCCGCGCTCCGGCAGCGCAGCACCAGCGTCTCGCCGCGCAGCGGATCACGCTCCACCGCCAGCACCGTCAGCCGCTCGCCGCGCCACCACAGCCGCGAGGTCAGCCCCACCGCAAAGCCCCCGGCCCCCGGCGCCCGCAGCGTCACCCGCAGCCGCGCCGCCGGCCGCAGCGCCTCGCCGCCGGGCCGCGCATCGGCCGCCGTCAGCCGCTCGGCCTCCACCGCCGCCGGTGCCGTCGCCCGCACCGCCCAGTGCCCGGCATCGAGACCCGCCGCGTCGCGCGCCTCCACCCATTCCTCGATTGTCACCCGCTCGCGCAGCCGGCCCGCCAGTTCGCGCCCATCCGTCATCGGCCTGCTCCTCACCCCAACCGCATCCGCCGCCACGGCCGCCACATCGCCGCCACGGCGGCCGGCGGCGGTCCGGCGTCGGCGGCGTCACGGTGGCTGAACAGATGCACGACCAGCCGCACCATCCCCTGCCGCAGCGGCTCGGGAATATCGTTCCAGTCGGCCGCCATCCCGGCCCGGTAGCGCACCACCGGCGCCGCCAGCCCAGAGCCATTCAGCCTAACCCAGCCCTGCCCGCACGCCTCGATGTCGACCTCGAACGCCGTCGCCACCAGCGCCACGCCGCCATCGCTCACCCCCAGCACCGCCGTCACCGGCAGCACCGCCAGCCGCTGCCAGCCGGCACCCACCACCAGCCGCTGCTCGGTCTCGCGGACCAGCAGCCACTGGCCGATGAACGCCTCGCACAGACCGGTCGCCGTCCGGATCAACCCGGCCAGCACGGCATCCTCATCGTCGCGCTCCAGCCGCAGATAGGCCTTGCACTCCGCCAGGCTGATCGCCAGCCCGCCCTGGTCGACCGCCATCACCGATCCTCCACCCGCACCACCAGGGTGCGCTCGTCATGGCTGCCATCGGAGAAGGTCACCGCATTGGTCACCCGGTAGACACAGCCGGCCCGGCCGCCGCTGAGCGTCACCAGCGCACGGCCGCCGTCGATCCGGCCCCCATCCGCCACCAACTCGCCGGCCCCTATCTCGCCCGGCCCCCCGGGGGTTACCGACCAGCGCGATTCCGTCAGGCCCTGGTTGCCCAGATAGCCCGCCGCCCAGTCGATCGCATAGTCGAGCGACGCGCCGGGATCCTTCACGAATATGCTCACCAGATCCTCCCTCCTGCCGCCGGCAGCAGCCAGCACCGTCCGTCCGCCCCTGTCGGAACAGGGGGTCAGACCGGATCGCCGATCTCGACATCCCAGCTGGCGATGTTGACGGTGCCGCCGCTCGGCAGCAGCTGCGACGGGCAGGTGGTCACATAGAGCAGCCGTCCGGCGACGCCGTCGAGCAGCGCGACATGGTCGGCGGTGCCGGCGGCCAGCACCGGCAGCCCCAGCTTGGCCGCCACCACGATCTTGCGGCCCGAGACCGTGCCATCGCCGATGGCGAAGTCGCCCGGCACCAGCGCCGCCTCGGCCAGCGCGCCGCTGTTCGCCGCCGCATAGCTCGCCGGCTGGCCGGCCAGCGCCACCAGCCGGTTGGCCTGACGCACCACCTCGAGGCTGCCGTCCAGCACGAAATCACTCGCAAATTTCGCCATCGTCATTCTCCCATCAGACAAAGATCAACCGTTTCAGCCCGTCACCCCAGATCGCCACCCCGACCCCTCACCCCAGCCGCGCAAAGCCCGTCCGCAGCTCCGGTCCCACCGCCAGCCGCCGCGCCCCCACGCCCGCCACTGGCAGGCTGAGCAGCGCCGTCGCCGTCCCCATCGCATGCGTCGCCTGCCCCGGCACCAGCACCGCCCCGCCCGGCTCCAGCGTTGGAGAGCGGGTCAGCAGCAGATGCGCCGCCGGCGCCGGCGCCACGCCGACGCTCAGCAGCAGCGCCGTCGTCGAGGTCCGGCTGGCATGCGATCCCTCGGCCGGCGCCAGCAGCGTCAGCGCCGCCACCGCCGGCGACCGCACCAGATGGCCATGGCGGGCATCGGCCGGCACCAGTCCCGCCGCCGTCGAAAGCCCCGGCGCTGTCGAGGCCAGACCATGGCGGCCCGGCGCCGGCTCAAGCCCAAGCCCCATGCCGGCGGCCTCGAAGGCCCCGGCCGGCGAGCCCACGGCCCGCACATTGCCATTGAGGTCGCGGTCGGTGTTGCTACCCGCCATCCGCCCGAGCAGCGGCGATCCTGCCGACGGGCGATAGTCACCGCCGCCATTGTTGCTCCCGAACACCGAACGGTCGTCGACCACCCCTGGTGCCGTCGCCACCGTCGTCTGGACCGATCGCAGCCCGCGGAACCAGTAGCGAAACGCCCCGATGTCGCTGGCCGCCCGGCCACCGTCCCAATTGCCCTCGTGCATCACGCCCATGTAAGCCGACCAGCCGCCGGTCAGCCACGGCCGGTAGCCGCCGAAGCCATTGCCCGCGCAGGCGCCGTCGAGAAAATTGTCATGCTTGGTGGCGTTGCGGTCATAGGCATTGTTGGCTTGGCGGTTGCAGATCAGATCGCCATTCTGGCTGCTGTCACAGGCGCCGGGGTCATTGTACCAGGCATTGACCCGCTCGCCGAAGAAACTGTTGTTTTCGATGATGTTGTAATGGGCCGACGTCACCCCGCCCTCGCCGACCGCGAAGAACGGCTGCGTCCCCGTCGGGGCCTGCATCTCGAAGACGTTGCCCAGGATGACATTGCGCCGGTACGAAGGCCAGATCGTCCCGGCCAGCGCCGCCGACGGGAAGGACAGCTGGATCGCCCGCGTCCGCACCCCGCGCAGGTCGTTGTAGGCAAAAAACACATCCTCGCGCCCGCCGAGGTCGGAGGTCACCGGCAGATGCCCGATCGCGCTCTGGTTGGACACGGTATCGTCTTCAAGCCCGATGAACCGACTGGTCAAAATCGCGAAGCCGCGCGCCAGCCGGCTGAATTCACAGTTGCGGATCAACCCCATCCGCAGCTGGGACGTGTCCATGCCGATCCCGGCCCGCCACCAGCGGCTGTTGACCACCGAAAACGCCTGCGTCCCCGCCGTATGCCCGGTGTTGGTCAGGCTGCTCGTCGAGGTCTCGAACCCGGCCTTGCCGCGCACCGTGCAATTGTCGATCCAGCCGAACACGGCGCTGGTCTGCAGTGTCGCCTGGCCGATCTCGATCGTCAGGTCCTTCCAGGACGCGCGCGATGCCCGCGTCGTCGGCGCGCTCGTGCCACTGCGCAGGATGCAATTGGCGCGCGGATCTGAATCGTCGGGGTCGCCCTGGATGATCAGCGGAATCTCGCCAGTATTCTGCCCGGATGTCACCGTCGCCGTGCCATAGACCGACACGCCGGGCGCCAACACGATCCGCGCCCCGTCGCAGGAGCGGGAGAAGCTCGAGCCGCCATTGGCCGCCGGCAACGTCCGGTTCTGCAGGTACAGCGCCTGCATCGCCGTCGTCACATTGGCGGGCCGGCTCGCCGGGCTGACCGCCTTGGCCCCGGCCAATGACGTCGCCACCATCGCCGCACTGGCCAATGTCGTGCCATTGGCCGCGTCGACATAGACCCACTGGCTGCTGTAGCGATCCCCGGCCGGGTCATGGCCCACCACCAGCGGCGTCTCCGCCCCGCTGCCCCGCCCAACGATCCGCAGGTCGGTCATCGACCGCGTCCCCGCCGGATCGGTCGACCGCATCGCCCCCAGCCAGGGATAGACCTCCGCATCGCAGCGCAGCAGCCCGGCGGTCAGCGCCGTTGCCGTCGCCGGGTCGATGTCGACATGGTAGCAGCGCAGCGCATCGCCATAGCTGGTTTCGGTGCCCAGCGCCGTCGTCCAGGCGGTCTTCATCCCCACCCCGTCGGTCGCCGTGAACTTCACCCCCGCCACCGGCTGGAAACCGTTCGGATGATGCGAGGCAACAATCAGCGACAGGCGAAAGCTGCCCGTCGCCACCCGGAACTGGAGCTCCGCCCAGCGGAAGATCGGCACCGGTGCCGCCAGCGTCGATCCATTCGTCACCGCAATCCCGGTCGCCGCCCCCTCGCCGCTCCGCCACCCGGCCCGCACGTCGAGCGTCACCCCGGTGTCGGTCGCATAGACATGATTGGCCAGCGCCAGCCGCACCCGCCGCTGCCCGCCACCGAGGTCGGTCTCGTCGATCACCGGCGTGTTCGGGCTGGCCGGGTTGACCGGCAGCCGCAGCGCCGTCGTCGCCGGAATCGCCCGCGCCATCGATCCCGGCACCGCCACCCCGCCGGCCTGCACGAAGCCGGCATGGGCGCTGCGCACCACCACCGCTGGCGTCGCCGCATCCGGGTCGAGCGCATAGTCCGAGAACCCGCCCGCCCCGCCGCTCACCACCAGCTGCAGCACCCAGCCATTGCTCTCCACCGCTGCCGATATGATCGCCATGCGCCCCTCTTCAAAAAAATGGTCCCGCCGCAACCGCGACGGGACCAATCATCATCACCCCGCCGCCCCCGGCAGGGTCAGGCTCAGACGCTGAACTTCATCAGCTTGATCGCCCGGCTGTCGACCACGGCGCCGCCCACCCGGCGCGTCGCATAGAAGTGGACGAAAGGCTTGTGGGTGTAGGGATCGCGCAGCACCACGGTCTCGCGGCGCTGGGCGATCAGATAGCCGGCCCGGAAGTTGCCAAAGGCGATCGACAGGCTGTCCGCCGCCACATCGGGCATCGCATCGGCCTCGACCACCGGATAGCCGAGCAAGGTCGCCGGCTGCTCGGCACTCAAAGACGGCTGCCAGATGAACGCCCCGCTGGTGTCCTTCATCTTCCGAATGCGCGCCAGCGTTGCGGCGTTCATCACCCAGCGGGCCCCCTGGCGATAGGGCGCCGCCAGCGCCTGCACCAGGTCGATCAGCCGGTCCTGCGGATTGGACGCCGCAAAACCCCCGGCCGCGCCCGAGGTCACGAACTGCAGCGTGCCAAAGGCCCGCACCGCATCGGCGGTGGCGGCATTGGGCGCCGTCAGGAACCCGGCCGGCTTGTTGACCCCGTCGCCCGAAACAAAGGCCACCCCCTCGGCCCGGGCAAACTCGCGCCCGATCTCCTCGCCCAGCCAGGTCTCGACATCGAACATCGCGTCGTCGAGCATCGCCTGGCTGGCCGCCGGATTGGCATAGAGCTCGCCCATCGGCGGGGCGATCTCGGCAAAGTCCGGCGTCTCCGTCTCCGGCCGCGCCGCCGTCTCGCTGACCCAGCCCGACACCACGCCGGTCGTGGTGATCAGCTTGCGGTAATTGGCCGAGCCGACATCCACCACCTGGGCAATGGCGCGGATCGGGGAGGCCCCGGCCAGCACCCGGTCGATCACCGCATCGATCTCGCGCGGCACCGCCAGCCCGCCCTTGGCCGGCGTCCCTACCGACGCAGCCTTCACCTCGGTCAGCGGCTCGCCGCCCTTCCGCAGCCAGTCGCCATCACCGGCAGACTTGGCGCCCGCCAGCGCCGGCCGCTCCACGGCCCGCCCCGACACCGCCCCCGCCAGCCGGCTCACCTCGGCCCGCAGCGCCGACACCTCGTCGCCGCCGGCCGGCACCGCATCATCGAACACCGCCTCGAGCGGCGCCGCCTTGGTCTCATACTCCATCAGTTCGTCTCCTCTGCCACCATCGAAAGCCCCAGAACCCGAGCCAGTGGCTGCATCGGGAAGGTCACCAAAGACACTTCAATGAGTTCCAGCCGCTCGAGCGCCCGCACCCCGCGCACCCGGTCCCGCCGCGCCGCCTTCACCCGGTACCCAAATGACAGCCCGTCGATCGCGCCGGCCTGCAGCAGCCGCGCCACCTGCTCGCCCCGCCCGCTGGCCACCACCCGCGCCACCACGCGCAGCCCCCGCGCATCCTCGGTCGCGCTCTCCACGAACCCCACAGGTTCGCGCACATCATGCTGCCACAGCAGCGGCAACCGCCCTTCCTGCCCCTCGAAGGCACCGGGCAACACCACATCGCCCCCCGCATCGGCCACGCCGAACACGCTGGCATAGCCCGCCAGCCGCAGATCCTGCATCAACCTCTCCCCCGCTCGATCAGCCCCAGCTTGAACGCCAAGCCCAGCAACAGCAGCGCCGCCAGCATCCGCACCACCCAGGTCACCGCCGCATTGACCGCGGACTTCTTGGCATCGCGCCACCCCTGGATCAGCTGCCGCAGCTGCACGATGTCGGACCCCGCCGTCGCATCACGCAGCCCCACCATCTCCAGCGCCCGGCACGCCCCCAGCTCGCTGGCCTCCTCCACCAGCGCCCGCAGCGTCACCCGCGTCGCCCCCTCGGCCTCGGCCTGCGCCACCAGCCCCTCCAGCATCGCGCTACCCCGGCCGATAGTCATCGCCCCGCCTCCAGCCCGAGCAGCGCTCGCTTTTCCGCGTCGGTCAAAAACCCCGCCCCGGACACCTGCGCCCACAGCCGCTCCCGGTCCGCGGACAGTGCCGGCACCGCGTCCAGGTCCACCCGCACCTCCAGCCCCGGCCACCAGTGCCGCAGATGCGCCGAAAGCGCCTGCAATATCCGCCCGGTCAGCGGCAGCAGCGTCAGCCGCCACAGCGCCACATTGGCCTCCTTGTAATTGGAATAGGTCGCGTCCCCCGCCAACCCGAGCAGCAGCGGCGGCACCCCGAACGCCAGCGCAATCTCCCGCGCCGCCGCATCCTTGAGCCTCGCAAAGTCCATCTCCGCCGGCGTCAGGCTCATCGCCTGCCAGCTCAGCCCGCCCTCCAGCAGCATCGGCCGCCCGGCATTCCCCGTGCCCGAAAATCCCGCCTCCATCTCGCCCTTCAGCCGCTCATATTGCTCGGCCGACAGCGTCGATCCATCACCAGGCTGGTACACCACCGCCCCGGATGGCCGCGCCGCATTGTCCAGCAACGCCCGGTTCCATGCCGATGCCGCATTGTGCATCGCCACCGCGCCCTCGGCCGCCCCCAGGCACCCCAGCCCATAATGATCGTCGAGCGGATGAAAGCCTCGGATATGCAGCAGCCCGGCCGCCTCGCCCCGGTTCTCCGGCGCATAGCGCGTCACCGCCTCCCCGGCCCGGTACAGATAGGCCTCCGGCCAGCCCTGCGCATCGAGCGCCACGCTCACCCGCTCCGGCCGCAGCGCATACAGCGCCGCCGGCAACCCATCGGCCCCGCACGCCACCTCGACATAGGCATTGCCATGCAGCAGCAGTTGCGCCGCCAGCGTCTCCATCAGTCCCGGCCCCGAAGCCCCGCACCCGCAGCTCGCCAGCAACGCCAGCACCGGATGCCCGGCCGGACTGGACACCAAAGGCGCCCCCCCGGCCCCCTCGCTCACCAGCCGCACCGCCCGCGCCGCCACCGGATTCTGCAAGTAAGACGCCCGCACCTGCGCCTCATAGCTGCGCGGCACCCCCTCACCCCGAACCGACCAGGGCTGCGCCCAGGCCGGCACCCGCGCCGGCCCCGACCCACGCCCCTTCGTCCGCCAGAAAGCCAAGCCCATCCCGCGTCTCCCTAGAATATGTTTGAAAACAAAAGCCTCCGGCGGCCGGGGCCACAGGCCCCGAACCCCGAAATTGACGCTATCCGGTCAAAACCGCCGCTCCCGCAGCCCCACCCCGCACCCATCACCCCGGGCTAGACCCTCACCCGTCGCCCCGGGCTCGACCCGGGGCCCAAGCACCGGCCACCCAGCCGCTCCCCCCGCCCTATCCCGAGCCAACCCCACAAGCCCACCCCCGCAACCGTCGCCCCCGGGCCGCCCCCGGGGCGAAACACCCGCCCCCCCCCCCCCCCCCCCCCCCCCCCCCCCCCCCCCCACCCCCCCCCCCCCCCCCCCCCCGGGGGTCCCCCCCCCCCCCCCCCCCCCGCCGGAGGCCCCAACCCCCAGCCCCCTATAACCCCCGCACCCCGGGCCGCGCCCGCGTCCGCCCGAGCAGCAGCGATGACAGCGCCCACACCAGCGCATCGGCCCGGTCCGGAGACCGCCCCGGCCCGGCGAACACCCCGTTCGACATCAGCCCGCACATCTGCGCCTCCAGCGCCGCAAAATGCCCGGCATGGAACACCCGGCCCTCGCCGTAGAGGCTGGCGACCGGCTCGGCGCGCGCAACCTTGCCCCGCGCCGCGCGCACCGGCAGCACCGGCAACGCGGAATCCACCGCTTTCAGCACCGCGATCACCATGTCGCCGCCATTGTTGATCTCGGCCACCACCCGGTCGGCGTCCCAGCGGTCGGCGGCAGCAACCACGGCCCGCGCCCAGGCCTCGGGCCGCCCGCCGGTCACCGAGGCATCCTCGACGATCCACCCGGCGCCGGCCGCATCCAGCCCGGCAACCACAATCCCGCACACCCCGTCGCTGGCCCCGGCCGGCGGATCGACGCCGATCACCACCCGCACCAGGTCCGGCGCCGCGCCGCGCCGCTGCCCCTCGATCAGCCCGGGCGTCCACAGCGCCCCCTCGATCTCCTCGATCAGCTCGCCGTCCAGTTCCTGCCGCCCGACCATCGTCCCGCCGAAGCGCGCCTCGAGCGCGCCGAGAAAGCCCTCGGGCAGATTGGCCCGGTTGTCGCGCATCCGCCCCCGCGTCACCACCACGCCCGGTTCGCTCAGCAGCCGCTTCAGCCAGTCGAGCGGCAGCGGCGTCGTCGTCAGCAGCAGCTGCGGCTTCACCCCCAGCCGCGTCGACAGCCGCAAATTGGTCAGCGCCGCCTCGGCGCGCGGCCAGTGCACGAATTCGTCCCCCCAGCCATAATCGAACTGCCCGCCGCGCAGCCCGTCCGGGTCGCCGCCCGAATAGAGCCGCGCCGTCGATCCATTGGCCCAGGTCAGCAGGTGCAAGCTGGACAGATAGCGCAGGCCCGCCTCCGGCGGCGCCAGCGCCAGCAGGCCCGACTCCCCCTCTACCATCACCGATCTGGCACTTTCAAGGCTTGCGCCCACAATTGCGAACCGCCGCGGTTCATCGGCCGCCAGTCCCAGCACCCATTCCGCCCCCGCCCGGGTCTTGCCGAACCCTCGCCCGGCCAGAATTGTCCAGATCGACCAGTCGCCCTCGGGCGGCAATTGCGATCGTCGCAGCTTGCCGGCCCCGGTCAGCGCCTTGATCACCACCTCCGTGCCAAAACGGTTCAGCAGGTCGAGCCGCTCCTCGCCCGGCAGCGCCGCCCACAGCTCCGCCACCGACGCCTCTTGCACCGCCATCCATACCTCCGCCCAAGCCGTTTCGGTCTCGCTCTCAGTCGGGCTGCTCGCCGGCCATCAACCGGATCTCCTCGCGCAGCTGCGCCACCCCCGCCGCACTGGCAGCGGACTTGGTCACCGGCCCCATGCCGCGCCGCTGCAGGATCGCCAGTGCCAGCTTGCTGTCGACAATCCGCGCCGCGGCCGGCAAATTCTCCTCGGAGGCCAGCAGCCGCGCCATCACCCGCGCATCGACCAGCTCCCAGGCAATATCGAGAGCCCGCGCCCAGCCGGCGCCGAAGTCGGCATCGTCCTCGCGCAGCCGATAGGCCTCGTCGAGCGGCCGCGACACCGCTTCTGCCGCTGCCGCCGGATCACCCCCCTCGGCCAGCCGCGCCAGGAACCGGCGGCGTTCGGCCAGCCGCCATCGCCTCTTGCTCATGATGCAAAGCCCTCCCGATAAGCGTGAGCATCGCCCGCCGCCTCTGGTCCAACCCTTCCGGGCATAATTCTGTAGCGTGCCCTCTCTCTATCAGACAGCGCGCCGCTTGTCAACATAAATCACCCATTTGGTGAAATTAGCCGGCCCTCTTTACGTCAGCGGCGGAACAGGCCACTAGCCGGTCACTATGGCCGCTCGGCCCGTCGGAGTACCCACCCATGTTCAGACAAGCTGCCGGCGTCGCCGCCCTGCTCCTTTTAGCAACGCCGCTCGCGGCTCAGACCGTTCCCGCGCCCACCGCAGCCGAAGACGATTCAGTTCAGGCCCTGCGCAGCGCCTATGCGGTCGCGCTGCCGCTGCACATCATGGCCCGCGCCCGCAACGCCGCGCCCGCCATCAACGCGCTGGCCTATCAGCAGGCCGCCGATGATCCCCGCCCGCTCGGCCTGCCGCTGCAGAATGCCGACCTGCTGCACGCTGTCGCCTGGCTCGATCTCGGGGCCGGCCCCGTCGTGCTCACCCTGCCGGCGCTCGCCGGGCGCTATCATTCGGTCGCCATCTCCACCATGGCCACCGACCTGCTGACCCTGCTCGGCACCCGCTCCGGCAGCCAGGGCGGCCGCTTTGCCCTCGTGCCGCAGGGCTATGACGGCGCGCTGCCGGACGGTGCCACACCCATCCGCCTCGCCTGCCGCGATTGCCGGCTGATCGCCCGCGTCCTCGTCAAGGGCCCCGAGGATCTGGAGGAGGCCCGGGCCGCCCTCGCCGGCATCACGCTGGAGGCCGAGTCCCAGCCGACGACCGCCATTGGCGACACCCCGGTCACACCGACCGCCACCAGCCTGATCGCCACCGCCGCCGCCCTCGCCGAGCGCAACGGCGGCACCCTGGCCCAGAAAGCAGCGCCGCTGGCCACGCTCGATCCCGCTGCCCTGCAAAAGGCCCTGCCCGCCCTGCGCGAAGAAATCGCCGCCAGCCTGCCTGCCTCTGCCGATACCGTGAATGGCTGGCGTTACCCGCGCTTCCCGATCACCGATGCCGCCGCCGACGATGGCTATCGCGCCCAGGTCGCCCTCAGCCAGCCCGATGCCCTGCCCCGCGTCGAGGCGATGCAGATGGAAGCGCGCACCGATGCCACCGGCGCCGCGCTGACCGGCAGCAAGGCCTATCGCCTCGTGCTGCCTTACAAGATGCCGATCGGCGGCTTCTGGTCGGTCTCGATGTACCAGCTGGACAAGGCCGGCGTCGCCCGCTTCGTCAGCAACCCGTTGAACCGCTTCGCTGTCGGCGACCGCTCGGACCATCTGCGCGCCGAGCGCAACGGCAGCACCGAGATCTTCATCCAGGCCCGGCAGCCGGAGGGCGAGCGCGTCGTCAACTGGCTCCCCGCCCCCGCCGGCCCCTTTACCCTGGTCTTCCGGGCGTATCTGCCCCAATCGGAGATGCTGGACGGCAGCTTCCGCCTCCCCGCCCCCATCGCCGACGAACCGATCCCCTAACCAAGCCGATCGGCATGCCAGCGCAGATGGTCTTCCATGAACGTCTGGATGAACCAATAGCCATGGTCATAGCCGGCATGGCGGCGCAGCAGCAGGTCGATCCCGGCCGCATCACAGACCTGCTCCAGCCGCTCCGGCCGTAGCTGGCTCTCGAGGAACTGGTCGGCCAGCCCCTGGTCGACCAGCAGGTCGCGCATATGCGCGCCGCCTTCGATCAGCGCGCAGGTGTCGTGCTGCGCCCAGGCACGCTCGTCTGCCCCCAGATAGGCCGGCAGCGCCTTGTGCCCCCAGGGCACCTCGCGCGGCGCGCAGATCGGCGCAAAGGCCGACACGCTGCGGAACCGCCCCGGATTCTTCAGCGCCAGCGTCATCGCCCCATGCCCGCCCATGGAATGCCCCATGATCGACTGGCGGGACAGGTCCGGCTGCGCCACCTCGTGGAGCACTTCGGGCAACTCGTTGAGAAGCCAGCTTGCCATCCGGTAATGCGGCGCCCAGGGTGCCTCGGTGGCATCGAGCCAGAAGCCGGCCCCCTGCCCCAGATCATAGGCCGGATCGTCGGCCACGCCCTCGCCGCGCGGCGAGGTGTCCGGCATCACCAGGATCAGCCCGAGGTCGGCAGCATGGCGCTGGGCGCCGGCCTTGATCGCGAAGGTCTCCTCGCTACAGGTCAATCCAGCCAGGCACCAGAGCACCGGGCGCGGGCCGGGGTGCGGCGGCACGAACACGCCGAAGCGCATCGGCGTGCCGGTGACGCGGGACTGGTGGACATGGAACGACTGGCGCCCGCCGTGGCAGGAAGAAGAGGCAAGCGTTTCAAGACCTTCCGCCATCAGAAGACCACCACGGAGCGAATGCTCTCGCCCGAATGCATCAGGTCGAACGCCTTGTTGATGTCCTCCAGCGGCATCACATGGGTGATCAGCGGATCGATCTCGATCTTGCCGTTCATGTACCAGTCGACCAGCTTGGGCACATCGGTGCGCCCCCGGGCACCGCCGAAAGCCGAGCCTTTCCAGACCCTTCCGGTAACCAGCTGAAACGGCCGCGTGGCGATTTCCTTGCCCGATTCCGCCACGCCGATGACGATGCTCTCTCCCCAGCCACGGTGGCAGCATTCGAGCGCCTGGCGCATGACGTCGGTGTTTCCCGTGCAGTCGAAGCTGTAATCGGCGCCGCCATCGGTCGCCTCGATCACTGCGGCCACCACTTTTTCCCGCCCGATTTCAATGGGATTGATGAAATGCGTCATGCCGAAGCGGGTCGCCATTTCCTGCTTGGCCGCGTTGATGTCGATGCCGATGATCTTGTCCGCCCCGGCCATCCGGGCGCCCTGGATGACGTTCAGGCCGATTCCGCCCAGGCCGAAAACCGCGACGTTGGCGCCGGGTTCGATTCCCGCTGTCCATATCGCCGCGCCGACGCCGGTGGTGACGCCGCAGCCGATGTAGCAGATCTTCTCGAACGGCGCGTCGGCGCGCACCTTGGCCAACGCGATTTCCGGTAACACCGTGAAATTGCTGAAGGTCGAGCAGCCCATATAGTGGTAGAGGGTCTGGCCCTTGTAGGAGAAACGGCTGGTCCCGTCCGGCATCAGCCCCTGCCCCTGGGTACCGCGAATGGCGGTGCAGAGGTTGGTTTTCTGGCTGAGGCAGCTTTTGCACTGGCGGCATTCCGGGGTGTAGAGCGGAATGACATGGTCGCCGGGCTTGAGCGTCGTCACGCCGGGGCCGACTTCGCGAACGATTCCAGCGCCTTCGTGGCCGAGGATGGAGGGGAACAGCCCTTCCGAATCCTTGCCTTCCAGCGTATAGGCGTCGGTGTGGCAGATGCCGGTGGCGATGATCTCGACGAGCACCTCGCCGGCCTTCGGGCCTTCCAGATCGACTTCAACGATTTCAAGCGGTTGATTGGCAGCAAAGGCCACGGCAGCGCGGGTTTTCATGCAGTTTCCCCAGTATTGAACCGCTGAATTGCACCAATTCGGCGGGGGTTGGAAAGTGTTTTCCAAGGTTGATTTTTTCGCCATTTAGGCGCATGGGCAACCCCATCCTACATAATGAGGTAATTTTTCCATGACATTCAAGGGCTTTTGAGCTGCATGCCAAAAGAAGAAGTGATCAGGATCGAAGGTGAAATCACCGAAATCCTACCCGATGGCCGGTTTCGGGTGAAACTGGAAAACGAGCATGAAATCATTGCCTATACCGCTGGAAAGATGCGCAAAAATCGTATCCGTTCGATCGTCGGCGACCGGGTGCATGTCGAAATGACGCCGTACGACCTCGACAAGGGCCGCATCGTCTTCCGCGAGAAAACCGCGCCGATGCCGATGAACCAGAGGCGCTTTTTCCGCCGCTGACGGACAGTTTTCATGTCAAAATGGTGCGTCCCGGAGCCATTCGGGGCGCATTTTTGTGCGTTTCGGCCATGGTTCCGGAATGGACCAATGGTCTGTTGTTGACCGACAGTCTGTCTGATTGAATGGACCGACAGTCTGTCAGGACCCGGCCATGAGTCTCACCGAACAGCGCAGCCATGAAACCCGCCAGCGCCTGATCGACGCCGCCCGCGCCGGATTCATGGCCCAGGGCTATGACGCCACCGGCACCGCCAACATCCTCCGCGCCGCCGGGGTCCAGCGCGGCACCCTCTACCACCATTTCGCCGACAAGGCGGCGCTGCTCGAAGCCGTCTGCCGGCAACTCGCCGGCGAAGCCCTGCTCGCCGTCACCAACGCCTGCTGCGACCAGCCCGAAACCGGCTGGCTGCTGGCCGGTAGCCTCGCCTGGCTCGACCATCTCGACATCCCCGGCCACCGCCGTGTCTGGCTGCGCGACGCCCCCGCCGCCCTGCCCGACGCCCTCCACGAGGAACTGGCCATGGCCGGAATCCGCGGCTGGCTGCAGGACCGGCTGGTCGCCGACAGCGAAGCCGGACGGCTCGACCTCGCCGGCCGCGCCGATATCAGCGCCCGGATGATCGAAGGCGCCCTCGCCGGCCTCGCCGGCACCGAGCGCAAGGGCCGCGAACGGCTGGTGCGCGACCTGCTCGGGCGCTTTTCGCAGACGCCGGGGAATAATTATCTGAAGCTGCTGGCGCGGGGGCGGGCGGGGTAGGAAGGCAGAGGGCCTCTGAGGGGGGACAGGACCTCTTGGAGTGGGCGGGATTGGGCGGGCCGGCTGGGGTTAGTCCGGGATTTGTTTGATGTCGTCGAGGGTTAGAGGCTGCCGAAGGGTACCTAGTGAACGGGCTGACTGTCTAGAGTGCATCGAGTTTTTGACAGTGAGCGGACAAGAGCGCTTCGAAAACTCGTGGCGCGGTGGTGCGTCGCCCACGGGCGCCCCAGGCCAATAAAAACGGGCTCTTAGGATCTTCTGGGAGGCGTCTGGGGGATCAATGAGAGCCGCCTGGCGCATGGCGAACTGGGCCTTTATCGGAGCGGCGAGGAAATCACCCGCCCACTTCGCTTACTACGCTGAAAATATATGATTTTGTCGCTATAGAGCGAGGCCCAGTGGCCGTTTGCGCATCGGCGGAAGTGGGACCATTTTTTCCGGGCCACGGTGTGGCCTGAAGAGCGCATTATGGACAGCCTTGGGCCTTTTCGAGGCTGGCTGGGGTTGTCCATCTGGCCTTTTCTGAACCTATGATTGAATTGAGCCGGCGAACGTGAAGGTCAAGATTTCGGCTGCGCCACTCGCTCTCCAAATCTGATGATAGCCCTTCTGGAATAATGATCACTCCTTCACTGTCGCACTCGATTTTGGGATCGCTGCAGGCACTCATGGTGGTCAGCGTCAGGAAGGCGATAACAGCGGTGTTTTTCATACCGGGCGGACCTTCAGGTTGGCCAGGATGCGGCCAGCGATGCGGAGTGAGGATGGATCATCTGGTTCCCATTGCCAAGACCGCTGGACCTCGCCCAGCTGCTGGAGGGGCGGGCCGGTGAAGCGTCGGACGAGGGGCGTTCCGTCCCAGAAATAGAGGTAGAAGCCCTCCTCCTGATGGTGCTGGGCGTCCCTGCAGAGAATGGGATCACCCTCTTCGCCCAGGCCTTCCAGCTGGTGCGCCGGTAGCTCCGTGATGAAGAGGTTGGTGCTGGTGTAGAGAGTGCGGTTGAGCCAGTCCTTGCGGATCGGCGTGGTGGCCCAGGGCTCGGGCTTGCCGGTTTCAGTGAACTCGGCGAGACGGAAGTGGGGGACCATGACCCAGTCCGCCTCGTCGGCCGCGACCAGGCCGTGTCCGGTTTTGGCGAGCTCTCCCGATATCAGCCACTCGAGTGGCACATCGAGAGCCTGGGCAAGCCTGAGAGCGTTGCCCGCCTCCATTTTTGTCCGAGCGATGATGTCATTCAGGGTCGACGAGGTGATCCCGGCCTCGCGCGCCAGCCAGGCCTTTGAACGAGCCCCAAGGGCTTCCTCGATGCGCGCACCCCAAGCGGTCCGCGATTTCTCGCTTGCTTCGTTCCGAGAAATCGGATTATTGTGCGACTTATCGATGTTCACAGCGGATTTACGCATGGCAACTCACAGCAATTTTCATCCGGAGGACATTAAAGCGTTGATCCGGAAACGGTTTGGAAGCCTTCAGGCATTTGAACGTGCCAAAGGTTTGCCGATCCGCAGCGTGAGCGACCTGCTGCGGGGCAAGATGAGCCAGCGCGTGGCGGCTGCCGTTGACAGCGAGATTGGCAAGGCAGGGCACGAGAGTGTCTCCGGCGCGAAACTTTCCGATAATTCGGACAGTAGCGCCAAAAAGTCGCGCAATCACCGTCTAAATGCAAAGGCGGCCTGAACATGATGGCTGACAATGGCGCGCCGGCCAGCATGGGTGATCGGATCATCGCTGCACTCGATGGGCGGACGCTCAAGTGGCTCAGCTCCCGCACAGGCGTGCCAATGCAGACATTAAGCAATGCCACGCGGCATGGCAGCATGCTTGGCGCCGAAAAGGCAGCGTTGATTGCCCGAGCGTTGAAGGTTCCGGCGGAGTGGCTGATCTTGGGCGATGGACCAAGCCCTGTCGACGTGCCCACGGATCTGTCGCGATCGCCGACTGAAGACATAACGACATTAATGCTCGCACGGTTGATGCCGCCGGCCGGGCCGGGCCGGCGCATGCGCTGGCCGAGCTGGTATCACGACAAGCCGGTTCTCGCTGCGGTCGTCCGCACGCATCGGCAGGCTGAAATCGACCGAGTGCTGAGCGATTTACAGGAACGTTTCGGCACCCGGGCCCCCACCCGCTCTTCGCTGGCGCGCTTCTGGCTGCGCCTGGACGAAATGTATCACCAGACAAGGGTGTCAAAATAATGCGGCGCGACGAGCTTTCGCAGGCGGAACTGCCTGTTTTTCTTATCCCCGTTGATGCGATCGATGTCCCCGATGACCGGTTGCGGTCGCTCAAGGAGGCGATTGGCGCGGCGAGTGTCGCCGACGGCCAATATGATCCGATCACCGTCGCGCAGCTGCCCGGCCAGGAGGGGTTCACGCTCGTAGACGGGTTGCACCGCCTGGAAGGCTGTCGCCGGCACGGGCTGGCGCTGATCGAGGCGCGGATCGGTTCGCCGGACCGGACGGCCCGGCGGCGGCAGGAAGTTCTCTCCGCCTGGGCACGTGCTGACCATGACGTGTTCGACAAGGCGGCGCAGGTCGCCGAGATGGTCGAGCTCGCCAAGATCGGCTGGGGGCACGAGGAAGACGCAAGTATCACGATGATACTTGGCGGCCTCGACTGGGAGGATGCCGTCTGCGAGGCGCTGGGCATTGGCCGCGCGACGCTGTTCCGCCACCTCAAGCTGCATCGCTTTTTCACGCCTGAAAAGGTCGAGTTGCTGCGCGAGAGGGGCTTCGCCGGCGAGCTGATGCCGCTGGTGCGGCTGATCTCGCTGCCGAAAGAGACGTTCGTCACGGCTTGGGTCAGCATCCAGCTGGGTCAGGTCGAAAGCATCGCCGAAGCGCTGGCGAGCGTGGCGCCGGCCCCGGTCAACAGCTTCGACAAATCGCGCCAAAAGGTCGTGAAGCAGGTCAATGACTGGCCCGCTGGCGAAATCCGCGACCTGATCGACGAGCTGCGGCGGATCTATGCCGAGAAGGTGAAGCCGGCCTGATGGGCAAGCGGGTTTCCTCGCTCTCCGATCGGCAAATGGCATTCTCGTTTGATGTGCCGTCGCCGGCTTCGGCTGACGGTGATCTGGCGGGGTTCTCCCAGCAGCTCTCGGCCTCGGTGGCGCGGATGCTGTGCGAGGACAAGCGCAACCGGCGGGAGATTGCCAAGGCGATGAGCCGGCTCCTCGCCGAGGAAGTGACGCCGGCGATGATCGATGCTTATGCCTCCGAGGCGCGCATCGGGCACAACATCCCGGCCGCTCGCTGGTGGGCGCTGGTGGCGGTGACCGGGCGCTTCGATGTCGCCGATGCCATCGCCGCCCAGACGGGCGCGCGGGTGATCTCCGGCGAGGAAATCCGGGCAACCGAACTCGGCCACATCCAGGCTCAGATGGATGAGCTGCGTGAGCGCGAGCGCTCGCTGAAAGCGGTGCGGCCGGTCGTGAGGCGGGCGCGGTGAAGGCGGTGTCTGCCTCGGGCGCCCCGATGACCGGCGGAGCGACGATCGCCGCCGCTGCCGGCCTGGGCGGGTGCTGGTTGTCCGCGCACGAAATCGCCGAGCTGGGGCTGCCAGGCCTGCCGGCGACAAAGCGCAAGTTGAACGAGCTGATCGTGGCCGAGCGCTGGGCGCTGCGGGCCGGCCCTGCAGGCGAGCCGATGAACCGGCGCCGGTCGGGTCGTGGCGGCGGCTGGGAGTGGCATTCGAGCCTGTTGCCCGAGCGGGCTCGGCAGGAACTGGTGCGGCGCGGCCTGATCGAGACGGCGCCGCTGACGCCGGCGGTTGTGGTGCCGCTGGAGGATGCCAAGGGTGCCGCCTGGGCGGCCTTTGAGAGGATGCCGAAGAGCCGCCAGGACGAGGCACGGCAGCGCCTGACCGTGCTCCAGGCGGTCGAGGCCGCGCAGGCGACCGGCATGACCAAGACGCGCGCGATCGCGCTGGTCGGGGCCGATTGGGCGGTCTCGGCCGCCACCATCAACGGCTGGTTTGCGCGCGTCGCCGGTGTCAGCCGCGCCGACCGGCTGCCGCACCTGGCGCCGGATACCAAGGGCGGTGGACGGGCGGCGGAGATCGACGCCGAGCTCTGGGATCTCTACCGCTCGGACTGGCTGCGCTTCGAGAAGCCGACGCACGCGGCCTGCTATTTCCGGCTGGCCCGGGTGGCCAAGGCGCGCGGCGTGACGCTGCCCAGTGCCAAGACGCTGCAGCGGAAGCTCGAGCGCGAGACGCCGCCCGAGGTCATCATGGCGCGGCGCGAGGGCCGCGAGCGGGTGGCGCAGATGGTGCCAGCGCAGATCCGCACCGTCGCGCACCTCCACGCGATGCACACGGTCAACATAGACGGCCATGTCTGGGATGTCCGGGTGCAGTTCCCCGACGGCGAGGTCGCGCGGCCGGTGATGGTCGGCATCCAGGACGTGTTCTCGCGCAAGCTTCTGGCCTGGCGCGTCGACAAGACCGAGAGCGCCATCCTGACACGCCTCGCGTTCGCCGATCTATTCCGCGACCATGGCATTCCAAAGTGCTGTGTCATGGACAACGGTCGGGCGTTCGCCTCGAAGTGGATCTCGGGCGGCACCAAGACCCGCTACCGCTTCAAAGTGCGCGAAGACGAGCCGGCCGGCCTGCTGCTGTCGCTGGGCATCGAAAACCGCTTTGCCACGCCCTATCACGGCCAGGCGAAGCCGGTGGAGCGCGCCTGGCGCGAATATTGCGAGTACATCGCCCGGCACCCGGCCTTCGCGGGCGCCTACACGGGCTCCAACACAACGAAAAAGCCCGAAAACTACGGCTCCAGGGCAATCCCGCTGGCCGAATTCGAGGCCCTGCTGGCGCGCGAGATCGCCGCGATGAATGCCAAGAGCGGCCGCCGCACCGAAACCGCCCAGGGCGGCAGCTTCGACGATGCCTTCAACCGCTCGATCGAGGCCGGTGCCGCCGTCGGCCGGGCGACCGAGGCCCAGATGCGCATGGCGCTGCTGACCGCAGATCGGGTGCGGGCCGACCGGAAGACCGGCGCGGTGACTTTCGCGGGCAATCGGTATTGGGCGCAGGGCATGTCCGATCATGCCGGCGCGCTGCTGACGATCCGGTTCGACCCCGACCAGCTGCACGGCGCGATCTGGGCCTATGACGCCAAAGACCAGCTGATCGGCCAGCTCGATCTCTGGGAGGCCAGCGGCTTCGACGACATGGCAGCCGCCAAACGCACGGCGAAGCTGCAGGGCGACCATCGGCGGGCGGTGCGGGCGGCGACGGAGGCCGAACGGCTGCTCGATGCCGCCCAAGTGGCGCGCGAGCTGGCCAGCCTCAACATCGAGACGGCGGAAACGCCCGAGCCGGCCGTCCTGCGGCCGGTGCGTCCCGGCCGGCGGAGCGGCGGTGCCGCGGCTGCGGCGGCGACTGCAGCTGACTTCATGGACCGCTTCGCGGCGGGGCTCACCCACAAGATCGATGCCGATCTCGACGATTGGCAGGACCGGAATTCGAGGCAACCGAGGAACCCCCTGCGGCTGGTCGAATGAAACGGGGCGCGCCCGGCTGGACCCCGGACGCGCCCCTCAACCTCAACGGAAGAAGGATCACATAGCATGGCATCGAAACCGCAGGATAGGCCCACCGATATCGACATCGATACGGTGCGGCAGCAACTGGTCGCTCACAAGCTCGAGAAGGGTGTGAGCTGGGGTGATCTGGCCGCCCGCATCGGCATCGCCCAGGGCACGCTCTCCAACTTCGGCATCGACAAGTACGAAGGCGACAACCTCAAGGTCGCCACCTCCATCGTGCGCTGGTTCCAGGCCGAAAAGGAGCAAGCGACGCTCCGGGCGCAGATGACGATCGACGCGCCGAGCTTCCAGATGACGCGCGCGGCGCGAGAGATCACTGCGATGCTGCGCTGGGCGCAACGGGGCAAGTTCGTGGTCGTCGCCAGCTCACCCGGCTTCGGCAAGACCAGCGCACTCGACCAGTACCAGGTCGACACGCCGCAGGTATGGAAGGCAACGATGGCCCCGAGCACTTCGGGCGTCCCGACGATGCTGACCACGATCCTCGCGTCGATGGGCGACAAGGAGGCTCGCGGCACGCCGCTGATGCTCTCCGGGCGCATCCGGCAGAAGGTGCGCAACACCGGCGGGTTGATCGCGCTCGACGAGGCCCAGCATTTGACCCTGAAGGCGCTCGAGGAGCTCCGTTCGATCCACGACGCCACCGGCGTTGGCATCGCCCTGCTCGGCAACGCGGAGCTGCTGCAGCTGCTGGAAGGCACCAGTCGCGCCACGTCGCATGCCCAGCTTTTCGGGCGGGTCTCGATGCGGATCGTGAAGAACCTCGCCTATCCCGAGGACGGCGTGATGCTGGGCCGTGCCTGGGGCATCGCCAACGAGCGAATGCTGAAATGGCTGGGTGAGCAGACGGTCAAGCCCGGCGGGCTGCGCTCGGTGAGCTTCACGATCGAACTGGCGATGATGCTGGCCAGCGGCGAGGGCCGCGAGCTCGCCTTCGAGCATCTGCGCGACGCCTGGGCGCAGCTTTCCCATCGCCCCCACTCGAACTGAGAGGACCGAATGATGACGATCAGCACAACCGTGACCGATCCGCATGAAGCGTTGACGGAAATCCGCTCATCGTGCGGCATCCTCGCTATTCTGGCGCTGGATGGCCCCATTCCTTCGCGTGAAGCAGCGGCCGGCCTGAAGCACATCCTGCTGCAGCTTGAAGCGGTCGAGGCCGCCCTGCACGCACCGATGCGGTTTACCGAGCTGCCGATCCTGACGCTCGCCGATGTCGCGCGCGAGCCGCGGCGCCAGCCTCTCCGGGTGATCGAAGGCGGTGCAGCATGAGCGCGTTGACCGAACCGCAACAGCGCATCCTCGACCAGCTGGTCGCCGCCCAGGGCAACTGGGTGCCGGGGCGCACGCTGGCCAAGACTGGCGCCATTCCGTTCGAGTGGCTGTCCAATCACATGAAGGTGATCCGGACGCACCGGCCTGATCTGTTGATCTACGGACAGAGCGGTCGCGGCTATCGGGCCGAGCACACGACCGCCGCTGCGGTGACGCCGGTGAAGGAGCGGCCGCGTGGCCTCGAGCCAACGCACGTCACCTTCGCCAAAACGCGGGCGGTGCTCGACCTGCTGCCCGCAGGGGCGGCGAGCATGGTGAAGGAGGTCGCGCTCGAGAGCGGCGAGCCGGTGCAGGACGTTCTGCACCGGCTGATCTCCTACGGCATCGAGGTTCACAACGACCTGGTCCGCCACGGCGAGAACCCGCTGGCCCTGCGGAGGGTGTCATGAACGCGCTGCAGAAGGAGAACTTCGACCAGACCGTCGATATCGCCGACATCCGTTGCGAGATCGAAGCGATGCGGGCGCGGCTGGAAGTGCTTCAGGCCTGCCTCGGCACGGCATCCCTGGCCAATCCCGCGCTGCTGGGTCGCAGCTGGGTCGTCCAGGTCGCGGGCATCGTAGCGCTGGAGTTCGGCTTGCCGCTCGATGACCTGATGGGGGCGAGCCGAACGCCTCGTTTCATCAAGCCCCGCCAGGTCTGGGTGTGGCTGGTGAAGACCGCCGCCGGCTTCAACTACTCGGAAACGGCCCGGCTGACCGGCTACATCGAGCACACAATGGCGAGCTGGTCTTGCAAGCGCGTGGAGGATTTTCGCGAGCAGGACCGTAATTTCAAGCTGGTGACTGACCAGTTGCTCGCCGTCGCCAGAACCACCCGCGCGGACTCGATCAAGGCGATGCGTGAGCGCGCTATCGCCCTGCAAGGTCACACCATGGACATCGAGCCATGAGCCGCCGTCTCGCGCTCAAGCCGCAGCCAGCGGCGCCGATCGCCGCCGGCCTGCTCTGGTACCGCGGCGTCCGGTGCCCGGGATGCTTCGGCACGCACTTCCATGTCGGGCGGGTGACCGCCGAATGCGCCAGCTGCGGCGCTCCCCTCATCATTGCGTCCGCCGATCGCTCGGCCGACCTGTCCCAGGAGATTTGACCATGGCTGCCAAGCGCCGCAGGGCCGAAAAGCTGCCGGCCTGCCAATCGATCGAGGAGGCCGTGCAGCTGCTCGGCCGCTTCGCCCAGCTCGACGCCCAACTGGCCGAGCGCAAGGCGCGGGTGGAGACGGCGATCGCCTCGCTCCGTGCCCAGCAGGCAGAGCTGGATGCGCCGGCCGAGGCCGAGATCAAGGGCCTTTTCCTCCAGCTGAAGCCCTGGTGGGCGGTGGCTGGCGAGACCATTACCGAAGGCAAGCGCAAGAGTGCCGAGCTGGCCGGGTGCCTGATCGGCCACCGGATCGGCAACCCGACACTGGTGTTTCCGAAGCCCGAAGACGACGCGATCGCCAAGATCGAGGCCCTCAACATCGAAGGCCTGGTGCGGATCTCCAAGGCGCTCGACAAGGAGGCGCTGATCAAGGCCCTGCGCGCCACCGAGGACAAGCTCAACGACGATGACAAGACGATCATCGCCGAGCTGCGCGACGCGGGCTTCGACGTGACGCAGAAGGAAACCTTCTTCATCGATCGCATCCCGCCGAAGGAAAGCCCGGTTGAGACCATCGTCGACCCGCAGGCCGAACAGGTGCCGGCATGAGCGGCGGGGAGCTGATCGCGGCGCTGGCGATGCTGGCGATCTTGACGGCGCTGCTCATGGGCGTTGCGACGACATCGGGCCGCGGCTTCGGGCCCGGCCTGTGGCTTGGCCTGGTCGTCGGCGCCGGCGCGGTCGTGCTGGCCAGCTGGAGCGGCTTTTCCGTGCCGGTGCCGGCATGAGCGCGCTGGTCAAGGCGCTGCTCGTGCTGCGCGACGTGGCCGTGCTCATCGGCTTCGCGCTGATGATGCTGGTCTTCACTTTCGCTGCGGCCGGCGTGGACCCGTTCACCGGCCTGATCTGGCTGGCCTCGCTGTTCGGCGGGCGGGAGGTGCGGTCATGACGACGCAAAGGACTAACGTGTCAGCGATCCACTGCGAGGTGGTCGCCCCTACCTCCGCAAATGGCCGTGTCGGCATCGCTGTCGGTGGCCTGGTGACGCTCCGGGGCGACCAGAGGATCGTCATCATGCTCGCCGATGACCGGGGCCTGTGTCGCGCTGCCCTGCTCGACGTCGAGGACGCTGAGAAGTTGATCGCGCTGATCGAGCCATTGATCGAGGCAGACAAGCTCACGCACGGGAGGCTGCCGTCATGAGCCAGGGGATTACAGGCGCCTATTGCGATGATCTGCGCCAGGGCGTGACCGAAGCCGAGCACCTCGTGCTCGATCGGGTCGAGGCGATCCGCAACGGGAATGGGCTCACCGTCGATTTCCTGCTCAGGCAGGCGCAGCGCAGTGCAGCGGCAGCGGTGCGGGCCGATCCTGCAACCGGCAACGGCCGCCGCCGCGTCGAGCGGGCACGCGAGGCCGCGGCGATGCTGATCGCCGCGCTGAACCAGGTCGATGAAAGCGGAAAGGCGGTGCGGTCATGAGCGATCGATGCTCCAACTCTCCGTACGTCGATTATTGGACGTGCCCGAAGTGCTATACCGACCATCACCGAGAGGTATCGGCGTGTGACGGTTGCGGGGTGCTCCTGACCTGCACAATCGAGATGCAGCCGGTCTATGTGTGTTCGGCTCCTGACGGCGAGATTGAGCTGTGAGCGCGCGTCCCGCTTTCCGCCAGGCGACGCCGGCCAGCTTTCCGCCCGATCCGCAGCGCCGGACCATGATCGCGAAGATCCATGTCGCCAAGAAGGAGCTGGGCTTCGACGACGGCGACTATCGGGCGCTGCTCGAGCGGGTGACCGGCAAAACATCGACCAGCGCCATGAACGCCGGCGAGATGGGCCGGGTGCTCGATGAGCTGGCCCGGCTGGGCTGGGCGCCGCTGGCTGGCGGCAAAGTCCACAAGCGTACCGGCCCGCGCCCGGCGGATCACCCAGCGGCGAAAAAGGCCCGCGCCATGTTGATCTCGCTGGGCATGCTCGGCGTGATCCGGAACCCCAGCGAGGCCGCGCTGGAGGCGTTCGCGCGCCGCCAGATGGGCACGACCCAGCTGCAGTGGGCTGACCAGAGCCAGGTATACAAGCTGATCGAGGCGCTGAAGGCGATCGCCCAGCGCCATGGCTGGGACCAGAACACGACCGGGCTGGCCGACCCGATCTGGACACTGAAGCTGCGGCTGTGCGGCGCCATTCTGCGGCGGCTAGTCGCCGCCGGCGTCGTCGCGCCGACCGAAACAGTGGCCACCGTGGCGGCCACGCTGCTCGGCAAGGCAGCGCCGGTCATCGACCTGACCGAGACCGATCTCGAGACGATCGCCAAGCACCTGGCTCACCGGCTGGCCAACCATGCCTTCCGGACGCACTACGAGCCCGCTGACGACTGATGAGCGGCGTGCAGACCTCCTCGCCTGTCGTGGCGGAGCTGATCGCGGTGATCGGCGAGGAGGCCTATTTCGAGCTCGGGCGCGCGGCCGGCGGCTCGATGTTCTACGTGCCGCGCCACTTCCCCGACGGCCACTGGCTGGTCAAGGCGATCGGCCGGACGGCGGCCGAGCTGCTCTCCGAGTATTTCCATGGCACCTACCTGGTGCTGCCGGTGCGCGAATGGCGGCGGTTCGCCATCGCCCGGCTGGCCGAGCGTGGCTTTTCCGGCGATACGATTGCGCGGGAATTGCGCCTGAGCCGATCCTCGGTCTATGAAGCGCTGGCCGGCGCACGCGACCAGCGGGAGCCCAGCCTCTTCGATTGACGCCCTCCCGTCCGCGCGCGGACGGCAAGCCAAGCCCGCCTCCGGCCTAGTCCGGAAGGATGACGACGGGCGCCTCTCCTGACCGATTTTCCGTGTGCCTGGCCGAGCTGCTGCGCACCGAGGGCGGCTTCAACGACATCGCCGCCGACCGGGGCGGCGCAACCAATTTCGGCATTTCTCTGCGCTTCCTCGCCGAAGAAGTCCGCACAAACCCCGGCGCGGCCGCCATCGTGCCGCCGCCGATCACGCGTGACACGATCCGCGCTCTCAACCGCGACCAGGCCGCCCGGCTCTACCGCCTGTGCTTCTGGGATACCGTGCACGCCAGCGCGCTGCCGGCGCGGATCGATCACGCGGTGTTCTGCATCGCTGTCAATTCCGGCGCGCGCCAGGCGGCGTTCTTCCTGCAGCGTGCCATCAACCTGACGCTGCCGTTCGGCGACGCTGTGGCCGTCGACCGGCGCATCGGCCAGCAGACGCTGGTAGCGGCACGGCGAGTGGCTGACGCAGGGCAAACCGGGGTGTTTCTCGGCCATTATCGGCAGCTTGCCGAGCGGCGGTACCGGGACATCGTCGCTCGCAATCCGAGCCAGCGCATTTTCCTGGACGGCTGGCTGGCCCGCGCCCGGCGGCTGGGGACGGTCTGATGGCTGAGAGGCTTCCGCCCCGCATCCGGCCGCGCGCGTTCACGCCCCCGCGCGGCGGTTGGGAGTTCTTCATCCGTGGTTGGCGGCCGGCTTCTGGCTGGCTGATCACGCTGCTGCTGGTGCGCGGCCTGGTCGTGCCCCTCGTGCAGCTGGCGCGCCGCGAGCCGGTGGAGCCGATCGACTGGATGGCCCTGTCGGCGCTGGCCGGCGTGATGGTCGTCTCCAGGACCTACGAACGACGCGAAGGGATCAGCTGATGGGTAAATTGACTGTCGACGGCCAAGAGCACGCCAACATCGTCAGCCAGAAGGACTTGGACACAGACACGGGCGAAGGCTCGGCGACGGATGCCGTAGCGTTGACCGGTACGTTCAACCTGGCGATCTGGGGTGACGGCGAAGGCGAGGTCGTGCTCGAGCGCAGCTTCAACGGCGGCGCCGACTGGGTGGCGGTGACCAATCTCGGCGTCGTCGTGGTGTTTACCGGTCCGTGCTCTGAGCTGGTGCTTAACCGTGAGGCCGGCGTTCTTCACCGGCTGCGCTGCCGCGACCTGACCAGCGGCATCTTCACGGCACGGCTCAGCAACTGACATGAGCCTCGTTCGGCTTCTGGCGCTATCGTCGTCGCTGCTGGCCCTGTCCGGCTGGGCGCTGAACAGCACGGGACCGGCGCCCGATCCCGATCCGCCCGGCGTCAACAGCATCATCTCGGCCGAGATCGAGCCGAATGGATGGGTGCTCAGCGTGACGCTCGCCGGCGTCGGTTCCGGCACTTTCTCGGATTATGCGCTGGCGCCCGACAATCCGCTGCCTCGGGTGCTGCTCTATTCGACCCATGGCGGGTTTTCACAATCAGGCGGCGAGGCAGTTTCCGGCTCTCGGTTCCGCGAAATCCCTGCGACGGCCCCCCTGCGACTGCCGGTAAATCCGGCCAGTCCGAACACGCCGGTCATCGACGAGGTGGATCTCGGCGGTGGTCAGCGGCGGGTGCGCATTGCCCTGGCCAACGTGATCTACGCCACCGACACGGCCGTGACGCTCGATGTTCTCAGCGACTGGCGCAACGGCGAGGGCTCAGAAGGTGACATCGCAGTCACCAACAACTCCACCGTTGTCGCGCCAATCCCGATCTTCCGCTGGTCCGACCTGCAGTTCCGAAATGTTCAGGGGCAATTCCGGCTGTCTGTAGTGGTGGCCTCTCACCATCCTCTGAACTTCCAGCCGGCCGCCGGGGTGAAGTTCACCGCCACCGACGGTACCACGGTCAAGACCTATTGGACGACGGCGCTGCGGACGGACACGAGCTACGGCGACAACCTCCGCTGCTATTACGTCGATGTCGACCCGGCGACGGCGACCGCGCTGACGGCAGGGCTGCTGCGCTGCGATGTCGAGGTCTATCCCTGGCTGGGCAACATGCGCAGCACCGACCCAGCCGGGACGAAATCCTTCACCGACCTGCGCACGGTCGGCCGGAATAGCAGCGCCGAGACGCCCATGGTCATCGGCTATGACCCGACCGGCGAGCGCTACAACAACCAGTTCGTCTATGTCGACGCCGCCAACGGCACCGATACCGCCAGCGCTGCGATGGTGGCGACGACGCTGGCCGGCGCCAAGGCTGTGGCCCCGGCTGCCCGTGCGGCCAGCATCCTCGTTGCCCAGACGGCCCTGTATCTGGCCAACAAAACACTCCCCGCCGCCAACGGCGGCTCCAGCGCCACGCGCGCTATGGACGGCGCCCGCATCGTTCTCGCCCCCGGCGTCACCACCTATGCATCGGCGACCGTCCCGAACGCCGCGTTGCAGACCTGGGAGATGCCCTACATCATCGAGGGCGATCCCGACGACGCCGATCCGGCCACCAACTGCATTCTCCGCTCCGGCTCACTGACCGTTGTCGCCCGTGGCTTCCGCTGCATGTGGCGCAATGTTGCCATCGAACTCGGGCAGGCGACCTTGCAGGGCGCGGCCGGTGTGATGTCGCTGCTGAACTGCGTCGTGCGCGGCAAAGCCGGCTTCGAGACCAGCACCAGCAGCATCAGCAGCGCCGCCCACACCGGCGGCACCTGGTCGATGCAGGTCATAAATACTCGCTGGACCAACTGCGGTATCTCGATGTCGGCGGCGACCCAGCTGCGGCCGATCCTGGTCCGGCATTGCGAGTTCAGCCGGCTCACCCGCTCGGCCGTCATGCTGACCAGTCGGTTTGTCGAGCATGAGGACGCGACGGTCACCGGCCAATCGGTCACCGGGCAGAACGATGTCACCAGCGACGTGGCGATCCGCGAGGACTGCATTTACGCCTACAACGACTTCCGGCACTGCCGGGCGCGCGTCTTCCAGTTCTCGTTCCCCTCGGCCGCGCAGGCCGGCACAACCTTTGCCTCGTTCCGCCGCGTCGTCATCATGGCCAACCTCGTCGAGGTCATTGCCGGCTCGAACCCGATCCTTGCGATCGGCGAGGGCGGCGCGACGTCGATGCATTACAACATCTTCGACAACAACACGCTGACCGGAGAGCGCGGCAACTTCTGGTACAATGACCCGGCGACCTGCTCCGACACCGCTCAGAACGGTGACGCCCTCTGCAACCGGCAGGTGAACAACGCCTATGACCGCAACGCCACCAAGCATGACCTTTTCTTGGAGAGCGGGTGCTCGGCCAATGGGTTCAACGGCTATCGTCCTTGGTTGCTGGGCTCCTGGTCTGCTTATTGCGGCGTCATGCACGAGGCCAATTGGGACGGCGGCCGGGCGGCAAGCGACATCGGCGCGTTCCGCTACTGGTTCCGAGGCCTGCGTTCAGTGCAGACGACGGTGGTCACCGACCCGCTCTACACTGATGACCGCTCGAAATACGGCACGGCTGCAGGCGGCGGCGACTATCGCCCGACGGCGAGCTCGCCGCTGCTCGGCCGGATGCGCGATGGCAACACCGATCGTGATCTGCTCGGCAACGTGCGAGGCGTCGGCAGCCCCTGCGGCGCGCTCGAGGCAGCGGCATGACCGGCATTCGGCTCTGGGGACTTATCGGCGGCATCGGGGCGCTGGTGGGGGCGGCGCTGTGGCTGACTAGTGTGTTCCGCGAGCGAGACCGGCTGCGCGACGATGTGAACGCCGCCAAGGCCTGCACTGTAGCGGTGAAGACCAGCGGCGACGTGCTGATCTGTCCGCAGCCGATCGCCGATGCCGCGGCCCGCTCCCGACGCTACCTCGAATGCGACGCCGCCCTGGCCAAGGGCGAGGCTTATGGTGTGTCGGCCGCGTGCTCCGAGGCGGTGAAACGCCGGGACGCCGAAGCCGCCGCCGCCGCCCATGAAGCCGGCCAGCTCGAGGCCGAGCTCGTCCGCACCCGCACCCAGGCCCAGGCGGCTCTCAGCCGCGCCGAAGCCCGCGCCCAGACACTTCTCAGGAAGGACCAGAATGCCGCCCTTGCCCTCTCGCGCGCGCCGGTGGGCGCTGATGGTCGCGTGCGCTGCGACGATGCCTGCCTGCAGCAGCTCCTCGGTGACTAGGGCCAAGCCTTTGCCGCGCGCCGCAGACCCGGTGGTGGTGCGCCAGATCGAGACGCGGCGCGAGTGCCCGGCGGAGCTGCTCGCCGATGTGACGCCGGCGCCGGCGAGGCCGAAGGGCGGCTGGCTGGAGGGCGACCGGCCGACGATCGGCTGGGTAGCGCGGCTGAAGGCCTATGCCGAGGATCTGCGCACGCGGCTGCTGGCGGCACGTGCCGAGTGCCCACAGCCGGGGGCGCCGCGGTGAGCGACGTCGTTGACCATGCCTCGGTGGTGATCGAGGCGGCGCGCGAGGACGCTGTCGCACGCGTCCAGGCGGCGCTCGCCCAAGCCGGCGAGGCGGACTGCCTGGGTTGCGGCGAGGCGATCGAACCCGAGCGGCGCGCGGTGCTGCCGTCGGCGGTGCGCTGCCACCACTGCCAGGGCGAGGTGGAGAAAAGGAATAGGCGGCCACCGGCGACGACGCTTGCCGGGGTGATCGAACTGATGGCGAGGCGGTGATGGAACAGGCGAACTACTATCTGGCGGCCATTATCGCAGCGCTGGTGTCGCTGGCGCTGTCTGTGGCCACGTACCTGCGCACTGGCGATTGGAAGCGCACAGAGGCGGGCAAGGACGTCGAGAGTTCCATCAGCGGCCTGAGGGGCCGGGTGGGCACGCTCGAGACCCGGACCGAGGAGCACCCCGACAAGATCGAGGACGCCCGCACGCGCCTCTCCGTGGTGGAGGCGCGCATCGCGGATCTGCCAACCAAGGCCGACGTCTCGGCGCTGAAGGCCGAGGTGCACGCGATGAAGAGCGACATGAGCGTGGTCCGGTCCAGCGTGACGCGGATCGAGAACCATCTGCTGGGCGCGGGAGGCAAGCGGTGAGCGGCTATTCCGACAGGCTGTCCAGCGAGCGGCGGCGGTCCATCCTGGCGCTGCTGGTGCAGGACAGCGGGCGCGGCAACGAGCGCGTGCTTTTCCAGGCGTTGCGGTCGCTGGGGCTCGGGACCGGGCTGGAGCAGGCCGGGGTGCGCGAGCAGCTGCAGTGGCTGGCGGCGCGTGACTGCCTGACCACCCGGATGTTCGACGACACGATGATGGTGGCCGAGATCACCGATCGCGGCCGCCTTGTGGCGGACGGCTCGCTGTCGATCGACGGGATCGCGCCGCCCTCGGCGGTGATGTGATGAAGCGCGGCCGTCACCAGCCCAGCACGATCGACCGGCTCGAGCCGGAGGTGAAACGCATGATCGCCGATCTGCGCATCGAGCATGGCTGGACGATCAAGGAGATCCACGAGCGCCTGCTGGAGATGGGCCAGTCGGTGAGCCGCTCGGCGCTGGCCCGGCACACCAAGACCGTCGACGAGATCGGCGCGGATCTCCGCCACAGCCGCGAAGTGGCCAAAGCCCTGGTCGAGAAAACCGATGGCCTGGCCGAGAGCCAGATCGCCGATCTGAATATCGAGCTGATGCACTCGATGGTGCTGCGCCTGCTGACCGCCACCAAGGACGGCGAGATGGTGAGCTTCGGTCCGGAGGACACGATGTTCCTGTCGCGCGCCCTGGGCACGCTCGCCAGCGCCCGGAAGACAGACGCCGATCGCCGCCGCAAGGACCGCGAGGAAGCCGAGAAGACCGTGCTGAAGGCGGTCGACAAGGTCGCCGCGAACAAGGCGTCCGGGCTCACCAAGGAAACCGTCGACGCGATCTACCACGCCGTTCTGGGGGTGCAGTGATGGAGCGCAGTCCGCCGTTTCTGATCGACTACACGCATCACGGCCGCCGCTATTCGTTCGCGCTGGCAGCGCCGACGAGCTGGGCCGAGGCCGAGGCACATCTGGTTTCGATCCGCGAGACGGCAAAGGTCGAGGGTTCGGACCTGGTCGAGATCGAGGGCCGCGTGATCGACGAGCTCATGCTGCTGGCGGACCTGGTGCTTGCCCGGCTCGCGGCGCGTGGCGAGGCGGCAAGAATGATGGAGGCCGGCGCCGCGATGCTCGCCGCGGCCGCCACGCTCGCCGGCGGCGGCCGGGACGACACCCGTGCCGAGGCACTGGCCGTGACGCTCCTCCAGGCGGCGGGGGCGGCGCAATGAAGGGCTACAAGGTCGAGCGCCAGCATGTCTCCAAGATGGGCAGCACCGCCTGGCTGCGCTGGGCAGGCCCGTTCCTCACCCGTGCCGAAGCCGAGCGCGAGGTCCAGATGGCCATCAACAATGGCGGCCGGCCGCTGCGGATCGTGGAAGTTGAAGTAGAGGAGGACATCGGGTGACGGAGCTTGTCATTCGGCGTAGCGCCTACTTCCCCTCGCCGGGCATACGGCGGCGGCTGTCGCGTGTGTGGAACGCGCGGTTGCCGCTGGCCTGTGTGATCGGGCACAATCCGAGCACTGCCGATGCTGAGACCGAGGACCCCACCACCAAATGGTTGAACCGGTGGTTCGAAGCGCATGGTTTCGGCGGCTATGCCCTGGTTAACCTCTACCCTTTCTGCACCTCGTCACCGTCTGAATGCTATCTGATCGCTGCCTCTGCCTGGGCAGGGCCGGACTGGCATTCTCGCGATGAGATGCAGCACAACATCAGTTACGTGGCGCGGATCGCCAAGCAGGCCCCCATGGTTTTTGCCTGCTGGGGGGCGATCGCGCGTGACGATGTTTTGATCAGCCAGATTGTTGAGGAAATCCAGAGTGGCCTGATGCCGTTCCCGGATATCTGGTGCTGGGGAAAAACTGCCAGCGGCGCGCCGACCCACCCGATGGCACGCGGCAAGCATCGCATCGATCCTATGGCTTCGCCGGTCAAATGGGGGGCGGCATGAGCGCGCCAAAGCCGCATCCGGAGGACAGCGTCCACTGCCGCACCTGCGGCAAGCGCCAAGTCGGCGAGAAGGCGCGGTTGCGCTTTCGCGAATGGCCACGCAACTGCCAGGAGCCGAAGGGCTGCTCGCTCACCCTGCGCTACGCCGGGGCGGGCCAGAAGCCGTGAGCATCCTCGCGCAACCTGCCGACGAGATCTCGGCCGACCGGGAGGCTGCCGGCCAGCTCTTCGAGCAGCTGCCCTTGGGGCGGCTGCTGCTCGGCTATCAGGCATCCACGACGGCGATGCTGCGCGCCTCGACCGGGCTGATCGTGGTGGAGAAGAGCCGCCGGATCGGTCTGACCTGGGCGGTGGCAGCGTTCGCGGCGCTGAAGGCTGCGTCGAAGCCCACGGCCGGCGGGGATAACGTCTTCTACATGGGCTATGAGCAGGAGATGGCCCGCGAGTTCATCGATGCGGTGGGCATGTGGGCGAAGGCCTATGGTATCGCCGCAGGGGCCGTGAACGAAGCCGTCTTCGAAGACATCGACGATGAGGGCAACACACGCGCTATCAAGGCGTTTAGAGTGGAGTTTGCGTCTGGGTTTAAGGTGGTGGCGCTGTCCTCGATGCCGCGTGCCTTTCGCGGCAAGCAGGGCGTGGTGATCATCGACGAGGCGGCGTTCCACAGCCAGCTGGCCGAGAAGATCAAGGCGGCGCTGGCGCTGCTGATGTGGGGCGGCCAGGTCATCATCATCTCCACCCACGATGGCGAGGCCAATCCGTTCAACCAGCTGATCGACAAAATCAGGGGCGGCACCCAGAAGGGCCAGGTCGTCCGGATCACCTTTGACGAAGCTGTGGCGGACGGACTGTTCGAGCGCATCGCCGAGGTCATGGCGATCCGGGGCAAGGCTGTGCCCGAGAAGGGCGAGTGGATCTCGGATATCCGGGGCTTTTATGGCGACAATGCCGGCGAGGAGCTGGACGTCATCCCCAAGGAGGGCGGCGGCTCGCTGATCAAGCTCGAGGACCTGCTAGCCTGCCAGTCTGACGAGGCGAGCCGGCCCGAGCTCTACGCCGGCGGGCTGTGGTACCTTGGCCGCGACGTCGCCCGGCGGCGGGACGGACAGATCCTCTGGGGCTTCGAGAAGGTCGGCGATGTGCTGTGGCTGCGCGATCGTTGGGAGGGCGTCGGGCAGACCTTCCAGGCGCAGGCGGACGAGGCTGACCGGCTGATCCGCATGCGGCGGATGATGGCCTATTGGATCGACCAGGGCGGCATGGGCGAGCAGCCGGTGGAAGAGGCCATCCAGCGCTACGGCGAGAGCCGGGTGAAGGGCCAGTTCCTGATCGGCCAGAACCGGCTGGACCTGGCGCTGAGCCTGCAGAAGCGCTTCCAGGACTGCAAAATCCGCGTGCCCCGAGATCCGATTATCCGGGCCGATCTGCTCGCCATCAAGCAGGTGCCGACCAGCGATGGCCAGCGTTTCCGTGTCGGCGACGACCCCGAAGGCGATGTCCACGCCGATCGCTTCTGGGCAGCGGCGCTGGCGAGCCGCCCGGCCGACTTCGACGCCGGGCCGATCGATTACCGCCCCGTAGGCGGTGGCGCGAATGGCGGCGCCGGCGGCGGCCGCCGGCTTTCGATGCGGCCGCGCCACGATGACGACATGCCAGCGCGCAGCTCGTGCGGCACCTGGTGAGGACAGCGACCATGGCGACGACACCCGTAACAAGACCGGCCATTCTGGGCCCCGACGGTGTGACCCCTCTGCGGCAGATGATGTCCCGCGAGATCGCCGGCCCGTCGATGATGACCGGCCGGCAGGTGACCAGCGGCAACCCGTCGGCCGGGCTCACGCCCGAGCGACTGGCGGCGATCCTGCGCGGCGCCGAAGAAGGCAACATCATCGACTATCTCGACCTCGCCGAGGCGGTCGAGGAGAAGTACCTCCACTACATCGGCGTGCTTGGCACGCGGAAGCGGCAGGTCTCGCAGCTGCCGATAAGCGTCGCCGCTGCCAGCGACGATGATGTCGACCAGGCAAAGGCCGACCTGATCCGCGACTGGCTGGACCGCGACACGGTCGAGGCCGAGCTGTTCGACATGCTCGATGCGGTCGGCAAGGGCTTCAGCCTGACCGAGATCGTCTGGAACCTGCGTCGAGCACCCTGGCTGCCGGAGAAGCTGATCTGGCGAGATCCGCGCTGGTTCGAGTTCGACCGGCTGGACGGTACCACACCGCTGCTGCGTGGGAGCGGCCCGCCGCAGCCGCTGCCGCCGTACAAGTTCGCCTATCATGTCCATGCCAGCAAATCGGGCCTGCCGATCCGGGGCGGCCTGGCGCGGCCGGTGGCCTGGGCTTGGCTGTTCCAGTCCTTTGGGCTGAAAGATTGGGTGAGCTTCGCCCACGTCTACGGCTTCCCGGTGCGGCTCGGCAAATATCAGCCGGGCGCCAGCGAGGAGGATATTCGCACCCTGCTGCGCGCCGTGGCCAACGTCTCGGCCGATGCCGCCGCCGTGATCCCTTCGACCATGCAAATGGACTTCATCTCGGCCCAGGCGGGCAGCTCGGCCGAGGTCTTCCAGATGCTGTGCGAATATCTGGATAAGCAGGTGTCCAAGGCCGTCCTCGGCCAGACCGGCACCACCGACGGCGAGAGCGGCCGCCTGGGTGGCGGCGGCGGCCAGGAGCACAGCGACGTGCGCTCCGACATCGAGCGGGCCGACGCCAAGCTGCTGTGCACCACGCTCAACCGCGACCTGGTCGTTCCGATCATCGACTTCAACTTCGGCCGGCCCTCGTCGGGCGTGCTCAAATATCCGCGCATCCGCATCGGCCGCGAGGACGACCAGGAAGAGTTCGGGACCTGGCTTGAGGGGGTCGAGCGGTTCGTCGATCGAGGGGGCCGCGTGGAGCAGTCGGTGGTGCGGGACCGGCTTGGCCTGCCCGATCCGGCGGCCGACGCGGTGCTGCTGGCACCGAAGGCCCGGCAAACGCCCCAGGAGGCCCCAGGAGCGCCGGGTGGCCCCCTTGCACCAGAAACCGCAGCGACCCGCTTCTCACGCCTCCCATTCCCTCCCATTCGCCCATCCGATCCGCTGGCCGCAATCGCGACCGGGGCGGCAACCGAAGAACCGGCGGCTGTCGCCGATGAGCTCGGCCGGCGCGACGACATCGACGCCCTGGTCGATATCCTGGCCGATGAGGGCTGGGAGGGTGATCTGGCGCCGATGATCGCGCCGCTGCGCGAGGCGCTGGCCTCGGCCAGCAGCTACGAGCAGGCGGTGGCGGCGCTGGTACCCGCGATGGGCGCGATGGACGCGGACAAGCTGGCGATGCGGCTCGAGCGGGCAGCGTTCGCGGTGCGGGCGGCGGCCATCACCGGCGCCGACGGGCAGCTGCGCAGCGATGGCGAGTAACCCACCGCCAGAGCCGCCGCCGCCCGTCGAGATCCTCCAGGCGCTCGATCTGCCGCCGCGCGAGGCGATCCGGTTCCTCGAGGAGAAGGGCTACCGCACCACGGTCAACTGGACCGAGATGTGGGAGCGCGAGCACGCGAGTGCCTTCACCGTGGCCAAGGTGGCCAAGGTCGACCTGCTGGTGACGATCCGTGCGAGCCTGCTCAAGGCGCAGGCCGAGGGCATCCCGTTCGAGCAGTGGCAGGCCGGCCTGCAGCCCGAGCTCGAGCGCGCCGGCTGGTGGGGCCGGGTGCAGGATCGATCGATCACCGGCACCGAGCGGGCGGTGATCATTGGCCCGCGCCGGCTGCGGACGATCTACGACACTAACATGCGGATGGCGCGCGCCACCGCACTCTGGGACCGCATCCAGGCGAGCAAGGCGACGCTGCCGTTCCTGCGCTATTCGGCCGTGATGGACGGGCGGACCCGGCCGCTGCACGCGCTCTGGCATGGGACCATCCTGCCCGTCGACCATCCCTGGTGGCTGACCCACTTCCCGCCGAACGGCTGGCGCTGCCGCTGCACAGTGGTGCAGCTGAACGCCCGGATGATGGAGCGACGCGGCTGGACGGTGAGCCAGGTGCCCACAGCCGAAGCGCCGGTGCGGCCGTTCTGGCGGCGTGGCGCCAAGGCGCCAGTGTTCGTGCCGCCGGGGATCGATCCGGGGTTTGGCTATAATCCGGGGATCGCGCGCGCGGCGGCGCTGGCCGAGAAGGCAGCGCTGACGCTGGACCAGGTACGCGCGGCCGGCATGCCCGAGGCCGCGGCCGCCCTCCAGGCCGAGCTGACGGGTCTGCTGCGCGGCGCCCCGCGGCTGCTGCCGGCCAGGCCGCAGCCAGCGTTGTCGGATCTGGCGCGTGCCGTGCGTGTCGGTCCGACCCCGAACGTCCAGATCATCGAGCTCGGACGGCTGTCACCGGATGAAGCGCGCGTCGTCCGTGAGGTGAGCGGCATCGATGTGTCTGACTATCAGCGTATCGTCCGCAACTTCGAGATCAGGAAGACGCTCAACCGGCATGGCGAGGGGGAAAGCATTTCGCGCCAGCTGCCCGTGACGCCCGAGGACTTCGACCTGCTGCCAGAGATCTACCGGCTGGGTGAGCCGTTCGACTATCGCAACCGGAACCCGGCAAAGGGCAAGCCGAACTCTATCAGCTGGCGTGCGGTGATCGATGGCCGGCAATACACAGCGGTCGAGTACATCCTGGAGCGAGCGCGCCGCTTCAGCTTCCAATCACTTTGGAAGAGCAGGGCTGTGGATGAGTGAGGGGTGGACCCGCCAGGACTGGTGGCCGAAGCCCAAGCCTATGAACGTCCGAAACGCCGGCAGGTCCGCAGCCGATATGCGCCTGACCTGGGGAAAAATCAACTGAGGAGGGAATGATGATGAGCATGGCTGACGTGCACGCTATGATGACGCACAACATCGAGGTGGCCAAGGGCGGCACCTCCGAGGTCCAACAAGAGACCGCGCAGATGCTGGGCGCGCTGGGCGAACGGTTCGCCGGCGGCGGCCGATCGGCAACGGAAGTCCAGGGTGCTGGCGTCAGGCTCGACCTTCGGGCGCAGTTGGCGCGATGACTGTGCGGGGGAAGAAAGGCAGTTCCATCTGATGCAGCCACAGGCATGCAGCGGCAACCTGGCGAAGCGGCAAGCCGGGGTCAGCGCTTGCGCTTTGCCACCGGCCTCAGCTGTAAGGCTGCGGCGCGAAGATCGGCCACTGCAATTCGCATCAGCCTGGCCTTCTCGGGGCCCGGGGGCAGCCTGCCACACTCTTCCATGAGATCGGCGATCCGCGTTAGCTCGCGCGGCACCCAGACGTGCCTCGGTTCATTGTTGTTCGAGTCGGTATCGTCGCCCATTGCCATAGCTTGACGGGACTGACGGCCACAGGCAAGGTGCACAGGCTTCTTGAGAGGGAAGTGGGTGTGCAAGCCCAAGAGACCGGCGCGAACCACCGCGCCTGATTACACGATCCGGGCGCGGTATTTTTATGCCCGGGTGTCGTTGGGAGCCGCGTAAGCGGCTGCCGGTCCCGTCGGTCACCGGTCTTGCACACCCGGCGGCATCCGGGCACCAAAGTGCAAGCCGTGTCCCGGAAGCCTTTTTGAAGGAACCGGAACCGATGACACAAATGCTGACCTGCCCATTCACCTTCGGCGGCTATTCGGGCACCGCCTATCGACATGAACACCGTTGGTGGGTGCCGGCGCGGCCGGTGGCCGATTTTCTCGGCCTTGGCTGGAGCCCGCAGCGGCGAAAAATCCAGAGCGACGATGCGCTTTCAGTTGTGATCATAATGATCACGGCTGCCGATGGAAAAAACTATGAGACGTTGGCTCTTCAAACGGCTGACCTTGGCTTCTGGCTCAGGTCGATCAGCCCTTCAAAGGTAGCCCAGTCCGCCCGGCCGATGCTGATCGAGATGCAGCGGCGGATGCGCGACGCAGTCGAAGCGCAGGTCAACGAGGCGTTCGGCCTGCCGATGCTGGCGGACTATGAGACCCTGCTCGATGCGCCGGTGCCGGCACATGTGGACGCAGGCATGATGCGCGAGGTGCGGGCGGAGCGACTGGCCGAGCCCGATGCCCTGCGTGCGGCTGTGCTGTTCCGCGCCGGACTGCCCGGAACAAAGGTGGCGGTGCTGACCGGGCGCAGCGCCTATTGGGCGCGGAAGGAGCGGCGGGTCTTCGAGGCGCTGTCAATGGTGGAGGCGCGGCGAAAGCCGTCAGCGGCCAATGACGACGCACAGCAGGCCGATTTGTTTGGGAGCACGACCCATGAAGGCTAAGCGCCCCGAGCCGCAGTTCTACAAAGACTTTGAGCGCGTCGATACCGGTGCGTTCATCGGACATGTCCTGTGCGTCGATCCGGCCACTGTGCCGGTCGAAGCGCAGGCTGAGCTGCGCAAGTTCCAGAAGGATGTGCTGGATCGCTACAGCGCGTTCGAGCAGGTGGCCACGATGATGACCATGGGAGGCGGACATGCCTAAAAAGAATAAGATCCGCGACGCCCAGCTTGCGGCGGCCCGCGACCATGCGCTGGCGCGGCTGGCCAATCTGTCCGGCGCTGAGGGCGACTATTCCCTGCGGATGGCGCGCTGCGTGGATAGCCTGCGGGCGCTGGCCCGGCTGCACGACAATGAGTTCAGCGCGGTGCTGGAGATCATCGCCGACGACTTTGAGCGCTGCTGCTACCGCGCCGAGATCGACAGCATGGCCGCGTACAAGGCTGCCTGACCAATCGACCCTCGCACGGGCGCGCTGGCGAAAAGCTGGCGCGCCCGATTTCTTGCCGCCTTTCCAACCGGCTCGGAGCGCGCCATAAGAGGGCTCTGATCGGCCTTTGAAGCGCCGCCCAGAACGCCCCCCAATCCTCCGCAGATGATGCAGTGCCGTCCGGCGCCGGACGGCAAGCGCGGGCTGTGCGCGGTGCATCACGGTCGGGTGATCAACGCCCTCCTCTCCCGCATTCGTGCGCGCAGCCTGGCCACGGCCTCGGCCGGCGACCTCGGCCCGCTGGTGACGGCCGCCGCCGTTGCGGTCGCGGCGCCTGATGAGGCCGCCGCCGGGGCCGCCGCGAAAATACTGCTGCTGCCACTGGGGGACATCCACACCAGGGACAATCGCCATTTCCGCATCGACGATGTCGCGCACGCCGAAGCGATCATCGCTGCCTCCGTTCAGCACGCCGGACGTCGCGACATCCCCGTCGATTACGACCACCAGCTCGTCTACGCCGTGGGCAAGGACAGGGGTGGTCGCGCGCCGGCTGCAGGCTGGATCAAGCCCGGCTCGCTAATCGTGACGGCCGCCGGCATCGAGGGCGAAGTGAGCTGGACGCCCGGCGCCGCCGATGCGCTCGCCAAGCGCGAGTACCGCTATTTTTCCCCGACCTTCACGACCTTCAAGGACGGCCGGATCGCTGCGATCCGCTTCGGCAGCCTGGTGAATGACAACGCCATCGACGAGCTGCCCGCCGTCGCCGCCGCCGCGATTTCTGACGTCACCCATCAGGAGACACCCGTGAATTATGCGAAGATTGCCGCCGCACTCGGCCTGCCGGCCGATGCGAGCGAAGAAGATGTTCTGGCGGCGATCGCCGGGTCGGCACTGCCGGCGGCGGTGATGACCGCCGCCGCCTTGTCTCCCCTGGGGACCGCGCTCGGCCTGGCCGCCGACGCGACGGCCGAGGAGATCGTCACGGCCGCCACCGCCGCCGTGACCGCCGAGCCCGACCCGGCCAAGTTCGTGCCGATCGCGGTCGTCACCGACCTGCAGGGCAAGCTGGCGACCGCCACGGCCGCCAGTGCCGCGACCGAAGCCGAGCAGCTGATCACCACGGCCAGCGCCGACGGCAAGCTGACGCCGGCGATGCAGGGCTGGGCCAAGAGCTACGCGGCCAAGGACCTGCCCGGCTTCAAGACCTGGCTGGCCACCGCCGCGGTGGTCGTCTCGCCCGGCGCGATCGAGGGCGATCTGGAGACCGCCGCCGCCCAGGGCGGCGTGCTCACCGATGACGAGAAGAAGATCTGCAAGCTCACCGGCGTGACCGAGGAGAAGTTCCTCGCCGCCAAGAAGGGGAACTGATCGATGGCTGCACTTTCCACCAAGCGCGACACGCCCGAGCGGGCCGGCACGGACTTCTCCTTTGGGGTGGCGGCGGCTGCCGTCATCCATCAGGGCGCGCTGGTCTGCCTGAATGCCTCCGGCTTTGCGGTGCCTGGCTCCGTCGCCACCACGCTGATCGCCGTCGGCCGGGCCGAAGAGAGCGTGACCGGAACCGCTACGGCCGGAGAGGCCAAGGTGCGGGTGACCGCCGGGGTGTTCCGCTGGGCCAACTCCACTTCGGGCGATCTGATCACCATCGCCGATATCGGGGACGATTGCTTCGTTCTCGATGACCAGACGGTGGCCAAGACCAACGGCTCGTCCGCCCGCAGCCGCGCCGGCGTGATCGTCGATGTCGACACGCTCGGCGTCTGGGTCCGCATGGGCCTGCGCAGCTGACCCCCTCTTTCTCAGGAGACTGATCCGTGATCATCAACACCGGCAATCTGAAGACCCTCTTCACCAGCTTCAGCGCGCTCTACCAGGGCGGGCTGGGCATCGCGCCGACTGATCATCTGCAGGTGGCGATGGAAGTGCCCTCCACGACCAACAGCAATGAATATGGCTGGCTGGGCAAGTTTCCGAGCGCTCGCGAGTGGGTCGGCGACCGCGTCATCCAGAACATGAAGGCGCACGATTACACCATCAAGAACAAGGATTATGAGCTGACGATCGGTGTCGATCGCAACGACATCGAGGACGACAACCTCGGTCTTTATTCGCCAATGTTCCAGGAGATGGGCGCCGCAACCGGCGCCAAGGCGTGCGAGCTGGTCTACAGCCTGCTCAAGGCCGGTTTCGCCACGACCTGCTACGACGGCCAGTTCTTCTTCGACACCGATCACCCGGTCACCCTCGAGGATGGCAGCGCCGGCACCATCTCCAATTCGGGCGGCGGTAGCGGCACCCCGTGGTTCCTCGCCGACCTGTCGCCGCAGCGCATCCTGAAGCCGATCATCCTGCAAAAGCGCAAGGACTGGCAGTTCGTCGCCCAGGACAATCCCGAGGACGAGAATGTCTTCATGCGCAAGGAGTTCATCTACGGCTCCGACGCGCGGATGAACGTGGGCTTCGGCTTCTGGCAGATGATCTACGGCTCCAAGGACACGCTCAATGCCACCAACCTCAAGGCGGCCTACGCCGCGCTCGAGGGGATGAAGGGCGACCATGGCCGGCCGCTGGGCATCAAGCCGACGCACCTGATCGTGCCGCCCAGCCTCCGCGATGTTGCCACCACGCTGCTCACCAACGAGCTCGGCAGCGGCGGTGAGACCAACACCACGAAGGGCTGGGCCACGCCGTTCGTCACGCCCTGGCTGGCCTGACCATGGTGACGCACAGCGTTTCCCTTCGCCTGCTGTCTTCGCGCGTGCCTTACCGCCGCGCGAAGATCAGCTTCGAGCCCAACGGCGCGCAGAGCTTCGGCGAGGCGACGGCCGCCCTCGAGGCGCTCAGCGCCGAGCAGATCGAGCAGCTGCTCACCGATCCGCACATCATCGTGCATGCGACGTTCGACGACTTACTGTTCTGGCGGGTGCGGGGGGTCGAGGACCTCGACGTCGAGCACCTCACTGAGGCGGTCGTCGCCGAGCATACCCGGATCGAGGCGCGTGGGACCGAGGCCATTCTCGCCGAGCACGCCCGCATCGAGGCCGAGCGCGAGCGCGCCCTCAGCACCGGGCCGCAGGGTGATGAACTGGCCAATGAGGGCGAAGCCGGCGGCCAGAGCAATGGCCAGGATGACACGCCGCCTCGGGCCGACCAGACCGAGACTTCGTCTCCGCCGGATGCCGGCGCAGGCGAGACTGCGCCCGCTGCCAACGAGACGCGCCCGGCACAGGAAAGACACCGCAGCGGCCGCAAGAAATAGAGCTTCCCGACCCGGAAGGCCGCCCGGCAGTGTTTCGCCGGGCGGTTGCCGGGCCCTAGATCGAGGACCGCGACACAGCGCATGAAGATCAAGCAGCCCTTTGAGACGCTCCGTGTCGCGCTGGCCTACGGACAGCCGTTGGCGAGCGTGTCGGCCGTCACGATCGCGCCGCGCGGGATGGTGCCCGGCGGCACGGCGCTGACCAGCCTGGCACCGGCGATCGTCGGCAGCGAGGTGCGGATCGATCTGCTGGCCGGCGCCGACGGCGAGCGCTACCTGATCACCGTCCAGGCCGCCGCCACTGCCGGCGACCTGCTCGAGCGCGAGACCGAAGTGGCCGTCGTGGATCTCGCCTGGGCCGTGCCCGACTTGGTCACCACTTATCTGACCGCGCAGGAATTCGTCGACCGGCTCGGGCTCGACCAGTCCATCCGGATCACCGACACCGAGGGCACCGGCCGCATCGATGCGGCGCGGCTCGGCAAGGCGATCGTCGACGCGTCGGCCGAGACCGAAGCCTATCTGGCCGGGCGGTTCGCCACGCCGCTCTCCGTCTCGTCGCCGCTGCTGGCCGGGATTGTCTTCGACCTGGCGGTGGCCCGGCTCTGGATCGGCGAGGCACCGGACAGCGTCACCAACCGCGCCTCGGCTGCCGTGGCGCTGCTGCGCGACATCGCCAAGGGCGTGGTGACGCTGCCGGGCGCGGCGCTGGCCGACCCGGCCGTGATCTCGGCAACCCCGGTGCTGACCACCGAACAGACCGGCGCGGTCTTCTCTCGCGCCAAGCTGAGCCAGTTCTGATGCTCGACTTCGTCCTCTCCGACACATTGAGCCCGGCGGTCGAGCGGGCGCGCAAGGCGTCGATCGACTTCACGCCGGTGATGGCCACGATCGCCGATTACATGCGGTTTGGAGTTCTCGAGCGGTTCGAGGCCCAGGCCGGGCCGGATGGCGAAGCGTGGACGCGGAGCCAGCGAGCCCTTGCCGAAGGTGGGCTGACCCTCACCAAATCGGGCGAGCTGAAGCTCTCGATCACCGCCGACAGCGACGCCACCTCGGCGATCGCCGGCACCAATAAGATCTACGCTGCGATCCACCAGTTCGGCGGACAGATCAGTCGGCCACTGGGAAAGAAGACATTTGGGCCTCGCGCGCCGGTGACTATCCCTGCCCGGCCGTTCCTCGGCTTCTCAGTGGAGGACCTGACCGAGATCGAAAAGATGCTGGGCGACCACATCAAGGCCGCCTTCGAGGGCCGGTCATGACGGCGCGAACCTTCCTGCGGCGCGCGGCCCGCGCGTTTCTCGGCACCCCGGCGCTCGTCCTGGTTGGCGTGCTGCTGCTGATGGTCATCATTTTCGAGCGGCTGGTGATCTTCGCGTCCGAGCTGGGGCGCGAGCTCGAGGAGTTCGGCCGGCTGATGGCCGACGAAGCCCGCGACGTTTTCGAGGACGACGAATGAAGCTGTTGCCGATCATCGAGCGACTGAAGCCGGTATCGGGCATCCGGACGGTCGAAGGCGCCAAGGCGCTTGCCGAGCTGGCGACGATCCAGGTGGCGCTGCCGGGGCTGTTCGTGGTGCCGGCGGCCGAGGACTTCCGGCCGGTCCAGGAGGGCGCCGGGCTGATCCAGCTCGAGGAGACCATCCAGTTCGATGTGGTCGTGATCATCAACGCCTCGGCGACGCGCGGCCGGGACGAGGACGAGCTCGAGGGTTTCTCCGAGGCGGTGAAGACGCTGCTGTTCGGCTGGGCGCCGTCGGCCGAGTTCCGGCCGATCGTGCCGGTGGCCTCACGGCTGCTCGGCGTGGGCAGCGGCCGCGTCTCCTGGATCATCCGTTTCCGCACCGTTCAACATCTGAGGAAGATCGCATGAGCCGAAAAGCACCTGCCGACGCCGAACCCACTGTGCCGATGCCCGCCTGGTTTGATCCGGCGGTCCATTCTGTCGGCTCGGTCGGCATCATCGAGACCGCCACCGGCACGTTGCTGGCCGATGACGGCGAGCCCGCCAGCAAGGCGCACCGCCTGGCGCGTCGGCGCGAGCGGGAAGAGGCCGCCGCAGCGGCTGCCGCCCCCACTGAAGGAGTGACCGATGCCTCTTGATACCACTGTCCTCGGCGCCAAGCTGGAGACGACCGTCGGCACGTTCGCGGCACCAAGCCTCTCCACCGATGCGCTGGTAACGTTCAACTACCAGATCACCCCGATCCAGTCCGAGGAGGTGCGGCGCGCGGTCGACCTTGGCTTCCCCGGCCGGCGGCCGAGCACCAAGACCGGCGTCCACGCCCGCCATGCCTTCTCGGTCGAGCTGTCGGGCTCCGGCACCGCGACCACGGCGCCATTCTGGGCCAAGCTGCTGCGGGGCGCGCTATTCGGCGCGGCGGTGCCGGGGGCGTCCAGCGTGTCGATCCCGCTGGCGAGCACCGGCGACGGCGCCAGCCTCAGCCTGTCCGGCTACAAGGACAGCGAGCGCTTCCAGGCGCGGATGGTCCGCGGCAATGCCGTGCTCTCGTTCGTCGAAAAGCAGCTGCCGCGCATCGACTTCGACTTCCTCGGCCTGATCGAGGGCAGCCCCACCGCCGCCGCGGCGCCGGGCGCCGTGACACTGCCGACCTATCCGAACCCCGTGGAGGTCAACCTCGCCAACACGGTGATCATCGTCGACGGCTTCACGCTCGGCTGCCGCGAGTTCACGCTCGACCTGGGCATGAAGACCGAGCTCTACTCGACGACCGGTAGCCGAGCGATCATCTTCGGCAAGGACGAGACCGGCGATCGGCGCGCACCCTCGGGCCGCATTCTCGCCGAGCTGCCGGGCGCGGCTGCCAAGGACTATTTTGGGCCGACGCTGTCGGGCACCCCGCTCAGCTTCAGCCTCGTCCACGGCACGGCGGCCGGCAACATCATCGAGCTCGCCAGCTCGAACCTGGTGTTCGAGGACATCCAGCTGACGGTCGAGAGCAACCGCGTCTTCATGTCCGCCACGGTCGGGTTCGTCGCCACTGCGGCGAACAACGACTTCACCCTGATCACGAAGTGAGGATGGCATGAGCGGGTTTCGGTTCGTCAAGGATGCCACCGTCTGGTGGCCGGTGAAGTGGCTGGAGCCGGTCGACGGCGGCGGCGCCCAGGAAGCGAGCATCGAGCTGAAGCTACGGCGCCTCGGCACGGCCGAGGCCGAGGCGGTGCTCGAGCTCTCCAACCGCGATCTGCTGAACAGGGTCGCTGTCGACTGGCGTGGTGCGCTCGATGCGGCCGGGAACCCGGTGCCATTCGAAGATCCGTGGATCTCCGCCTGGCTCGACATCGTGCCGGTGCCGGCGGCAATCGGGGAGGCCTGGCTGCGGTGCCTGCGTGCCCAGCCGGAGATCCGCTCGGGAAACTTCGAAGCCTCGCCCGGTGGTGGGCCGGGGGAGGCAGCGCCGACAGCCGCAGCGACGAGTTCGAAGCCAGCCTCAGGAAGGCGCTCGGCCAAACGGGCATGAGCGCGGCCGCCATCGATGTCGAGGTGGCCCGCCAACTTGCGGGGCGCCCGGCACCCGAGGTGACCGAGATCGATGAAGCGGACGAGGGCCGCGCGGCGGGGCTGTTTCTGGCGATGGACACGCAGTGGATGTGGGCGAGCTCGGGCACGGTCGCGGGGCATGGCGGCTTCGGCCAGCGCACCGGGCTGCGCTACGAAGCGCTGCCGATCGTCGCCACCGCGCACGACCTGGTCCTGGACCAGGCGCTGCTGGCTGACGTGAAGACCATGGAGCAAGAGGCGCTGAAGACCTTTGCCGAGGCGCGCGCTCGATGACGGCGACGCTGACCGTCCAAGCCGAGGTCAAGGCCGACGGCTCACAGGCAGCGGCCGAGATCGAAAAGCTTGGCGGGAAGCTCAGCCAGACCAAGACCCGGCTCAGCGACCTGAAGACACAATCGCGCGACGCCGCCCAGCAGCTGAAGGTGCTGGAAACGAGCGGCCGTGCCGCCAGCACTTCGGCCGATGCTCTGAAGACGTCGCTGGCCAGCCTCGCGGCGCGCGAGGTGCAACTGAGGCAGGAGGCCAGTGCAGCCGCCGCCGCGCTGCGTGAGCTGGGCAACGCCCAGAACCGTGTCGGGGCCAGCGCCGGTCAGGTTCGCGCCAGCACTGCGCAGCTGGGCCAGCAGATCGGCGATGTGGCCCAGGGCATGGCGATGGGCACGGCAGCGTCCACGATCTTCGCCCAGCAAATCGGGCAGGTGACCTTCGCCATGTCCGGCCTGAACGGCATCGCCGGCCGGATTGGGACGTTCCTGAGCGGGCCGTGGGGCGCTGTGCTGACCGGCGCGGCGATCGTCGCGGCTTCGCTGGCGAATGCCTTATCCAATAGCAAGGAAGCGGCCGAAGATGCGGCGGCCGGCGCTGACAAGAACAAGACGTCCGCCGAGCGATTGACCGAGGCCATGAAGAGCCTCGACCAGGCGACAGGGTTTGCCAACCGAAGCGCCAGGGAAGCTTCCGAGAACGCTGCCGCACTGTCTCGTTCGCTGATCGATGAGGCGAAGGTCACCCGTGCTGCCGCCGTCGAGCAGCTCAACCTCGCCCGTTCGCGGTTGCTGGCCAAACAGGCCGACAAGGGGCTTGCCATTGGTTCAGCGGCCAACTTCGGCGCGAACTTCGGCATCATCAACGAAGACGACACCATCGCCCGGCAGCTGAAGGTGATTGATGCCCAGGAGAAGAAGATTGCGGCCGATACGGCTGCCGTGGATGCGTCCGAGGCGTTCGGCCGGGCCGAGCGTGCGGCCGCGGCCGCTACCGACGCGCGGGCCGCCGCCCAGCAGCGCTACGATGAAGAGGTCCGCAAGACCCGCGAACAGCTGAAGCTGAACCAGATCACCGAGGCACAAGCGACTGCCCAGCTCACCCGATCTAAACAGGCCCTCGATGCGTCCCGGGATGCGGCGAGAGACGCCGGCCGCGAGAAGCGTGAGCTTGCGAAGGAGATCAGGGACGCCGCGCGGGCCTATGAGGAACTGGTCGAAGCTGCCGACAAGGGCAGGTTCGCCATCGCCGGCACGAAATTTGGCGGCATCACGTCGGGCGGCACGTCTGGTCAGAGCATCGGGTCCGGCGCGGCCGAGCTGGCGGCGCGGCTTGAACGCGAGGCGCTGGAAAAGGCCGCAGCCAAGAGCCGCGAGGACAGCGGGCTGACGCGCGTTATCGAGGCCCAAGAGCGTCTCATCGAGATCGGCAAGGAGACCGGCGAGCGCATGGCGGATGGGTTCCGACGCCGGGCGTTGACTGATGCCGTGGCGATTGGGCAGGCCATCGGCGGCTCGGCCGGGAACCTTCTCACCAGTATCGCAGCGGCCGCCCAGGGCGCCGCGACCGGAGACTTCACCGGGTTGGGTGGTCGTGCCGGCGGCATCCTGACGCTGCTCGGGGGGCTTGGCGCGAATGGAAGCGGCCTGAAGGGCCTGGACCGCGCGCGAGCATCGTCGCCCGACGAAATCCGCCGTGCCGATGCCGCCGGCCGCCAGCTCGCCCCGGACGCATTCCGCGACGGGTTCCGCGAGGTATTCAGCAAGCCGATAGAGGGCATCACACAGACGCTGACCAGCATCTTCAAGGATGACGGTGTCTTTGCCAAGACGATCGGGCGCGCAGCCGGTGGCGCTGCTACCGGCTCGCTCGTGGGCGAGATCGGATCGGCAATCTCGGACAATTTCAGCAAAACGGGCGCGCAGATTGGCGGGGCACTTGGCGGAGCGTTGAGCGGGGTTCTCGGCCCACTGGGAGGGCTACTCGGATCGGTGGCAGGGGGCCTTTTCGGCGGGCTGTTCGCCAAGAGCGGCTCGACGACCGTGAGCAGCTCGGGCGACGGCAACATCGGCCAGTCCGGCTCGGGCAGCGCCGCCGTGCAGCGGGCGACGGCCGGCCTGGGCAACACGATCGCCGACACCGTCCAGTCGATCGCCGACGCGTTGGGGGCCGACGTCGGCGCCTTCTCGGTCTCGATCGGCAAGCGCGGCTCGAGCTTCCGGGTCGACACCTCGGGCAGCGGCCGGATCAGGGGCAGCACGGTCACCGCTACCAAGGACGAGAGCGAGGCACTGCAGCTGGCGGTGGCCGACGCGCTGCGCGACGGCGCGATCGTCGCCAGTCCACGCGTGCAGACGGCGCTGCGGCGCTATGCCGACAACGTCAACAAGGCGGTGGCCGAGGCGCTGAAGGTCAAGGGGCTCGAGGAGCTGCTGGCCAACCGCGACAACCCGTTCGCCGGCGTCTTCAACTCGCTCGAGGACCAGATTGCCCAGCGGCTGAAGGTGGCCAACGACTATGGCTTCGATCTCGTCCAGATCGAGGAGATCAACGGCGAGGAGCGGGCGCGCGTGCTGCGCGAAACCCTGCAGTCGGCCACCGGCTCGATCCGCTCGCTGCTCGATGACCTCAATTTCGGCAGCCGGGCTACAGGCTCGATCTCCGAGCGGCTGACCGGGCTGACGGCCGAGCGCGACCGGGTGACGGCCCTGGCGCGCGGCGGCGACACCTCGCAGCTCGACGTGCTGGCCCAGATCATCAGCCAGATCGACGACCTGCAACGCGAGGCCTTCGGCGCCACGGCGCCGGCGGCCGACGGCCGGACCGAGAGCATCGCCCTGCTGAACGACCTGGTCGCCCAGACCGAGGGGCGCATCCAGGCGGCGGCGGATGCGGCGCGGGTGGAGAACGACCGGACCTATCAGAAGCTGACCGAAGCCAACGCCAGCCTGGACGACATGGTCAACCTGATGGGCATGAACAACGCGTATCTTTCGCAGCTGATCGCCCAGGGCGGCTACGGGGGCGCCTTCCTCGGCGGCTATGCGGGCTTCGATCTCGCCTCGATCTACGCGCGCTGATGAGCCGGACGCTGCTCTTCGAGGCCTCGCCGCGCCAGCCGGCCGACGCCAGCACCACGACGCTGCGGATGGCGTGGAAGGCCCGCCAGCGGGCCGACTTCCTCGGCGCGCAGTGGCACCCCATTGTGCTGGCGCCGCCGAGCTTCCAGACGTCGCTGGGCTGGGACGGCCAGGTGTTTGCGGCGCGGCCGACGCCCCAGGTGGGCCAGCTGGCGATCATCACGCGTGGCGGCGCTGCAGGTGCGTCGGGGCTTGTGTGGAAGGGCGCGGCCGTGACGCTGCGCGCGGCGGCCTGGCCGCGCGGTACCGCCGACGCCGCCGATGGTGACTTCGCCACCGTCTGGCGCGGCGAGGTCGAGGAGATCGCCGTGGCCGAGGGGCTGGCGACACTGACACTGATCGATGCCGGCAAGGCGCTGCGCGAGCCGCTGGCCAATACCAAGTTCGGCGGTACCGGCATTGCGCTGCTCGACGCAGCGACCGCCGACCGCGATCCCGACCAGGTGGTGCCGCGCGCCTTCGGCCAGCTGCGCTCGTTGCCTGGACTGCTGGTTGACCGGCTGAACAACATCTGGATGTTCGCGCGCGACCCGGCGACCAGCGTCCAGGGCGTCTATGATGGCGGCGCGGCCTTCACCCTTGGCGTGGCACGCGCCAATCTGGCGGCCCTGCAGGGGACCGTGCCGGCGCGGGGCGCGGTCGATTACTGCCTGAATGCCGGCGGCGTGTTCCTCGTCCGGCCCTGGGACAAGCCGGTCTACCCGCTCACCTGCGACGCGACCTTCGGTGCCACCAAGGCCGGGGAGATCGCCGAGGCGATCGTGACCGGGCGGACCAGCCTGACCTTCAGGTCCGGCGTGCTGGCGGCGTACAACAGCGCCCAGCCGGCCGCGTGCGGCATCTTCGTGGAGGACGACGCCAGCATTGCCACGGTGCTCGACCGGCTATTTTCCGGGCTGGGCAGCTGGTGGAAGGTGCGCTCGAGCGGCGAGATCGACCTGCGGCAATGGGGCGTCGGTACGCCGGCGCTGACGGTACCGGCAGCGAAGCGCGGCGCGCCCGAGCGGCTGCGCGTGCTGCCGCCCACCGGCCGTCGGACGCTGGGCTATGCCCGCAATAACCGGGTGCACAGCGAGAGCGAGATCGCGCAGATCCTGCTCGCCGATCGCCTCGCCTATGCCGACGGGACGTCGATCGAGGATCTGAAACCGGCCGGGCCAGGCGCCACCGGCGGCGAGAACCTGATCGCCAACAGCCTGCTGCTGAATGGCACCACAGGTTGGATTACCCTGTCCGGTGCGCCGATCCCAGTGGAAGGGTTGGTTACCGATCCGGCCAACTATTGGCAGTTCCCGGCCCGGCCGCCCGGTCAGGGTGACCGCACCGGCACCAACATCTTCGATCTGATGGGGGCGAAGAAGCTCTATGTCAGCGGTGTGGCGTTCACCGTGAACGGGGCCGGGTCCTTCGATGCGATCTTGAATTTTTTCGATGCGACCGGGGCGCTGCGGCTCGATGCGCCACCTCAGGGCTTCAGTCTGATGCCGGCCGTGACCAATGCCTGGACGCCCTTCGAGACAGAGATCGAAGTGCCGGCCGGGATGACGCAGGCTCGTTTCGAAGCCGCGTCCTTGAGCTTGACCGCGCCCTGCAACGTCTGCGTCGTCCGGGTGTCGAGCACACAGCGCAGCGCAGACCAGACCGCGCTTGCGCTTGCGCTTATCGTGCCGCCGGCGGATCAGACGATCCAGGCCAATAGTGCCGGCACACCGATCAGTGGCCAGCTGCCGCGCACCATCAAGGCCAGCGTGATCCGCAACGGAGCCGACATCTCGACGCTGGCCAGCCTATCCCTGGAGACGGCCATTACCAGCGCCGGCATCGCCACGATCGCGTCCGACGGCGAGATCACTTTGAACAATCCAGTGCCCGGCGGCGTGATCCGCATCACCGGCAGCCTCAACGGCCGCGCCTTGACGCCGGCGCAGTTCAACGTCGCGGTCAACATCCCGCCGCCATCGTCAACGGGCACAGGCGGCGCAGGGCCGCCGGCCACGGTCAGCACCTTCATCACTGACCCGGCGTCCACCTCTTACGTCGTCGTCACGGCCACAATGACGGTACGGGTCGGATCGGCGGGCACCGTGACATGCACGGCGCCGATCGACTTCGCAACGCCGGGCTATGGCGGCTACGGGCTGCTCGGGAAGTGGCGGTACCGGGTGTCGCCGTCCGGCTCCTGGAACGATGCCGGCAGCGCGATCGACGAGGATTACCCGACCGAGATTTATGCCGACTACTACTTCTATTTCGAGGCACCCGGCAGGATCACCGTCAACCAGACCGTGACGGGCCTGACGCCCGGCACCGACTATGATTTCGAGCTTCGGATGGCGGTCCCGGTCGGCTCTATCGCCCGCATCCTCTACGGCACCTGCGTCGTGACGCCCTCATGACGGTGCTATTCAACCCGGAGACGGGCGAAGCCCGCATCGTTTCGGACGAGGATCTCGACCGCGAGCTGGCAGCGCCCTGGGAAGTCGTCGAGGTGGATCTGCCCGAAGACTTCAAGGCCCGGCAGTACATCCTCGTCAATGGCGCGTGGGCGGTTCGGCCGCCCGACAAGCTGGCGCCGGACGCGATCCTGTCGCTCTTCACAATCGCCGAGCGGGCGGCCGCGCGTCGGATGCTCACCGCGGTCTGGCCAGTTGGCCATCCGATGGCCGGCCAGCTCGTCGATCCCGAGGGCAACATCCAGGTGCTGCTCGACAGCCTGATCGCACGCCGCGATCCGGTCGAGCGCACCGATACGCTGTTCGTCCAGGGCATTGAGGCGCTGGTGCTCTATGGCATCCTGACGCCCGAGCGCGCCGCCCGTGCCGCCCAGGGTCTGCCGCCGGTGGTGCCGGCATGACGGCCGCCACCCTCACACGCGCCGAGTTCCTGAAGTCGGCCGAACGCAGCGTCATCGCGGTCAATGCCGGCGTGCGCACCGCCTGGGGCGAGATCGCCGGCGACACCAGCCAGTCCTCGGTGCTGGCGCTCGAGGCCGATGCGGTAACCGAGGCGGCCCGACAGCTGGCACTGATGGACAATGCGCTGGCCGAGGACCGGGTAACGCTGGAGGGCGTCTACCGCGACCTCGAGGGCGAGACCGTGCGGGTTAGCTACCTGCGCCCCGATGGCGGCCGCCACTTCGAAGCGGCGGCCGACGATGTCGACATCATCGTGGTCCGCGCCACCGTCGACGAGGCCGAGGGGACCACCACGATCCAGGGGTTTGTGATCCTATGAGCAACGGCTTCGTCCTGCGCCCGATCCTGCTGACCGCCGGGCAGGTCAGCGCCACCGCAACGTCCGCCATCAACTCGGCCTTCCCGGTCGCCAACTTGCTCGACCCGCAGCCGAAGGTAGTGGTCGCGACAACCGCTGCCGGCAGCGCGCCCTACAACCTGCGGATCGACATCGACTTCGGCGCCGACGTGTCGATCGACACGCTGGCGGTGATGTTCACCAACCTCTCGGCGACGGCGACCTGGACGGTCTACGCCACCCCGGCTTCCGCCGGTGCCCTGACCGAGACCGGGCCAAACACCCTGGTCAGCGGTGCATTCGGGCAGCTGCCGCAGGTGCCTGGCCGGCGGCGCCACGCGCTTTGGGCGGGCACGGCGGTGAACCGTCGCCGCGTGCGGATCTACCTGGTCGAGCCGAGCCTCCAGTCGCCAGCGGTCATTTCGTGCGGTCTGGTCCTGATCGGCAAGCGCTGGGAGCCGGGCGACCAGTTCAGAAACTACGACCTCGGCGCCGGCCGCGCGATCGACGACCAATCCATCGTTCGCACGCTGCCGGGCGGCGAGACCCACGCCGAGCGCGCCGCCAAGGTGCCGATCTGGTCGGCGGTCTGGTCGGGGCTCGAGCATTCGGAAATGCGGGCGCTGTGGGCGATCATCGCGGAGTGCGGGACCAGCGAGCCGGTGCTGATCGTCGAAGATCCGGACGCCGTCGCCGGCCAGAACGAGGCCATGCACTACGGCACCCTCACCAATGTCCAGCAGCCCTTCGAGCGCACCCAGGCCGAGAAGACCAGGGTCGAGATGCGCATCAGGGAGATGCTGTGATTGCCCCTCGCCGCAAGGCGGGGGGCCGGGGCGCGCCAACGCCCCGAACCGCGAGCGCAAACTCGCACCTTGACCGGCGCGCGCCGGTCTCAGTCCCCGTCACCCTGCAAGGGCGGGGCCGCTTATGGCAGGTCGATACCCATGGAGTCTCCCCCTCTCGAATACGTCAATCCGGTCCGCCCCGTGGCGCCCTGGGTGGGCGGCAAGCGGTCGCTATCGCGGCAGCTGGTCAGCCTCATCGGCCGCACGCCTCACGGCCTTTATGCCGAGCCCTTCGTGGGCATGGGGGGCGTTTTCCTGCGCCGCGATCGCCGGCCGCGCGCCGAGGTGATCAACGATATCAGCGCGGATGTCGCCACCCTGTTCCGCATTCTCCAGCGCCACTATCAGGCCTTCCTGGACACCCTCAAGTGGCAGCTGGCGAGCCGTGCCGAATGGGACCGGCTGATGCGCACGGACCCGACGACCCTGACCGATCTGGAGCGCAGCGCGCGCTTCCTCTACCTCCAGCGCCTGGCCTTTGGCGGCAAGGTGCGCGGCCGCAGTTTCGGCGTGAGCTACGGGCCGTCGCGCTTCGACATGACCAAGCTGGTGCCAATGCTGGAGGAGGTGCACGAGCGCCTCGCCGGCGTCACGATCGAGCGGCTGCCGTTCGCCGACTTCATCCGCCGCTATGATCGGCCGGAGACGCTCTTCTTTCTCGATCCGCCCTATTGGGGCAACGAGAGGGACTATGGCGACGGGCTGTTCTCAGAGGCCGATTTCGAGCTTCTGAGAGGCCTCTTAGAGGCATGTAAAGGCCGCTTCATCCTGACCATCAACGACCGCCCAGAGACCCGCAAAATGTTCGGCCAGTTCAAGATCGAGCCGGTGACCGTCCTCTACCGGCTGAGCGGCGGCGCCACCCCGGCGGGGGAGCTGGTCATCACGTCACCCAAAAGCCACACCTAGACCATGAGACCCGCAGAAAGTTCTCCAAACGGTCTTGTCCGAAACTCCAGAAGGTCGTGTCCCGCTTCAGCCTCCGGCGGCTGGGGGCGACGCCCCCAGACCCCGATGAGGGCTGCATCGCGCCACTACTTGGGCCGGCGCAAGCGATGGCCATATTCATGGGGTCTGGGGGCTTCGCCCCCAGCCGCCGGAGGCCCCCTTCCCGCCCGACGGTCCTAGACGGCGAGGGCGCGGCGGCGGCGGCGGGCGGCGGCGCCGATGAGGCCGAAGCCGGTGATCAGCATGGCCCAGCTGGCGGGTTCGGGAACGGCGCTGTTGGGCGGGAAGACCAGGTCGCCGCCGTCGGTGAGGGCGAAGGCGGGCTGGAAGGCGAGGTCGGTGGTCCCCTGATAATTGTAGAAGCGCTGTGACTGGCCGGCGGTGGCGGCCTGGTCGCTCAGATACCAGTCGACCGTGCCGATGCCGCCGGCGCTGAAGGCCATGCGGAAGCGGTAGGTTTCGCCAGCGTTGAAAGTGATCGGACGCGGGGCGAACTGCTCGGGCAGGTTGGTGAGGTTGAGGCCGAAGCGGGCCTCGACCTCGGTGACCACGCCGGTGGCCAGGGACGGGATGATGGCATAGCTGTCCTGGCCGGCAGCGACCCAGCTGCTGGTCACCGTGTCGAACCGTTCAACGTTGATGCCCATGTTGCGGTTGCCGATGCTGTAGACATGGCGAAGCGGCACGACGATGGCTGCAGCGGTGAAGGTGGTGGGCGCGACGAACTGCGTCGATACGCTTTCGAAGCGGATCGTGCAGCACTGGAACAGATATTCCTGCACCGGGGCCGAGGTGTCGAAGCTCTGGGTGGCGTCCGGCAGGCGGCGCTTGACCGGATAGGCGCCGCCGGTCTGGACGAAGTCGGTCTGCGACGGCGTGTAGTTGCTGTAGTAGATCAGCGCCTGCGACGGCACGGCGAAGGCGGCGGCCGCCAGCGTGGCGGCGGCAACAGTCAGATAACGCATGAAATTGTCCCCGTATGTCCCTGTTCGGGGATTATAGTTATTAATTGATGAACGGACCGGCAAGCGATTTTTTTCGCTAAGGAAGTTTTTTAAGGGGCAAGGAAGAGGCGAAGGCTGGGGCTATTTTTTGGCTTTGGGCGCTTGGGGGGCGAAGGCGTTGCCGAAATAGTCGCCTTCGAACCAGCGGGGGATGGGGCCGGCGGCGATGCGGCGGATGATGTCGGTGTTGAGGCGGGCGAATTTGGCGGCGGCCTGCCAGTCGAAGGGCTGGGAGAGATCGTCCGAGACCTCGTGATAATGGTTGAGGCGGAAGGTGCGTTCGGTTTCGGCGCAGCGCTGGCCGCCCGATGTGTCCTTGTCCCCGGTCTTGAGGAAGACGGCGGGGATGCCGGCGCGGACGAGCGGATAATGGTCCGAGCGGGTGAAGATGGCCTCCTCGGGCTGGGGATCGGGGGAGACGGTCAGCTTCTCCTTGCGGGCGGCCGCGCGGACCGGGTCGATCAGCGTGCTGTGCTCGGCGCCGAAGGCGATGACATCGGCGAAATCGCAGGTGAGGATCGGCATGTCGATGTTGACGACGCCGACGACGCTGGCGATCGGCAGGGTCGGGTAGCGTGACCAGTAATCGGCGCCGAGCAGGCCGCTTTCCTCGGCCGTGGTGGCGAGGAACAGGATGCTGCGCGGCGGCGGCGGGCCGGCGGCGAGCGTGCGCGCCGTCTCCAGCAGCGTGGCGATGCCGCCGGCATTGTCCATGGCGCCAGTGTAGATGGCGTCTTCGCCGGGTTTGGCGTCCGGCTTGCGGCCGAGGTGATCGGCGTGCGCCGAGACGAGAACGATCTCCTGGGCGCGGGGGCCGCGACCGGGGAGCAGGCCGAGCACATTGGGGCTGGTGATGCGGGTGATCGCCTGGGCGCGGCGGATAGTGAAGGTGCCGGGCAGCGCGAAGCCCTTGACCGGGGCGGTGCGGGCGGCATCGAGCAGGGTGACCAAAGGCTGGGGACCGGCCGCGAACAGTGCGGCGGCCGCCGCGTCATCGAGGGTGGCGCGGACCTGCAAGGCGGCGCCGTCTCCGACTGGCGCGCCATTGGGGCCGAGCGGGCCGCGCACCGGCAGGCGGGCGCGGGGCGCGGCCTTGGCGAAGGGGGCGCGGGCCTGTTCGGCATAGCTGCGGACCTGGACGAGGCCGATGGCGCCGAGCGCCAGCGCGCGGGACGCCTTGCTGCTGCGCGACAGATGGGCGGCGGTCTCCGACGGCAGGCCGGGGTGGGCGCCGGTGATGACGACGACGATTTTGCCCTTGATGTCGAGCCCGGCGAAATCGTCGATGCCAAGCGCGGGATCGTAGAGGCCGAAGCCGGCGAAGACGAGCGGCGCAGTGATCTCGTCGCTGCCTTCGGTGTTGCCGGGCGACAGCATGATGTCCTTGCCGTTGATCCAGGTCTGCGTCTTGCCGGCGCCAGTGCCAGCGGGGGTGCCAGCGGGGGCGAAAGCGATGCTCTCCTGTGCCGAGGTGAAGCGGCGCTCGGCGAAGGTGATGCGCTGGAACCAGCCGTCCGGCGCGGCGCTGTTGCCGGCGGGGACGAGGCCGAGGCCGGCGAACTGGGCGGCGATATAGCGGGCGGCGATTTCATGGCCGCGTTCGCCGATGCCGCGGCCTTCGAGCAGGTCGTCGGCGAGGAAGCGGACATGGCCTTCGAGCGCTGCTGGGAGGCGGTCCGTCCTTGGGCCCCGGGTCGAGCCCGGGGCGACGGGAAGGGCTGGGGCGGGTGTCCGGGAGGCGACGGGGGCGGGGGCGGGCGTCCGCAATGCGGCGGCCGCGGCGGCTGGGGAGGGAGGCTGGGAGGCGACGGTGACGGGGGCGGCGGGGGCTGGGGTGGGTGTTTGGGATGCGACGGGGGCGGCGATGAGGCCGAAGGCGAGGGCAAGCGGGGCGATGCGCGACGAGTTGTTCATTGGCGGTTGCTAGCAAGCGCGCTAACGGCAGGCAAATCATGAGCGGGAGTGTGACGATGCGGATGGGCCGGCAGTTGATGGCGGGTGTGGCGGTGATGGCGCTGCTGGCGGCGCCGATGGCGCCGGCTGTGGCGCAGGCGGCTCCGGCGGCCGCGCCGGCAGCGGGCGGGGCGGCGGGAGTGGCGGCGGAGATGCCGGCGCCGGCGCCGGTGGCCGATCTGGTCCGCGCTGTCGATATTCCCTACGAGAGCTTCACGCTCGACAATGGGCTGCGGGTGATCGTCCATACCGACCGCAAGGCGCCGATCGTGGCGGTGAGCGTCTGGTATCATGTCGGCAGCAAGGACGAGCCGGCGGGCAAGACGGGCTTTGCCCATCTGTTCGAGCATCTGATGTTCTATGGCTCGGAGAACAACGACGAGGTGTTCTTCAAGCGGCTGGATGCGGTGGGGGCGACCTCGCTCAACGGCACCACCTGGTTCGACCGGACCAATTATTTCCAGAATGTGCCGACGCCGGCGCTCGACCTGGCGCTGTTCCTGGAGAGCGACCGGATGGGCTATCTGCTCGGCGCGGTGACGCCGGCGAAGCTCGATGCCCAGCGCGCCGTGGTGCAGAACGAGAAAAGGCAGGGTGACAATGCGCCGCTGGGGCTGACCCAATATGCGGTGCTGAAGGCGCTGTTCCCCGAGGGCCATCCCTATGCGCATTCGACGATCGGCTCGATGGCCGACCTCGATGCGGCGAGCATGGAGGATGTGCGCGGCTGGTTCCGGGCTAATTATGGGCCGAACAATGCCGTGCTGGTGCTGGCCGGCGACATCGATGCGGCGACCGCGCGCGAGAAGGTGCAGCGCTATTTCGGCGCCATCCCCAAGGGGTCGGCGGTGACGCGGTTCGACGCGCCGGTGCCACGCTGGACCGAGACGCGGCGGCTGACCATGCAGGACCGGATTCCGACGCCGCAGCTGGAGCGGCACTGGGCGCTGCCGGGGCAGCTCGACCCGCAGTCGGTGCTGGTCGATGTGGCGCTGACGATATTGGCGGGCGGGGATTCGTCGCGGCTGTACAATGCGCTGGTGCGCGATGCGAAGCTGGCGGTGTCGGTGTCCGGCGGGGTGCAGGCGTTCGAGAAGGTGGGGATGGGCGAGATCGGCGTGACGCTGGCGCCGGGTGCCGACCCGGCTGCCGTGGAGGCGGCGATCGACAAGGTGATGGCCGAGTTTCTGCGCGACGGACCGACCGAGGACGAGGTGACGCGGGTGGCGACGCGGGCGGTGGGCGGCACCATCCGCGGGCTGGAGGCGGTGGGCGGCTTCGGCGGCAAGGCGGTGACGCTGGCCGAGGGCGCGCTCTATGCCGGCGACCCCGACAATTTCAAGCGCGAGCTGGCGGCCTATGCCGGGGCGACGCCGCAGGCGGTGGCGGCGGCGGCGCGGGAATGGCTGGCGCAAGGCGACTTCCGGCTGACGGTGATGCCGGGTGCGCGGCCTTTGGCCGAGGAGTCGGCGCCGCGGGCGGCGGCGAAGGCGGAGGCGACGGCCGGGTCAGGCCCGGCGGTGACGAAGGTGGCGCGGATGCCGATGCCGGCGGTGGAGGGACTGCCCGAGCTGGCGGCGCCGGTGGTGGAGCGCGCGGTGCTGGGCAATGGCATGAAGGTGGCGCTGTCCCGCCGCGAGGCGGTGCCGGTGGTGCGGCTGCAGATGAGTTTCGGTGGCGGGCTGGCCAGCGACGTGGCGGACGCGCCGGGAACGGCCGGGCTGGCGATGGCGATGATCGACGAGGGCGCCGCCGGGCGGACCGGGCCGGAGATTGCCGAGGCGCGCGAGCGGCTGGGGGCGAGCTGGGGCGGCGGGCTGGGGACCGACACGCTGTCGCTGTCATTGGATGCGCTGAAGCCGAATCTGGCGGCGTCTCTGGCGGTGTTCGCCGATGTGGTGCAGCGGCCGGACTTCGGCGCGGCCGAGCTGGAGCGGGTGCGCGGGCAGGTGCTGAGCGGGATCGACAACGAGATGGCCGATCCGGGCGGCATGGCGCGGCGCGTGCTGCCGGCGCTGATCTATGGGGCGGGCAACCCCTATGGGCGGGTGTCCAGCGGCAGCATCGAGGGGGTGAAATCGGTGTCCCGGCAGGGGCTGGCCGACTGGCACGCCCGCTGGATCCGGCCGGACAATGGCGAGATCTTCGTGGTGGGCGACATCGGCATGGCCGAGCTGATGCCGATGCTGGAGGCGAGCTTCGGGCGCTGGCAGCCGGAAGCGGGCGTGGCGCGCGGGGTGGTGGCGGCGCCGGGCATGCGGTCGGCGCTGGGGGGGCAGATCTTGCTGATCGACCGGCCGAACAGCCCGCAGAGCTATATCCGGGGCGGCGTGCTGCTGCCGCGCGAGGGGCGCGACGATGCGGTGGCGTTGACGGCGGCGAACGACATTCTCGGCGGGATGACGTCATCGAGGCTCAATACCAACATCCGCGAGACCAAGGGCTGGGCCTATGGGGTGCGGTCCCTCACCTCCGACGCGGCCGGGCAGCTGAGCTGGCAGGTGATTGCGCCGGTGCAGGCCGACCGGACAGGCGACGCGCTAGCGGCGATGATCGCCGATGCACAGGCGCTTTCAAGCGGCGAAAAGCCGGTGACGGCGGCGGAGCGGGCCGAGGCGGTGGACAGCACGATCCGCTCGCTGCCGGGCAGCTTCGAGAGCGGGCGGGCGCTGCTGGGGGCGATGGCGCGGAATGCGCTGCTCGGGCGGCCGGACGATTATCATGCGCGGCTCGGCGGGCGGTTGCAGGCGCTGGGCGAGGCCGATGTGCAGGACGCGGCGACGCTGCTGTCGACGAAGAACTTCAGCTGGGTGGTGGTGGGGGACGCCAAAACCGTGCTGCCGCAGCTGAAGAAGCTGGGGCTGCCGGTGGAGGTCAGGCGGTAGCTTCGGTGCGCAGCGACATGGCGCGGAAGAAGATCAGCAGCGCGATGACCGCGAAGCCGGCGGCGAGGAGATAGGGGGCGCCGGGGAGATAGACCGGCGCCGAGGGCCGCGAGAAGGTGGCGAAGCTGGTGGTCATCAGCGGTGGGCCGACGATGGCGGCGAGGCTCTGCAGGCTGGTGACGGCGCCCTGCAGCTCGCCCTGCTCGTTGGGCGGCACGCCGGCGGACATCAGCGACTGGAGCGACGGGAAGACAAGGCCGTTGAGGCCGGCGACGAGGATGCCGGCATAGAGCATCCAGCCGGCGGTGGCGCTGGCATAGACCAGATAGCCGGCGATGCCCGACAGCGTGCCGGCGATGACGATGTTGCGGGCGCCGTAGCGCGGGATCAGCTTGCGGGAGAGGACGCCCTGGACGAGGGCGCCGACAAGGCCGGTGAATGCCAGGCTCCAGCCGACCTGGTCCGGCGTCCAGCCGAAGCGCAGGCTGGTGAAATAATTCCAGGTGCTGAACAGCGACTGGTAGCCGATCGTCCAGACCAGCACGGTGAGACCGAGCATCAGCACCATCGGATGGGCATTGCGGAAGCGGACCAGCGAGCCGACCGGGTTGGCGCGGCGCCAGTCGAACCGGCGGCGGTTTTCCGGCGCCAGGCTCTCGGGCAGGATCAGGAAGCCGTAGAGCGCATTGGCGAAGGCCAGGCCGGCGGCGACGAGGAAAGGAATCCGGTCCCCCCATTGGGCGACGATGCCACCGAGCGCCGGCCCGAGGATGAAGCCGAAGCCGAAGGCCATGCCGATCAGGCCGAAATTGGGGCCGCGTTTTTCCGGCGGCGAGATGTCGGCGATATAGGCATAGGCGGTGCTGAAGCTGGCGCCGGTGATGCCGGCGAAGAAGCGGGCGATGACCAGCCAGAACAGGTCCGGGGCGATGGCCATCACCAGATAATCGATGCCGAAGGCGGTGAGGCTGGCGAGCAGCACCGGGCGGCGGCCGAAGCGGTCCGACAGGCCGCCGATGACCGGGCCGCAGATGAACTGAGTGACGGCATAGAGGAACATGATCATGCCGCTGATCTCGGCGGCCTCGGCAAGGCCCTTGCCGGTGAGGCTGGTGATCAGGCCGGGCATCACCGGGATGATGATGCCGAAGCCGATCGCGTCGATCAGCACGGTGATGAAGATGAAGGTCAGCGCGCGGCGGCTGGTCTCGGGGGTCATGCGAGGTCTAGCCAGGTAACATGGCCCATCTTGCGGCCGGGCTGGACGGTGGCCTTGCCGTAGAGATGGAGATGGGCGGCCGGGTCGGCGAGCAGGCGGGCCCAGTCATGGACTTCCTCGCCGAGCAAATTCTGCATGCGGATCGCCGGCGCGGTGAGATCGGGGGCGCCGAGCGGCAGGCCGCAGACGGCGCGGATATGGTTCTCGAACTGCGAGGCACGGGCGCCCTCGATCGTCCAGTGGCCGCTGTTGTGGACGCGCGGCGCCATCTCGTTGAAGCGCGGGCCGTCTTCGCAGGCGAAGAACTCCAGCGCCAGCACGCCGACATGGCCGAGCGCCTCGGCAACGCTAGCAGCGAGCGTGCCGGCGGCCTCGGCCTGGGCGCGGACCATCGGCGGCGCCGGGACCGTGCTGGTGGCGAGGACGCCGGCGACATGGCGGTTTTCCGGCACCGGCCACAGGCAGACCCGGCCATCGACGCCGCGCGCCAGCAGGATGCTGAACTCATGGGCGAAGGTGACGAATCCCTCCAGGACCGCCGGCTGGTGGCCGATGGCGGCCAGTGCCGTGTCGACATCAGCCGGCGTGTTGAGGCGGACCTGGCCCTTGCCGTCATAGCCCATGCGGCGGGTCTTGAGGATGGCGGGCAGGCCGAGCGCGGTGACCGCCTCGACCAGTTCCTCCTGGCTGGCGACGGTGCGGAACGGAGCCGGACGGCCGCCCAGCGCCTCGACGAACTGCTTTTCGGCGAGCCGGTCCTGCGCCACTTCGAGGCTGCGGGCGCCGGGGCGGACCGGCACCAATGTCGACAGGTAGCGCACTGCGGCGGTGTCGACATTCTCGAATTCGAAGGTGGCGACATCGATCTCGGCGGCGAAGCGGGCCAGCGCCTCGCGGTCGGTATAGTCGGCGCGGGTGACGCGGGCCGAGACATCGGCGGCCGGGGGATCGGCCTCCGGCGCGAAGATGTGGCAGCGATAGCCCATGTTGGCGGCCGCCAGCGCCAGCATGCGGCCGAGCTGACCGCCGCCGAGGATGCCGATGGTAGCACCCGGTGCAATCACGGCAGAGGCGTGCGCGGCAACCATGTCCGGTGTGGGCATCTCAGCTCAGGCGATCGTCTGGGGCATCGGGGACGCTGTCGGTCTGGCGTTGGCGCCAGGCCTGGAGCCGGGTCGCGAGTGCCGCGTCGGTGGTGGCGAGCTGGGCGGCGGCGAGCAGCGCGGCATTGATGGCGCCGGCCTTGCCGATCGCCAGCGTGCCGACCGGAATGCCGGCCGGCATCTGGACGATGGACAGCAGGCTGTCCATGCCCGACAGCGCCTTCGATTCGACCGGCACGCCGAACACCGGCAGCCAGGTCAGCGCCGCCGCCATGCCTGGCAGATGCGCGGCGCCGCCGGCACCGGCAATGATGGCGCGCAGGCCGCGATCCGCAGCGCTGCCGGCATAGTCATAGAGCCGCTGCGGGGTGCGGTGGGCGCTGACCACCTTGACCTCATGGGGGATGTCCAGCGCCGCCAGCGTTTCCGCCGCGTGCGTCATCGTCGACCAGTCCGACGTCGACCCCATGATGATGCCAACCAACGGTTGCTGCACGCTCTCGCCCCCAATGGGAAAGCCGGGGACATTAGGGATCGGGACAGGGAAAGCAACTGTGCGGATTCGACCCGTCTGGGCGAGTGTTTCCGGGCGCTCCTGGGCGCTCTCAGGCCGATCCGCGGACCTGGTAGACGGCGCAGGTGATGACATAGGGGCGCCAGAACCATTTGAGCCGCGCCGCCTCGGTGCGGGCGACGCCGGGCGCGATTCGGAAGCGCGCCAGCCGCCAGGCGGCCTTGACCGGCAGCATCGCCATGGCGCGCGGGCCGCCGGCCAGCACGTCCGCCCACATCCCCTTCTCGGTGACCAGCCGGCCCTCGATCAGATCGGAGCGGGTGAACAGCGCCGTCAATTCCTCGACATCGGGACGGAACATCGTGTCGATCGGATCGGCATGATAAGGATATTTGTGCGGCACGGTCATGAACACGAAGCCGCCGGGGCCGACGATGTCCTCACAGGCCCGGACGAACGCCGCCGGGTCCTCGACATGCTCGAGGATGCTCGAGGCGAGGACCGAGCGGAAACCGCGCGCCCGCAGCGCCGCCGCATAGGCGGGATCGAAGATGTCGCCGACGAGATCGACCCCGTCGGCGTTCTTCATGTCGGCATGGACGACCTCGAAGCCATCACGGGCCAGCGGGCCGAACATGATCTGGTTGAGCTGGGGCTTCTTGACCTCGCGGAACTCGCCCGTGGACGAGCCGAGATTGAGCAGCGGCGACGCGGCCGCAATGCCCTGCCGCGCAACGGCATTGTAATTCCATTCAGCCACGAGCTTGCGCATGCGAAGACGTCCTGCTGCTTGGCCCCCGCCTGCGAGGTCACCGTAGCGCATAGCCTTGCAGCGTTGGTTAACGGCCGCCCGATTGCCGGAATAAACCGGTCAGAAGCCCGCCGAGAGGCTGACGAGGACGCCGGTGCCGGCGCGGTTGCGGCCGTTCGGGGTGGCGAGGCCGATGGCCTCGGCGCGCTGGCGGCCGAGATCGGTGCCCGTCACCGCCGCGCCCAGCGTGAACAGGCCGAGCGAATAATCGGCCCCCACCCGCCAGTCCCAGGCGCGGGCCGGAGCGACCAGCGCCTCTCCGCCCGTCAGCCCGGGGCTGCCGCGCGAATGGCCGAGGCGGGCATTGAGCGAAAGCGGCGTGCCGATGATGTCCGCCCGCGCCGCACTCCAGACATGGAGGTTGGACATGCGCCGGGTCTGCGTCGCCAGCCCCGACTGGCGCGGCGCCCAGGCCGCCCCCGCCGTGAGGCTGAGCGGGCCGATGGCGCCGCTGAGCATCGCCTGGGTCTCGAAGATCGTCGACGGCTTGTCGCTGCCGGGAAATGTGTACACCGCCACACCGAGATCGAGCGTGCCGAGGCCGAGCGGCTGGGCATAGCCGGCGGTCAGCGTCAGCTCGGCATCGGCACCGGCCGGGGACCGCACCGTGGAGGCGAAGACACCGGCGTGGAAGCCGGCGGCATCGAGATCGATGCTGGCCTGGGCGGCGGGGCGGACATTGCTGCGCGATACGCCGCGGAACCTGTAGTCCGAGACGATGCGGGCATCGGCGTTGACCAGCGGAGCGGCGGCGACCGGGGTTGCGATGGCGGCGGCGGCGGCGAGCAGGAGGGGGGACAGGATACGCATGGGGGGTGAGTGCCGGAGGGGGGCGGCGGGGTCAATGGGGTCGTGTTCAGGGAGGGAGAAGAGGCCTCCGGCTGCTGGGGCCGTGGGCCCCAGACCCCGTGACGGGTTCGGGATTGGGTGATGGTGGGCGGTGGCTTGGCTGCTGCCGGGAGGTGGTGCGGGCGGTCCTAAGGCCCCGGGTCAAGCGGATGAGGGGGTGGGGTGACCTGATCAATGGGATGTGGGG